>DASSPG010000049.1:0-18132 GCA_035699725.1 Candidatus Limnocylindrales bacterium | reverse complement strand
CGCCGCCGATCTGGCTCCACGGCCACACGACGACGGCATCCGTTCCGCGCCTGGTCGAGGAGTCGGGGCGGACGATCGTCGTGAACGCGACCGGAGCGGTGCTCGTCGAGATCACGGGTCCCGCCGTGGGCGGCTGACCCGCCCGTCGTGGATCAGCCGCGCCGGATCGCCAGGGCGCGCTCGTACAGCGCGGCGTAGCGCGGCGCCGAGCCGCGGTCCCAGTCGAAGTCGACCGCCATCCCGCGCGCCACGAGCGCGTCCCAGTCGGCGCCGCCCGCGGCCCGCATCGTGATCGCCGCCTCGCAGGCCTCGGCCAGGGCGTCCGGTGTCGCCGCGTCGAACGCGAACCCGGTCCCCTCCCCCGGCCGGGTCCGCTCGTCCACGACGCTGTCGGCGAGACCGCCGGTCCGGCGCACGATCGGCGGCGTCCCGTAGCGGAGCGAGACCATCTGGCCGGTCCCGCACGGCTCGAAGCGCGACGGCATCAGGAAGAAGTCCACGCCGGCGTAGATCCGGCGGGCCATCGCCCGGTCGAAGCGCTCGATGAGTGCGATCCGAGTGGGATCGGCCGCGGCCTGCGCGCGGAGGCCCGCGGCCAGCTGCGGGTCGCCCGAGCCCTGGACGACGATCCGGGCACCCGCCGCGCCCAGCCGTGGGGCGGCATCGTGGACAAGGTCGAACCCCTTCTGCGGGTCGAGCCGGCCGATCATCCCCAGGACCGGGCCGTCGTCGGCCGGGTCGAACCCGAGCCGCTCGAGGAGGTCTGCCCGGCACGCCGCCTTGCCCGACAGGTCGGCGGCCGAGAAGGGCGCCGCCAGGTCGGCGTCGTGAGCGGGGTCCCACACGGCCGTGTCGAGGCCGTTCAGGATCCCGACGAAGCGGTCGCCCTTGGCCGCCAGCGCGTCGGCCAGGCCGAAGCTCCCGGCCTCGGTCAGGGCCTCCCGCGCGAACCCGGGCGAGACGGTGTTGACGACCTCGGCCCGGACGATGCCCTCGCGGATCAGGTCGACGCCGTCGGCATCGGCGGGCAGGACGCCGCCGCCCGGGACCAGGCCCAGCTGACCGAGCTCCTCGCGGCCGGTCCAGCCGTGGTAGGCGAGGTTGTGGAGGGTCATGACGATCGCCGCCCGGCCGAGGACCGGGTCATCGTCCAGCCAGGCGTCGCGCTGGATGGCGGCCGGGCCGCTGTGCCAGTCGTGGAGATGGAGGATGTCGACCGGCGTCTCGGGCTCGGTGCGGAGGGTCTCGAGGGCGGCTCGGCAGAACAGGCCGTACCGCCAGGCGTTGTCGGCGAAATCACCGCCACCGGGCGGGCCGTACATCCCGTCGCGGTCGAAGGCGGCCGGATGGTCGACCAGGCGGAGGCGGTAGCCGTCGGCGACGACGTCCACGATGATCAGGTCGGTCACGCCGTCCGCGGCCTGCGGGTCCGGAACGCGGACCGTCCGGCTGCCGGCGGTCGTGGTCGGGACCGGCACGGACCGATAGCGTGGCAGGAAGACCTCGACCGGCCCGGAGGTCGCGCCGGGCACCCGCCCGAGCGCGCGCGACAGCGCATCGACGACGTCGCCGAGACCGCCGGTCTTGGCCCAGGGCTCGCACTCCGCGGCGATCATCGCGATCCGAAGCGGCATCCGCGCATGGTAGCCCGCCCGACGTGGCACGGATTCTCGCGGGGCGGGCGCATCCGACACGTTCGGGATCGGCAGAAGCCCGATTTGGTCGGAATGAGCCCGATGTTGTCGATTCCTGCCCGCCCACGAGAGAATCGTGCAGTCCGGCTCCCGGGCGACGTGGATCTCGTCGCACACAACCGTGGGGCGGGAATCCGGGGCCGTGATCGGCCGACGGGACGGGAGAGCGAGCGGAGCCGCGTCGGAGCCCGCGGCCAACGCCCGCCCCGACCCGGCCTAAACCGGTTCACACCCGCGGCCCGAGGCGGGCTATCATGCGGTCTTCAATGCCGACGCGCGTCATCGTTCCCACGATCCCCGGGGCCTCCTTCCGCCTGCCGCCCCAGCTCGAGGGCCTGCGCGCCCTCGCCTACAACCTGTACTGGGCGTGGCATCCCCGGACGCGGGTGATCTGGAGCCGGATCGACCGCAAGGTCTGGACCCGCCACCGCAACCCGATCCCCGTCCTGGCCGGACCGGTCGACTGGGGCCGCCTCCTCGACGACACGAGCTTCATGGTCGAGGTCCGCGACGTCCTGCGCGACTTCGAGCGCTACCTCGCCAACGGCTCGGACCGCTGGTTCGTCCGCCACCACGCCGACGAGCTGCCCGGGCCCATCGCCTACTTCTGTGCCGAGTACGGCCTGTACGAGTCGCTCGGGATCTATTCGGGCGGCCTCGGGGTCCTTGCCGGCGATCACATGAAGACGACGTCGGACATGGCGCTGCCGTTCATCGGCGTCGGGCTGATGTACCGGCGTGGCTACTTCCACCAGACGATCGACGCCGACGGCCACCAGGAGCACGCCTACCCCGACTACGACCTGAGCCGCCTGCCGGTCAGCCGGGTGCAGGCCCGCGACGGCGAGCCGCTGACGGTCACCGTCGCGTTGCCCGGCCGCGATCTCCAGGTCGCGGTGTGGTGCGTCCAGGTCGGCCGGACTCCGGTCCTCCTCCTCGACACCGACATCCCCGAGAACAGCGACGCGGACCGCCCGATCACCCACATCCTCTACGTCCGCGGCCGCGAGATGCGCCTCCACCAGGAGCTCGTCCTGGGCGTCGGGGGCGTTCGCGCCCTCCGCTCGCTCGGCATCGACCCGGCCGTCTGGCACCTCAACGAAGGCCACTCGGCGTTCCTGCTCGCCGAGCGGGCGCGCGAGTTCGTCGCGACCGGGCTCGATCTCGAGACGGCCTGGGAACGGGTCCGGCGCGACAGCGTGTTCACGATCCACACCCCGGTCTCGGCCGGCAACGAGCGCTTCGCCGCGGACCTCGTCCGACAGGTCGCCGGGCCGCTCCTCGACGGCGACGGACGACCCCAGACCGGCGGCGTCGCGATCGACCGGGTGCTCGAGATCGGCCTCGGCGCGGACGGCGATCCCACGCAGTTCGACATGACCGGCTTCTCGCTCCGCCTGACGAACGACGCGAACGCCGTGAGCCAGCTCCACGCGCGGACTGCCGATGCGACCTGGACCGGCATCTCGCCCCACGCGATCCGCGGCGTGACGAACGGCATCCACGTCCCGTCGTGGATGGGCAACGCGATGGGCGAGACCCTCCACCGCGAGCTCGACGCCGACCTCGACGACCTCGACGAGGAGAGCGACGTCGGGGCGTTCTGGGAGCACCTCGGAGAGGTCGCGACGGCCGATCTCTGGGAGGCCCACCAGCGCGAGAAGCTCGAGCTCGCGATCTTCGCCCGGCGCCGGCTGCGCAGCCAGTTCGCGCGGCACGGTGAATCGCCGGCGGTCCTCGAGGCGCTCGAGACCGCGCTCGATCCGGACATCCTCACGATCGGGTTCGCCCGCCGCTTCGCGACCTACAAGCGAGCCGGACTCCTGTTCTCGGACCTCGATCGCCTCGCCCGGATCCTGTGGAACGAGGAGCGTCCGGTCCAGGTCGTGTTCGCCGGCAAGGCCCATCCGGCCGACCGGCCCGGTCAGCAGGTGATCCAGGAGATCTTCGGCCGATCGCGCTCGGAGCGGCTCCGCGGCCGGGTGTTCATCCTCGAGGACTACGACATGCGGATCGGGCGCTACCTCGTGGCCGGCGTGGACGTCTGGCTCAACAACCCGCGTCGCCCCCTGGAGGCGTCCGGAACGAGCGGGATGAAGGCCGCGATGAACGGCGCGGTCAACGTCAGCGTCCTCGACGGCTGGTGGGATGAGGGCTATGTCGGCGACAACGGCTGGGCGATCGGCGGTCGCGAGACGAACCCCGACGAGGGGGCCCAGGACTGGTCCGACGCGCAGGATCTCTACCGGATCCTCGAGGAAGAGGTCGTGCCGACGTACTACGAGCGCGACGCCGCCGGCCTGCCGAGCGCGTGGGTGGACCTGATGCGCCGTTCGATGGCCGCCTCGCTCTGGCGCTTCTCCACGACCCGGATGCTCCACGACTACATCGAGACGATGTACCTGCCCGCGGCGGCCGCCGCCCGCGAGACCGCCGCGGCCGCGGCCAGCGAGGCGGCCGAGCGCCGGAACGCCAGCCGCGCCGCGATCGCCGCCAACCAGGGCGGCTGACCCGGCGCGTCAGACCAGGACGAGCGCACCCTGGGCGGGCAGCTCGATCGTCCCGCCGTCGACGACATGGCCCGCGGCGACCTCCGGCAACGCCACGGATGTCAGCCCGGCGATGCGCCCGGCATCGACGACGAGCCGGGCCGGCTCCCGACCGCTGTTGACCGCCACGAGCGCCGTCGCCCCATCGGCCTCGCGCGCGAGCGCGATCGCCCCTCGCTCGGCCGCAGCGACCGCCACCGTCCCACGGCGCAGCGCGATGTGGTCGCGCCGGGCATGGATGGCAGCGCGCGTGAACGCCCGCATCGCGAACTCGGCCTCGCTCGGCACGACCGGGTAGCCGCGCCGGCAGTCCGGATCGGGTCCGCCCTCCATCCCGAGCTCGTCGCCGTAGTAGATCGAGGGCGTTCCGGGCAGGGTCAGCAGGAGCAGCGTCGCGAGCCGGAGCGCGGCGACATCACCGGCGAGGCACGTCCGGGGTCGCGGCGCGTCGTGGCTCCCGATGAGGTTGTACTGGACGCTCGTGATCGCCGGATCGTGGATCGCGAGCAGCCGGCGGACCCGCTCGCCGAAGGCCGGTCCGTCGATGGGCTTGAGGTAGCGGCGGTAGTCGGCCTGGCCGTTGATCGCCGCCTGGTTCACGCGCCCGCCGCTGGCGAAGCCAAGGATGGCCAGCCCGAGCGGATAGTTCATCAGGGCGTCGAACCGATCGCCGCGAAGCCACTCCGGTGCCTCGGTCCAGATCTCCCCGACGAGGTAGGCGTCCGGCCGGACGGCCCGCACCCGGGCCCGGAACTCGGGCCAGAACGTCTCGTCCTCGATCTCGGCCGGCACGTCCAGGCGCCAGCCGTCGATCCCGAAGCGGAGCCAGTGCTCGGCGACCGAGAAGAGGAACGCGCGCACGGCCGGGTTCTCGACCCGGAGCTTGGGCAGCGACGGGATGTTCCACCACGCGCGGAAGCCGGCACGGTCGTGGTGACCGGCCCGGTCGCCCGGCGGGTAGGCGTCGACCCAGCGCCGGCCGGCCAGGACATCGTCGTCGAGGTAGAACCAGTCGCGGTACGGCGACGCCGTCCCGGACTCGAGGACGTGCTGGAACGGGAAGAAGCCGCGCCCGGAATGGTTGAAGACCCCGTCGAGCAGGACCCGGATGCCGCGCTCGTGGGCCTCGTCCAGGAGCGTACGGAGCGCCGGGTCGCCGCCGAGCAGCGGATCCACGGACAGGTAGTCGGTCGCGTTGTAGCGATGGTTCGAGGCGGCCGTGAACACCGGATTCAGGTAGAGGCCGGTGACCCCGAGGTCCGCCAGGTCATCGAGCCGATCGACCAGGCCGAGCAGGTCGCCGCCCTTGTAGCCGATGGCCGTGGGCGGGCCCTCCCACGGCTCGAACGGCCCGGGCGCCGGCACCCGGCCGCTCCGCGCGAAGCGGTCGGGGAACACCTGGTAGAAGACGGAGTCGGCCGCCCAGGCCGGGACGTCGATGGGCACGGGGTCAGCCTCCGAGGTCGATGACGGTGACGCTCCGCGGTGGGAGCTCCGGGAACGGCGTCCACGGCCCGAGGCCGCCGGACGGGTTGATGGTGGGCGCGGCAACGGCGAGATCCGCTGGCGTCGAGATGCCGGTCCGGTACACGACCCGTGCCGTCGACGTGCCGCACAGCGGCCCATCCACGAGCTCCAGGGCCGGCGCCGCGACGGCCCGGTCGGCGACGTTGGCGACCACGACGACGCGACCCGGACCATCGGCCCGGGCGCGCAGGAACGCGGCGACGGCCGTGTCGGATGACTCGAGCGGTACGGACGTCCCGAGCGCAAGAGCGGGCTGCGAGGCCCGCAGGTCGATGAGATCGCGATAGGCCGCGAGGAGCGAGCCGGGGTCGTCCACCTGGGCCGCCACGTTCCGCGTCTCCCAGCCGGCCGCGAGCGGCTCCCACGGCGTCCCCGTCGTGAACCCGGCCGCCGGCCCGTCCCCGGTCCACGGCATCGGGGTCCGGATCAGCTCGTCGGGCTTCTCGCCGGTGAGGCCGATCTCCTCGCCGTAGTACAGGAACGGCGTGCCCGCCCCGGTCAGCAGGAGGCCCGCGGCCAGGCGCAGCGCCGCCGGGTCCTCGCGGAGCTGGCTCGCGATCCGCGACTGGTCATGGTTCGTCAGGAATCCGGCCGTCTCGTCCGCCCCGAACAGTTCGGCGTCCTCGGCCAGCACGGACAGCAGTGCCGCGGCGTCGCCGCGCCGGATCGAATCGATCGTCGCCTGGGCGCGGTCGAAGTCGAAGGCCAGGTCGACGTCCTCGGGCACGTAGCGGGCGACCGCCACCGACAGGTCGTACACCTCGCCGACGAGGAGCGCGTCCGGGGCGTAGGCGTGGATCCCGTCGCGGAAGTCCCCGAGCCACCGATGGGTCGCCTCGGTGTGGACCTGGTTCCGGCCATCCTCGATCAGGTGCTTGATCGCGTCGAGCCGGAACCCGTCGATCCCGACGTCCTCGAGCCAGAACCGGGCGACCATGGCCATCTCGGCGGCCACGGCCGGGTTCGCCACGTTGAGGTCCGGCAGCCCCCGCCCGAACAGGCCGTAGTACCAGCGCCCGCCCGAGGGGTGCCAGACCATCTGGCCGTCGGGACCACCGTAGCCCGGGTCCGTGTCGGACCAGACGTACCAGTCCTGGCGCCCGGTGCCGGCGTCGGATTCACGGAACCACGGGTGCTGGTTCGAGGTGTGGTTGAGGACCAGGTCCGTGACCACGGCGATCCCTCGCTCGTGGGCGGCGGCGACGAATGCCCGCAGATCCGCGAGCGTCCCGTAGTCGGCCTCGACGGCGGTCTCGTCGGTCACGTCGTAGCCGTGGTAGCTCGGCGATTCGGCGATCGGCATCAGCCAGATCCCGGTGATCCCGAGGTCGGACGTCGTGGCGGGGTCGCCGTCGTTGAGGTGGTCGAGGCGGGCGGTGGCTCCGCGCAGGTCCCCGATCCCGTCGCCGTCGGAGTCGGCGAAGCTGCGAACGAAGATCTCGTAGAAGACGCGGCCACGCCACCAGCCGGGCCGGCCGAGCGCGGCGGGGATGGCCCCGGATGGCTGGGCGCCGAGCGGCGGGCAGGTGGGGGCGGCCCCGACGGGCGACGCCGCGGAGCTGGAGGCCGGGACCGTGGCCGATGGCGATGGTCCAGCCGACGTGGGCGGCGAGGGCGCCGGCGAGCAGCCGGCCACGACCGCGGCGACGACGAGCCCGACGGCGCCGGCGATGACCCGACGAGGCCTCAGCGGCGGGGGCGATCCCGGGGATCGATCCGCCGCGTCCCGAGATCGATCACCTCTGGCTGCGAGGTGGCCTCTCGGGGAACGGCCACGTCGCGATCCGGCGCGGGCAGCGGTGCGATCGGCCAGCCCTCCATCCCGGCCAGCGACCACGGGCTGGTCGGGCCCCCCGACATGCCGGCCGGAGACGGCCGCCGGGAGCCCCACATGCGGAGCCCGGCCACGATCCCCGGGACCGCCGTGTCGCGGACGCCGGCGATCGCGCGGTCGATGGCCCCCAGGAGCAGCCTGAACGCGGTCAGGGCACCGATCAGAATCGCCGCCGCGAGGATCGCTCCCCCCGGAAGGAACGGAAACGACATGGGCGCCTCCTGTTCCGTCGGCCGGACCGGCGGGCGTGGGCCGGATCAGCCCTTGACCCCACCGACCGCCAGGCCGCCGACGATGTACTTCTGGAAGAAGAAGAACACGAGAGACACCGGCGCCGCGAACAGGATTGCGAACGCCGCGAAATCGGACCACTTGGTCTGCCCGAACGAGCCGACCATCTTGTTCAGCGCGAGCGAGAGCGTGAATCCCTCGTCGGGCGAGTTCAGGAAGATCGAGACGAAGTAGAAGTCCGTCCAGCCCGCCACGAACCCGAGGAACGCCGTCACCGCGAGGGCCGGGGTGGCGAGCGGCAGGACGATCTTGAAGAAGGTCTGGTTCTGGGTGCAGCCGTCGACCGCGGCTGCCTCCTCGAGCTCTTTGGGGATCGTGTCGAGGTAGCCCTTCAGGTTCCAGATCGCGAACGGCAGCGCGCCCGACACGATCGCCAGGCCGACGCCGATCAGCGAGCGCCGGATCTCGATCTCGCCGATCAGCGGCAGCTGCACGTTGCTCAGGCCGTTCAGCATGATGAAGAGGGGCGCGATCGTCGCGACGGCCGGCAGCATCAGCACGCCGAGGATCACGATCATCAGGAGCTCCCGGCCCCGGAACTTGAGCCGCGAGAACGCGTAGGCCGCGAGCACGCCGACGAAGACGGAGAAGCCGGCGACGAACGTCGCGAGGACGAAGCTGTTCCGGGCGAGCTCGATCAGGCTGATCTCGTCGCTCGTCGGCTGGGCGATCACCCGGGCGAAGGCGTCGAGGGAGGCGCCGGGCGGGATCAGGCCGTCGGGACGGGCCAGGTCGCGCGGATCCAGCGCCAGGGAGAAGATCCAGACGATCGGGAAGAGGACCGTGAAGGCGATCAGCAGGCAGAGCGCCTGGAGGGCGATCTGGCTCCGGGTCGTCAGCTTGCCCCGCGGCGCGTGGCGCCGGAGCCTGGTCATCGGGCGCGGCTCGGTGGTCGTGAGCGGGGGGACGGGGATGACGTCGGTCTGTGCCATCTGGGCTACTCCGCGTAGCTGGCGGTCGCCCGCGCCAGTCGGTTCGTGATGAGCGTGATCCCGAGAAGCAGGAAGAACAGGATCACGGAGAACGCGGCGGCCACGCCGTACAGCTGGAAGTCGTTCACCAGCTTGTAGGCCTGGGTGACGAACAGCTCGGTCCGCCCGAACGGTCCACCCCCGGACATGAAGAACGACAGGAAGAACAGGTTGAACGTGATGACGAACCCGTAGATCGCGTACGGCACCATCGCCGGCCGCAGGAACGGCAGCGTCACGACCTTGAAGCGCTGCCAGGCGTTCGCGCCGTCCATCTCGGCCGCCTCGTACAGGTCCGGCGGCACGCTCTGGAGCGCGCCCGTCGCGACGACCGCGTTGAGGGGCCAGCCCAGCCAGGAGTTCGCGGTGAGCAGGGCGAAGTACGCGAGGGGCAGCGGGATGAACGGGATCGGATCGTTGACCTGGCCGAGCCAGTCGATCTTGAACGTCTCGGGCGGGATCTTGAACAGGACGCCGATCCCCTGCAGGACGGTGTTGATGGCGCCGTTGCTGTCGTCGAAGAGATACCGCCAGACCGTCGCGACGATCAGCGGCGGGATGATCACGGGGAGGATGAACAGGGCCCGGTAGAAGCGCCGGAAGCGGAGCCCGTTGGTGTTCAGCAGGAGCGCGATCCCGACCCCCAGGATCACGTGGATCACGACGTTGGAGAACGCCCACCAGAGGTTGAAGAAGAGCAGCCGCAGGAACTCGAAGTTCGGGATGTTCAGCTTGCTCTGGATGATCTGGATGTAGTTGTCGAGCCCGACGAGGTTCGGCGCCGGGTTGCGGGGGTTGAGGTTCTTCAGCCCGAAATCGGTGAACGACATCCACGTCTGGAACAGGAGCGGATAGAAGGTGATGACGCCCATCACCAGGAATGCCGGCAGGAGATACAGGACCGCCGTCCGCGCGTCTGGCGTGAGGCGCCGGCGGCGCGGCTGCGGCAGCGACATCGCAGGGGCGGTCATGACCGGGTCCTCAGAAAGCGGTGGGGGTCCGGGGCTGATCGGTGCGTGACCGCGATCGTACGCCGCGGCGGGCGTGTCGTCCGGGCGCCGGCGAAGCCGGCGCCCGGAGCGATCCTCGTGGCTACTGGATCTTGTTGGCGGCGTTCATCGCGACGCAGGCGTCGGTGGCGGCCTTGAGGCCGTCCTCGCCCTTCGTCATGACGAGCGTCAGAGCGTTGTCGAAGTTGCCCCAGAAGTTGTCGAGCTGGGTGTTCTGCGGGCGGGGGAAGCCCGTCTTGACCGCCTCGGCGAACTTCAGGGTGAGCGGATCGGCGATGGTGAGGGTCGTGTCGGCCGGGATGTGCCCGGCGACGTCGACGAAGACCTGCTCGTTCTCGGGCTTGATCATCTCGAGCGCGAAGTTGACCGCGAGGTCGGGGTCCTTGGCGTTCGTGTTGATGTACCAGCCGTCGACGCCGGTCAGGGGCTGGGACGGGCCCTTCGGGCCGGCCGGCATCGGCGCGACCGCGAGGTTGTCCTTGAGCGCCTCCTTGTAACCGCCGGAGGCCCAGGGGCCGTCGACGATGTAGTTGATCTTGCCGGACTTGAAGTCGGCCGCGAGGTCGTCGTACTTCTCGTACCACGTGGCGCCGGCCGCCGCGGTCTCCTTGAAGTAGTTGTAGGCATCACCGACACCCGTGGTATCGGCGACGCACTTGCCCTTGTCGTCCATGAGCTTCCCGCCGAAGGCGGCCCAGAAGCCGAACGCGTGATACGAGCCACGCAGGAAGCCGGCCTTGATCGAGCCGCTCTTGATCCCGGCGAGGAGCTCGTCGGTGGTCGCCGGCGGGGTCGTGACCTTGGACTTGTCGTAGTACGCCGCGACGGCCTTCAGCGACTCGGGAACCATGTACAGCTTGCCGTCGACCTTGGAGCCCTCGACGGCGACCTCGGACATGTTGCCGAGCTTGCCCTCGAGCTTGGAGGTGACGTCGAGGAAGAGCCCGGCGCGGGCCTCCTTGCCGAGGCTGTCGTTCGGGGCGATGAACAGGTCGGGCCCGCCGCCGCTGGCGGCCTCGAGCTCGAACTTCTTGAACAGGTCGTCGAACTTGACGTCCTGGATCGTGAGCTTCAGGTCCGGGTTGGCGGCCTGGATCTTGTCGGTGACCGTCTTGAGGGCGGTCGCCTCGGTGCCCGCGCCCGAGCCGTAGGAGTGCCAGATGGTGAGCTCGCCCTTCAGGGCGCCGGTGGCGCCACCGCTCGCCCCGGCGGTCGCGCCGGCGCTGGGCGTCGTGCCCGTGGAGCTTGGCGACTTCGTCGCGCCGCCGGTGCAGGCGCCGACCACGATGGCCAGGGCGCCGAGGGTGCTGAGCACCCGGAGCTTCGTGTTCATGTGCTGTGACTTCTCCTCCTGGTGGATGGATGGCCGGCCGGGCCGGCTCGTCGTCGCCGTCGGAGCGGCGGCTTCCGGTGCGATCGCGTTGGGCGACCCACGGTTCGGGGTCCGCGACTCGTCAGGCTGACTTCGGTCTGCCCGCCGTCACCTCCCGTCTGCCCGCGGCGCGGGGCCGGTCGAGGACCGGACCACGAGCCGCGTCTCGAGCCGGCGGTGGCCGGGCGAGGGATCGCGCCCGTCCATGATCGCCAGCAGCAGCCGAACGGCCGTCTCACCCTTGCCCCGGACGGGCTGGTGGACGGTGGTCAGGGGCGGGTCGGTCGCCTCGGCGAGATCGATGTCGTCGAAGCCGACGACGCTGATGTCGCCGGGGACCGTCAGCCCCCGATCATGAATTGCGCGGATGGCGCCGATCGCCATCGCGTCGCTCATCGCCAGGACCGCCGTCGGCCGGCGGCCCGCGTCCCAGAGCCGGGCGAACGCCGCCCGCCCGCCGGCGATGCTCGCGGGTCCCACCGCGAGCACCTCCTCGGTCACGGCCACCCCGGCCTCGCCGAGCGTCTCGCGATACCCGCGCAGGCGGCGGCCCACGACGCCGGCCTCGTCATCGCCGCCGGGCCGCGGCCCGTCGATCGCGAGGATCGCGAGGTCGCGATGCCCGAGCTCGAGGAGGTGGCGCGCGGCCTGGCGCGCCCCGCCCTCATCGTCGACATCGACCGAGGCGAGGCCGTCCGTCGTGTTCGAGTCCACGAGGACCATCGGCAGGCCGGCCCGCCGGATCTCGCCGATCTCCTCGTGGTCATCGGTCAGGCCGATCGCCACGACGCCGTCGACGGTCGCGCGGTGGATCGCCCGCGACAGGGAGCCATGGAGGGGCGAGATGAAGTGGAGGCCGTAGCCGCCCTCCTCGGCCACGCCCGCGATCCCGGCGCTGAACGCGCCGAAGAACGGGTTGCTGAAGATGACCGAGAGATCCTGCGGCGTCAGCACGCCGATCGCCCCGGTCCGGCGCTGGGTCAGCATCCGGGCCACGGGGTCGGGCCGGTAGCCGAGCTCGCCCGCGATCTCGAGGATCCGGCTGGCGGTCGCGGCGTTCAGCCGATCGGGGTTGTTGAACGCGAACGAGACGGCCGTCTTGCTGACGCCCGCCCGCTCGGCCACATCCGCGATCGTGATCCGTCGCGCGACCTGCTCCACTGCCGCTCCTCACTTCGGCTGGAACCGTTGCCGCCCCCACCGCCGGCGCTCCTCGCTCGACCCGATGTCGAGGGTTGCGGGGTGTGTATCATTTGGGTCGGCAAAACCGGTTTAGCAAACCGGTTTAGGGACCCTAACAGAGACGTCGCTGCGACGTCAATGGCCGTTGGCCACAATGTTCGCGACGGAGCGCAGGCTCGCGACGGCGACCGACCTCCGGAGGAGACCTCGTGACGCGCCGAATCGCCCTGGCCCTGACCCTCCACAACCACCAGCCGGTGGGCAATTTCGGCTGGGTCATCGCCGAGACCTACGATCAGGCCTACCTCCCGATGGTCGAGGCCCTCGAGCGCCATCCCGGCGTCCGGGTCGCCCTCCACTACACCGGGCCCCTGCTCGCCTGGCTCGGCGCAGAGCGACCGGACTTCATCGCCCGCCTGGCCGCCCTCGCCGAGCGGGGCCAGGTCGAGATCCTCGGCGGCGGCTGGTACGAGCCGGTCCTCGCCGCCCTGCCCGAGCGGGACCGCGTCGGCCAGCTCGTCCGGATGGCCGACGAGATCGAGGGGATCTTCGGCCGCCGGCCGCGCGGCGCGTGGCTCGCCGAGCGGGTCTGGGAGCCGGATCTTCCGACCGCCCTCGTGTCGGCGGGCTACGAGTGGACCGTGCTCGATGATGCCCACTTCCGCGCTGCCGCGATCCCCGAGGACGACCTGTGGGGCTCGTACACGACCGACGACCAGGGCAAGGTCCTGACGGTGTTCGGCACCGAGCAGGGCCTGCGCTACCGGATCCCGTTCGCCGAGGTCGACGACGTCATCGGCTATCTCCGCGACCACGCGACCGAGGACGGCGAACGGCTCGGGACGATGGGCGACGACGGCGAGAAGTTCGGCGCCTGGCCCACGACCTGGCAGCACTGCTGGGGCGAGGGTCGCTGGGTGGAGCGGTTCCTCGAGGCGCTCGATGCCAACGCCGACTGGCTGACCACGACGACGCCGTCGGACTGGACGGCCGCCCATCGGCCGGTCGGCCGGGTCTACCTCCCGACCGGCTCCTACGCCGAGATGGGCGAGTGGGCCCTCCCCGCCGACGAGGGCCTCGCCTTCGGGACGGCGCTCCGGAACGCGCGGGCCGCCCATCGCCCCGAGGCCCGCTGGCTGCGCGGCGCGATCTGGCGCAACTTCCAGATCCGGTACCGGGAGATCAACGACCTCCACAAGCAGATGCTGGCGACCAGCGACCTCGTCCACGCGATGCCCGCCGGGCCCGCCCACGCGGAGGCGCTCGACCATCTCCTGGCCGGCCAGTCCAACGATCCCTACTGGCACGGCCTGTTCGGCGGGATCTACCTGCCGGACCTGCGGGTCGCCAACCTGTCGCACCTGATCGCGGCCGAGGACCTGGCGGTCGGCCACGGCGCGGCCAGCGGCGTCCTCCGCGACGTCGACCTCGACGGGCGCGACGAGGCGGTCCTTGCCGGGTCCGGCCAGTTCCTGACCGTCAAGCTCGAGGAGGGTGGCGGGATCGCCCGCTGGGATCTGCGCGCCACCCCGTTCCCGCTGGCGGCCGTCATGCGCCGCCGGCCGGAGGCCTACCACGAGACGCTCCGCCGCCACGAGGAGGGCGGCGATCACCCGGCGGAGGCGACCGAGGGCGGCGCCCCGGCCTCGATCCACGACATCGTGCTGGTCAAGCAGGCGGGGCTCCTCGACCATCTCCGCTACGACGACTACGAGCGGCGCTCCGGACTCGTCCGGGTGCTCCCTGCCGGGACGGCGCCGGAGGACGCGCTGTCGGGAGTGGCCGAGGAGCTCGGCGACCTGCGCGACGGCTCGTGGACGCTGGACGCGCTGACGGCGGACCGCCTGGTCGCTCGCCGGCGCGGCTCGATCCGGGCCACGGACGGTTCAGAGGCGCCGGTCGAAGCCGTCCGGACCGTCGAGGTCGGCGGCGGCCGGCGCGATCCGGAGCTGACCCTCGGCCTGGAGATCACGCATCGCGGTTCGGAAGGCAGCCCGGTGCTCGACGCGGTCGTCGTGGTCGAGTGGTCGACGATGCTGCTGGGCGGCGGCGGCAACCCCTCCGCGTGGATCGAGGTCGGCGGCGAGCGCACCGCCCACGACGCCACACGCGACGCCGTCGGGATCGACCGGCTCGCGGCCGGCAACGACTTCCTGGGGATCATGATCGAGACGACGACCGATCACCCGGTGGACGCCTGGATCGGTCCGATCCGGACGGTCTCCAACTCGGAGGCCGGGTTCGAGCTCGTCTACCAGGGCAGCACGACGCTCCTCGCCGAGCCCCTCCGGCTCGCGCCCGGCGAGCGCTGGACGTTGACCGTGACCCAGCGCGTCGAGGTCACGGCCGCCGAGTGACGCGCGCCCGGCTGGCGGTCCACGCCCACTTCTACCAGCCGTCGCGGCTCGATCCGTGGACCGGCCGCGTGCCGGTCGAGCCGTCGGCGGCACCGTTCCATGACTGGAACGAGCGCGTCAACGCCGAGTGCTACCGGCCCAACGCCGAACGCGGCACGCTGCGCGGTCTCTCCTTCGACCTCGGTCCGACCCTCGCCTCGTGGCTCGCCGAGGCGGATCCCGCGACCCACGCCCGGTTCGTGGCCGACGGCGCCGGGGCGATCGCCCAGGCCTACCACCACACGATCCTGCCCCTCGCCTCCGTGGCCGACCGGCGGACGGAGATCGCGTGGGGCATCCGCGACTTCGCGCATCGGTTCGGGCGCCGGCCGGCCGGGCTCTGGCTGCCCGAGACCGCCGTGGACCTCGCGACCCTGCGCGAGGCGGCCGCCCAGGGCATCGCATTCACGATCCTCGCCCCGTGGCAGGCGGCCGGGGGCGGGATCGACACCCGCCGGCCCTATCGGGTCGAGCTCGGCAGCGGCCGATCCATCGTCGTCCTCTTCTACGATTCCGGGCTGTCGGCGTCGGTGTCGTTCGAGCCGGAGGCGACCGCCGACGCGGATCGATTCGCGCGGGAGCGCGTCGTCCCGCGGCTGCTCGGCGGGCCCGCTCCGATCGACGCGCCGCTGGCCGTCGTGGCGACGGACGGCGAGCTGTACGGCCACCACCAGCAGTTCCGCGACCTCTTCCTCCAGCGCCTGGTCACGCCCGGCCCGGGCGACCCGGATCGCGGGTTCGACATCGTGGCGCTCGATGACGTCGTCGCCGCGGCGATCGCCGACCCGGACACGGAGCGAGCTGCCATCCGCGATCGGACGTCATGGAGCTGCCATCACGGGATCGCTCGCTGGGGCGCGGAGTGCCCCGATGCCGACGACGGCCGCTGGAAGGCGCCACTCCGGGCCGCGTTCGAACGCCTCGCCGGCTCGATCGACGCGGTCACCGCCGTCGCGTTCGCCCAGGCGGTCGGCGGTCGCGATCCCGATGCCGCCCGCGATGCGTACATCGACGTGATCAGCGGGGTGGTTCCCGCCGCCGAGTTCGCGGCGTGCAACTGGCCGGACGCCGACGACGCGACCCGCGGCCGGCTGCTGGAGCTGCTCGAGGCGGGGCGCTGGCGCCTCGCGATGTTCGCCAGTGACGGCTGGTTCTGGGACGACCCGATCCGGCCCGAAACCCGCCAGGTCATGCGGGCCGCCGCCCGTGCCGCGCGGATCGTCGACGGGATCGCCGCCACGCGCCTGGAGCAGCGGTTGGTCGAGGACCTCGGGGTCTTCACGTCCCCGTCGCGCGGCCTCGACGGTGCCGAGATCTACGCCATGGCCCTCGCCGACGTCGGACAGGCTCCCCTCCGGGCCTGAGGGTCAGTCGACGCGGAGGCTGACCACCTCGGTCGGCGCCTGCTTGCCCTTGAGATCGAGCGAGCGACGTTCGAGGCCGGCGTCCATCGACGCGGCCTGCGCCGCGGCGAGGCTGACGATGATCTCGCCGGGGCCGGCTGCTGCGGCCAGGCGTGACGTCGTGTTGACGGTGTCGCCGAGCGCGGTCAGCTCGGTGTGCGTCTCGTCCCCGACCGCGCCGACCCAGGCAGGGCCGGTGTGGACGCCGGCTCCGAGTGGCAGCCACGGTCCGCCGCGATCGGCGTGACCCGTCGCCCGGAGCAGGGCCTCGGCTGCCTCGATCGCACGGGCGGCGTGGCGATCACCACTGAGGAGGGGGAAGAACATCGCGACGAGCTCGTCGCCGACGAACTTGTCGACGCTGCCGTCGTGGCCGAAGACGACCCCGGACGCGGTTGCGTAGAACCGGTCCAGGAGGGAGCGGAACTGCCCCGCCGACATCCGTTCCGCGATCGTCGTGGAGCCCCGGACATCCGCGAACAGGAAGCTGCACTCGATCTCGGCCCCGCCGTGGTGGCTGGCCATGAAATCGAAGCAGCTGCTGCACATCGTCGGGTTCTTCCGCGATGGGCGCTTCCCCAGCACGCGCATCAGCGGCGCGCCGGGCCCGGCGAACGGCGCCGCGCAGAGCGTGCACCTGGGGCTGGCCGGGATGTGTCGGAACACCCAGCGCGCCTTCCGCTCCTTGCCGTGGCCACGGGTCAGGAAGTCGCGCCAGAACGCCTCGTCCCGGGCGGCGACATCGGTGGGCGGGTTGGGCATGTCAGCCCAGAGCGTAGGGGGTCCGCACAACTGGTCGAGCGCGGGCGCGCGCACTCGATTCGTGGTGAATTCGCAACGAATCGTTCGCCTTCGTTCGGTTGCGGTCGTGAGCCAGGTCGGGTGAGGATGACCGTGCGGCCGCACCGGCCGCGGGCTCCGGCCCACCATCCGGACGCGCCGCCGGCGCGCCAGACCCTCGATGCATCCCGTGATTTCGAACCTGACCAACAGCCTCAAGACCTGGACGCTCCTCGCGGCCATGGCCGGGCTGCTCATCGCCGTCGGTGGCCTGCTCGGCGGGCGCGGCGGGCTGGTGATCGCCCTCGTTCTCGCGGTCGCGATGAACGTCTTCGTCTACTGGAAGTCCGACACCCTCGCCCTCAAGGCGAACGGCGCCCGTGAGCTCGGCCCCGACGAGCTGCCCCAGGTCCGCGCGATGGTGACCGAGCTCGCCGCGAGCGCGCACCTGCCGATGCCCCGCCTGTACGTCGTCGACCGCCCGGAACCGAACGCCTTCGCGACCGGTCGCGACCCCCAGCACGCCGCGGTCGCCGTGACGACCGGCATCCTCGAGGTGATGAACGAGCGCCAGCTGCGCGGCGTCCTCGCCCACGAGCTGTCGCACGTCAGGAACCGCGACACCCTCGTCGGGACGGTGGCCGCGACGATCGGCGGCGCGATCAGCTTCCTCGCCCAGATGGCCCAGTTCCAGATGATCTTCGGCGGCGGACGTGACGACGAGGAGGGCGGCGGCTCGGGCCTCGGCGCGATCCTCGCGATCTTCCTCGCCCCGATCGCGGCACTGATCATCCAGCTCGCGGTCTCGCGCGGGCGCGAGTACGGCGCGGACCGCTCCGGGGCCGCGATGACCGGCGACCCGGAGGGCCTCGCCCAGGCGCTCGAGCAGCTCGACGCCTTCGCGAAGCGCCAGCCCGGGATGCTTGCCCGGATGGGCCGGCGGCTGCCCGGTCGCGGCGGCCAGGCTCCGGCTCCGGCGCCGGCGTCGAACCCGGCGTTCGCCCACCTGTACATCGTCAACCCGCTGTCGGGCCGGGCGATCTCCGGACTGTTCTCGACGCATCCGCCGGTCGAGGAGCGGGTGGCCCGGCTGCGGGCGGGGGCGCGCCGCTTCGGGGCCTGA
>DASSPG010000048.1:0-2815 GCA_035699725.1 Candidatus Limnocylindrales bacterium | reverse complement strand
CGGCACCGGCCAGCGGCTCGGGGCGGGTGTCGGGCTCAGGGAGACGCTGCTGGCCGTGCGCCCCGCGTTCCAGGCAGCCCGCCACGCCGGGATCGCCTGCGGGATGAAGAACACCGGCATCGGGAACGGCGTGCCCGAGCGAGGCCGCGCGATCCTCCGACCCGAAGCCGACGGCACGATCACGCTGTTCCACTCCTGGACCGAAATGGGCCAGGGAATCCATACGGCGCTTCGCCAGATCGCCTGTGAGGAGCTGGGGGTAGCGGACGATCGCATCCATGTGGTCGTCGACACCGAGGTGGAGCTCGACACCGGCGAGACCACCGCGTCACGGGCCACGCTGCTTGGTGGGCGCGCGGTCATCGACGCCGCGCGGAAGCTGCGTGAAGCGCTCGCATCAGCCCGGCCGGAGGAGCTCGCGGGTCGACGCTTCGAGGGCGAGTTCGTCGTCGACTGGACGACCGCGGTCGAGGCCGGCGACCCCGAGCCTGTGACCCACATCGCGTATGGCTGGGCGACCCAGGTCGTCGTGCTCGACGATGAGGGACGGATCGAACGCGTGGTGGCGGCGCAGGACGTGGGCAGGGCGATCAACCCGCTCATCCTCGAGGGCCAGCTGGAGGGCGGCGTCCACATGGGGCTCGGGTACGCCCTGACGGAGTCGTACGACCTCGTGAACGGCGTCCCCGCCACCGAGACGCTCAAGTCGCTCGGCATCATCCCGGCAGCCGCGATGCCTCCGGTCGAATGCATCCTCATCGAGGATCCGGAGCCCGCAGGGCCCTTTGGAGCCAAGGGAGCCGGGGAGGCGGTCCTCGTCCCGACCGCGGCGGCCGTGGCCGGCGCCTTGCGCGCCTTCGACGGGCGGATGCGCACGCGCCTGCCGATGCGCGACTCCGCGGCGGCCAGGGCTCTGCTGCCACGACTCGCTCGAGCGGCAGCGCATCCGTCGCCAACGCCGGCCGGAGCCGCCCCATGAACCTCCTGCTGACGGGCGGGACCGTCGTCCGATCGATCAGCCCCGTCGAGGTCGAGGTCGCGGACGTCGCGGTCGTCGACGGCCGGATCGCCTCGGCGGGCGTGACGCCGTCGGGCGCCACGACGATCGACTGCTCGGGCTGCATCGTCATCCCCGGCAACGTCTGCGCCCATACCCACCTGTACTCGACCCTCGCGCGCGGCATGCCTTACCACATGGCCCCTCCGGGCAACTTCGTCGAGATCCTGCGACGCGTCTGGTGGCGGCTCGACCGGGCGCTGGACATGCCTTCCATCCGCGCGTCGGCCCTGGCGGGCGGGCTCGAGGCGCTGATGGCCGGAACGACGACGCTCGTCGACCACCACGCTTCGCCGTGGGCCGTTGACGGTTCGCTCGACGTGATCGCCGATGCGCTCGAGGAGATCGGGCTCCGATCGGTGCTCTGCTACGAGACCAGCGATCGCGACGGCCCGGAGATCGCGGCTGCCGGCCTGGCGGAGAACGCCCGCTTCCTGGACGACAATGCCCACACGCCGCGGCCGCTGACCCGGGGCATGGTTGGCGCGCACGCCTCGTTCACGCTGGAGACCGACACCCTGCTGGCCTGCACGGAACTGTCCCGCGATCGCGCCGCCGGGATCCACGTCCACCTCTCGGAAGATGCTGCCGATGAGCTGGACGCCCTGTCGCGGTTCGGCGTTCGCGTGGCCGAGCGGCTGGACGAAGCGGGTGCCCTCGACGCGCGGTCGTTGCTGGCCCATGGCGTCCATCTCGATCCAGGCCAGGCGGAACGGGTCCGTGCCACCGGGGCGACGGTGGTCCACAACGCACGCTCGAACCTGAACAACGGGGTGGGCCGGGCGCCGATCGGTGCGCTCGGCGACTGCGTGGCGCTGGGCACCGACGGCATCGACGGCGACCTGTTCGAGGAGGGCCGAACGGCCTTCTTCCGACGACGTGAAGAGTCGCTCGACACCCCGGCGACCTGGGTCCTCGACACGCTATCGACCAGCGCGGGTGTGGCGCGACGCGCTTTCGAGGAGCCGCTGCTGGGCCGCCTCGTCACGGACGCGCCGGCGGACCTCGTGGTCCTTCGCTACCCGTCGATCACGCCGATGGATGCCGACACGCTGGCCGCGCACTGGCTGTTCGGGCTCCGGTCCGGACAGGTCCGCGACGTCATCGTCGCAGGTGAGCCCGTGGTTCGCGACGGCCGGCCGACGCGGATCGATCCCGACGCAGTGGCTGCCTGCGCCCGCGACGAGGCGGGCGCGCTGTGGCGCCGGCTGGACGACATCGACATCCATGCGTTTGATCCGTCGGAGGCGCGCCTTGGCTGAGCTTGCGGTGGAGGTCGCCGGCCTCCGCTTCCCGAACCCGGTCATGCCGGCCGCCGGCCCTCCGGTCCGGACCGGGGCGGCGATCCTGCGGTGCGCTGCCGGCGGGGCCGGAGGGCTCGTGTCCAAGACGATCTCGGTGCGGGCGGCCGTGCCGCCCCGGCCGAACATGGCCGAGGTCCCGCACGGGATGGTCAACACCGAGCTCTGGTCGGAACTCCCACCCGAACGCTGGATCGAGCGCGAATACGCGATCGCGCGGACGGCGGGCCTGCCGCTGATCGTCAGCCTGGGCTACAGCGGCGAGGACGTCGCGGACCTCGCGCCGCGGGTCCGGCCGTTCGCCGACGCGGTCGAGCTGTCGACCCACTACATCGGCGAGGACGCGGGACCGATGATCGCCGCCATCCGCGCGGCCAAGGGCGCGCTCGACGTGCCGGTCTTCGTCAAGCTCAGCCCGCTCGGACGCGAGATGGTCCGGGCCGCGGAGCAGGCCGAG
>DASSPG010000047.1:0-2275 GCA_035699725.1 Candidatus Limnocylindrales bacterium | reverse complement strand
GTCGGTCGTCGCGAAGCACGGCGTGGAGCCGGACTACAAGTTCGGGACGATGATCGAGGTCCCGCGCGGCGCCCTGACCGCCGACGAGATCGCGCGCGAGGCTGACTTCTTCAGCTTCGGCACGAACGACCTGACCCAGATGACGTTCGGCTACAGCCGCGACGACGCCGAGGGCAACTTCCTGCTCAAGTACGTCGAGGACAAGATCCTGCCGGTCAATCCGTTCCAGACGCTCGACGACGCGGTTGCCGGGCTGATGAAGACCGCGGTCGAGCGGGGCCGGGCGACGAAGCCCGACATCGAGCTCGGGATCTGCGGCGAGCATGGCGGCGACCCGGAGTCGATCCACAAGTGCGAGGCGATCGGGCTCGACTACGTCTCGTGTTCGCCGTTCCGCGTCCCGGTCGCCCGGCTCGCGGCGGCCCAGGCAACGCTCGCCACGCGGGCTGACGCGGTGGAACGCGACCGGTGAGCGAGCTGGCGGGCGTTCAGCCGACCGGAGACCGCCGCTCCGGCGCCGGCTCGTAGGGCACGTAGTCCGGCCACCACATCGCGGCGTCGGTCGCCGCCTCCAGATCGGCGTCGGCGGCGAGGCCCGCCATGCCGGACCGACAGGCGGCGTCGGCCACCGCCAGGGCGATCGCGCGGGTCACGGGCCGGAGGTCCGAGACCGGTGGGTACAGCGCGCCGGCGGCCAGCCGTTCCGCTCCGACCTGCGCCGCGAGCGTCCTGGCCGCCGCGAGGAACAGGGCGTCGGGCATCGTCCGCGCCTCGGCGATGATCGCGCCCAGCCCAAGCCCGGGGAAGACGAACACGTTGTTCGCCTGCCCGATGTCGTGGCGCGTGCCATCGTGCTCGACGGTCGGGAACGGCGACCCGGTCGCGACGAGAGCGCGGCCGTCGGACCAGCGCAGGATGTCGGCCGGGATCGCCTCGGACGAGGCCGTCGGGTTGGAGAGGGGCATGACGACGGGGCGCGGCGTGCCGGCGGCGAGCGCGGCGATCAGCGGCTCATCGAAGGTGCCCGGCACGCCGGTCGCGCCGATGAGGATCGTCGGGCGGAGGATCGAGACGACCTCGTGGAGTGACGGGATCGCCCCATCCGATGCGAACCCCTCGTCCGCCAGCCGTTCGGCCGGCCGGGCCACCGCCCGCTTGTCGTCGGCGAGGTCGGACCGCGCGTCGTGGACGAGCCCACGCGAATCGACCATCGCGATCGCCGCCAGGGCGGCGCCGTCGGTCGTCCCGTCCTCGATCATCGCCAGCCGGATCAGCCGCGCGATCCCGATCCCGGCGGCGCCCGCCCCCGCGATCACGACCCGCTGATCCATCAACCGGGCTCCCAGCAGGCGCATGGCCGCGAGGATGCCGCCGAGGACGACCGCCGCGGTGCCCTGGACGTCGTCATTGAACGAGCACACCCGGTCGCGATAGCGGTCCAGGATCCGCAGGGCGTTGTGCTGCTTGAAGTCCTCCCACTGGATGACGCAGCCGGGCCAGGCCTCCGCGACGCCGGTGACGAACGCCTCGACGAGGGCGTCATACGCCGCCCCCCGGAGACGCGGCGCGCGATGGCCGAGGTACAGCGGATCGGCGAGGAGGAACGGGTTGTCCGTCCCGACGTCGAGCGAGACGGGCAGCGTCAGCGCGGGGTGGATCCCGGAGGCGGCCGTGTACAGGGCCAGCTTGCCGATCGGGATCGCCATGCCGCCCGCACCCTGGTCGCCGAGCCCGAGGATCCGCTCGTTGTCGGTGACGACGATCAGGCGGACGTCCTCGTACGGGCTGTTGCGGAGCAGCTCCGGGATCCGGTCGACATCGGCCGGGGTGATCCACAGTCCGCGCGTCCGGCGGATGATGTGGCTGAACTCCTGGCAGGCCCGACCGACGGTCGGCGTGTAGACGATCGGCAGGAACTCCTCGGCATGCTCGGCGAGCAGCCGGTAGTACAGGGTCGCGTTGCGGTCCTGGAGGGCGGTCAGGCCGATGTGCTGCTCGAGGGGATCGTCCTTGCGCCGGATCTTCTCGAGCTCGAGCTCGACCTGCTCCTCGATCGTCAGCACCCGGTCCGGCAGCAGGCCGATCAGCCCGAATGCCGCGCGCTCCTCGAGCGAGAAGGCGAGGTCCTTCGTCAGCAGCCGCGCACCGAGCAGCGCTGACGATCGCAGGCCGATCCGGGCCGGCCGCCCGGCCGCGATGTCGTCGAAGGGCGAGGGGAGCGGTCGCATCAGCGCCCCGAGTCTATCGGTAGACTCGGGCCACGATGACCGACGCC
>DASSPG010000046.1:0-23349 GCA_035699725.1 Candidatus Limnocylindrales bacterium | reverse complement strand
TCGGCCGGTGCGGAACGGGGGTCGGCGCGGGGGTCGCGGAAAGGGTCGTGGCGAGCTCCGGGGTGGTCAGCGAACGGTCCTCAATCCCGAGTGAATTCGTCGGGATTAGTGTAGGGCGGCCCGCGGCGGGGCGTCAACGAGTGCGTGGGTCGACTCCCGACTGCTTCGCGTTCATCCCGCGAACGGATCCGCCCTCGGCGTTCATCAGATGACCCAACGTGACCGATTGCGCCCCAGCGGCGCCGGTCCAGAGCGCTTCGAGGGCCGGATCGGTCGATTTGGTGCATGGGATGAACGATCTCGACGTGCCGGGCGCGTCGGCGGCGCCGGCCGTGTCGCGTTGGTTCACTGGATGAACATCGGCCCCGGATCGCCGCGGGCCGGGGACGAACGAAGGCCGGAACTGCGGATGATGCAGCTCCGGCCTCCGGATGATTCCCCGGCGGTGTCCGCCGACCGCGCCACAGTACGCGCGCCCGGCTGGGATGTCCAGAGTCGGCCGCGCGACACGGTGCTCCCCGGCGACGATGATGGGCCGATGCGCGTCCTCGTCACGGCGGCCCCAGGCGTCGGGCACCTGCTCCCGCTCCTGCCCCTTGCGCGCGCTGCCCGGGAGCGCGGCCACGAGGTCCTCGTCGGAACCGGCGCCTCCCTCGCCGAGATGGTCGGACGGGCCGGGCTGCGCCAGGTGACGATCGGGCCGGCGTCCCTCGAGGCCGCCTTCGCGACGATCGACGGCCTGCCCGAGCAGATGGGCCCGCGCCGCCTCCTGATGATCGTCCGGCAGGGCTTCAATGGCGTCCTGGCTGAGGCGTTCGCAGCCGAGGTCCGCGAGCTGGCCGCCGACTGGCGGCCCGACGTGGTCGTGCACGAGGACATGGAGCTCGGCTCGTGGGTCGCCGCCGAGCGCCTCGACATCCCCCACGTGATCGTCCAGGCGACGGCCTGGCGGCCGCGCGTCCGTGCGGCCGCGCACGAGATTCAGGACGACCTTCGCATCCGGCACGGCCTGCCGTCCGATCCCGCCCTCGCCGGCCGCGAGGGATCGCTCTGGTTCATGACCCGTCCGCCCGCGCTCCGCGATCCGTCACTGGATCTGCCGCCGAACCTCCGCGAGCTCCGACCGGAGCCGGACGACCGGGTCGGCGCAGCCGACGACGCCATGCCCGCCTGGCTGGCCGCCGACAACGGTCGGCCGCGGGTCGCCGTCACGCTCGGGACCGTCAACGCCCACCGCATCGATCTCCTCCGACGCCTGATCGACGGCCTGGCCGAGCTCGAGGTCGACGTCGTCGTCGCCCTCGGCAGGGATCCGGCCACGGTCGGCGCCGTGCCCGCCAACGTCCGCGTCGAGCGCTACGTACCGATGTCCCAGCTCCTGCCCCGCTCGGCGCTCGTCGCCCACCACTCGGGTTCGGGGACGATGCTCGCCGCCGCGGTCGCCGCCTGCCCGATGCTCCTTCTCCCGATCGGCGCGGACCAGCCCGACAACGCCGAGCGCTGCGTGGCCGCCGGAATGGCCCTCGCCCTCGAACCGCGGACGCTGACCGCGGAGGCCGTTCGCGCCGCCGCCCTCCGCCTCCTCGGGGAACCGGCGTTCAAGCAGCGGGCGGAGGTTGTCGCCGCCGAGATCCGAGCAATGCCCGACGCCGATGCTGCGATCCGCGAGATCGAGCGGATCAGCGGGCCGATGGAATCCTGACAGGCCCCGTCAGGTCAGAGGTCCACGATCCATCCATGCCCGACGACCTGCCCGCTGAGTTCCTCCTCGACGAGTTCCCGCCGGCGATCCGCGACACGGGTCGCACGCTCCGCGCCCTCGTCCTCAGCACGATCCCTGGCGCCGCGGAGACCGTCCGGACGGGATGGCGCTGGATCGCGTACTCGCTGCCGGAGCGCGGCCGGGTCCGCAACTTCGCGTGGATCGGGCCGGAACGGAAGCACATCCATCTCGGCTTCGAGAATGGGATCCTGCTCGCCGATCCGGAGCGGATCCTGCGCGGCGCAGACGAGGGGTTGCGGAAGTTCCGCTACCTGACCTTCGAGCCGGCGATCGACATCGGCGAGGCGATCCTGGTCGACTACCTGGAGCGGGCAGCCGAGCTTGCCCGGATGCCGTCGGCGGCGCGCCGGGCACTTGCCGACCTCGACGCCGAGGCCGTCGCGGGCGACGCCTGACGGGCACGTCCCCGCCGATCCGCCTACGCTTCGGCCCATGCAGGACGTCGCGAAGCAGGCCGTCGAGGCCGCCCTCGCCGCCGGCGCGAGCTACGCCGACGCGCGAGTCATGGAGATCCGATCCGAGGCGATGAGCGCCCGCAACGGCATCATCGAGGCCCTCGATCGGGAGGAGCGTGCCGGGGTCGGGGTGCGCGCCCTGATCGGTTCGTCCTGGGGGTTCTTCGCGGTCCCGGACGTGGGCTCGACCGCCGCCCGGCGGGCCGGCGAGCAGGCCGCCGCCGTCGCCCGCGCGTCCACACGCGTGGCCGGCAAGGACCTCCGGCTCGCCCCGGAGCACCCCGTGACCGGCCACTGGGAAAGCGAGGTCCGCGAGGATCCGTGGTCGGTCGGCCTGGCCGAGAAGGGCGACCTGCTCGAGGGCGTGACCCGCACGATGCAGGAGCACGGCGCCGACCTCGCCGAGGCCAGCCACCACGTCTGGGACACCCGCAAGTGGTTCGCGTCGTCGGAGGGCACCGCGGTCGACCAGCACGTCGTCGAGTGCGGCGCCGCAATGAGCGCCACCGCAGTCGGCGAGAGCGAGACCCAGCGCCGGAGCTACCCCGGCATCCGCGGCCAGTACGGGACGCGCGGCTGGGAGCTCATCCGGGAGCTGGACCTGCCGGGCAACGCGCCGCGGATCGCGGAGGAGGCACGAGCGCTCCTCACCGCCGACGTCTGCCCGTCGCTCGACGCCACGGATCTGATCCTCGGCTCGGAGCAGATGGCCCTCCAGATCCACGAATCGGTCGGGCACGCGACGGAGCTCGACCGGATTCTCGGCTGGGAGGCCGCGTTCGCCGGGACCTCGTGGCTCGAGCTCCCGAAGCTCGGCTCGCTCCGATTCGGGTCGGAGCTGATGAACATCACCGCCGACGCGACCCTGCCCGGCGCCCTCGGCAGCTTCGGCTACGACGACGAGGGCACGCCCGCCCACCCGGTCGACATCGTGAAGGACGGCATCTGGGTGGGCGCGCTCAGCGGACGGGACAGCGCCGCCCTCGCCGGCATCGAGCGCTCCGGCGGCGCGATCCGCGCCGACGGCTTCGACCGGATCCCGATGGTCCGGATGACGACCGTGGGCCTGCTGCCAGGGACGGACTCGCTGGCGTCGATGATCGAGGCGACCGACGACGGCGTGTTCATGGACACGAACCGCTCGTGGTCGATCGACGACAAGCGGCTCAACTTCCAGTTCGGCTGCGAGATCGGCTGGGAGATCAAGGGCGGCAAGCGCGGCCGGCTCCTGAAGAACCCGACCTACACCGCGATCAGCCCGCGGTTCTGGGGCGCGCTCGACATGCTCGGCGGCCCCGACGAGTGGACGTTCTGGGGCACGCCGAACTGCGGCAAGGGCCAGCCGCTGCAGGTCGGCCACACGGGACATCCGTCCGTGCCGGCCCGCTTCCGCGGGATCCGGGTGGGAGTCCGAGGATGAGCGATACGACGATGACGACCGACACGGGAGCCGCGGGCGGTGGCGCCGCCGAGCGGGCGCTCGACACGGCCGAGCGGGCGCTCGCGCTGGCCCGCGCCCGGGCGGCCGACGCCGAGGTCGAGGTGACCGTCCGCCAGGGCGTGGACTCCCTCACCCGGTTCGCGACGAGCTTCATCCACCAGAACGTGGCGTCCGAGGTGAACCACGTCCTGATCCGGGTCGCGCTCGACGGCCGGAACGCGTCGACCTCGATCGACGGGCCGGCCGACGACGAGGGCCTCGGCCGGGCGATCGACGGCGTGCTGGAGGCTGCCCGCGTCCGACCGCCCGATCCGGACTGGCCGGGCCTCGCACCGCGCACTGCGGCGCCCGACGTGGACCACTTCGACGAGGCGACCGCCGTGGCCTCGCCCGACGAGCGGGCCGCGCGCGTGCGTGGGTTCGTCGACGCGGCGGGCGGGCTCGAGACGGCCGGGTTCTGCTCGACGACGACGGTCCACCTGGCGTTCGCGAACAGCGCCGGGCAGCGGCTCACCGGGCGCGGCACCGCGGCCACGCTGGATGGCATCGCCCGGACGCCGACGGCCGACGGGAGCGCGCGGGTCACGTCCGTCCGGCTGGCGGACCTCGACGGCGCGGCGGTCGGGGGGCGGGCGGCGTCGAAGGCGCGCGACGCGAGCGATACCTCCGACCTCGAGCCCGGGCGTTACGAGGTCGTGCTCGAGCCCGACTGCGTCGCGAACATCCTCTCGTTCCTGCTCGTCTACGGGTTCAACGGAAAGGCGGTCGAGGAGGGGCGCTCGTTCGCCCGGGTCGGCGAGGCCCAGTTCGACCGCTCGATCACCCTTCGCGACGACGTCACCGACCCGGCGACGCTCGGCATCGGGTTCGACATCGAGGGCACGCCGCGCCGGCCGCTGGATCTCGTCCGCGACGGCGTGACGAGCGGGATCCTGCACACGCGGCGGACCGCGCGGACGGCCGGGGTCGATAGCACGGGCCACGCGGTCGAGGGCGGCGCGGCGTGGGGGGCGCTCGGCGCCAACTTCGACGTCCGCGCCGGCGACCGCTCGACTGACGAGCTCATCGCCGGCGTCGAGCGCGGCGTCCTCGTGACGGACTTCTGGTACACCCGGATCCTCGATCCACGGACGCAGGTCGTGACCGGGCTGACGCGCAACGGGGTCTGGCTGATCGAGGACGGCCGGATCGGGCGGCCGGTCACGAACCTGCGGTTCACGCAGTCATTCCTCGATGCGCTGGGGCCCGACACGGTCCGCGGGATCTCGCGCGAGCGAGCCATCATCCTCGGCGGCTGGGACTCGATCTACCTCGTCCCGACGCTCCACCTCGGGAGCTGGAACTTCACCGGGGGCGCGAAGGGCTAGGCTCCGAAGCGCTGCCGGCGACCCCTGGTCAGTCGTCGCCGCCGTCGTGCTCCTCGGCCTCGTCGTCGTCCTCGTCGGCGTCGTCGTCATCCGCCTCGTCGGCGTCGTCTTCGTCCGCCTCGTCGGCGTCGTCTTCGTCCGCTTCGTCGGCGTCGTCGAGGTCCTCATCCTGGTCCTCGTCGGCGTCGTCGGCGTCCTCGACCTCGACCTCGGGGGCGTCCTCCACCTCGGCCTCGTCCTCCACCTCCGGGGTCTCCGCAGACTCGTCCTCCTCGCCGTCGGCGTCCTCGTCCACGTCGTCGGCGTCGAACGCCTCGGCCAGCAGCAGCCGGATCCGGACGAGCTCGGCGCCGGACGACCAGTCCGACGACGCCGCTGCGAGTCCGCGCGGGGCGGCCAGGGCGGGCCCGAGCGTCATGGCGGCGAGGGCGGCGCAGCTGAGGGCGACGGCGAGCAGGCGGACGGAACGGATGCGATTCGGGCTGGGCATCGAGTGACCTCCTTGACCCCCGGGTTGCGCGGATCGTCGCCCGACCGAACGGATCCGGCAAGGACGACCTTCGTTCCGGTGACCGGGCTGGATGGTCCCGTGCCTACGGTCGACGCGAGCCCGTCTGCCGGTCCGGCCGCCCACCGTCGAGCCGGGCGAGCGACAATCCGAGGGTGACCGACCTCGACTACAGCGCCTTCGACGCGCTGACCTTCGACTGCTACGGGACCCTCATCGACTGGGAAGCCGGGATCCTGGCTGCGCTCCGGACGGTGCTCCCGGCCGGAGCGGGTGACGGCGCCGACGACGAGGCGCTCCTCGTCGAGTACGCCAATGCCGAGGCCACCCTCGAGAACGGCCCGTATCGCCGCTATCGCGAGATCGCCGGCGAGGCGATGGCCGCGGTCGCGCGGGCACATGGCGCGGAGCCGACGCCGGACGACATCGCGCGTCTCGGTGGCTCGGTCGCGGACTGGCCGGCGTTCCCGGACTCGCACGATGCGCTCGAGCGACTCCGGACGCGCTTCCGGCTCGGCGTCCTGACGAACTGCGACGACGACCTGTTCGCCGCATCCAATGAGCGTCTGGGCGTGACGTTCGACTGGGTCGTGACCGCGCAGCAGGTCGGCTCGTACAAGCCCGACGAGCAGAACTTCGGGGCTCTTCTCGAGCGGCTCGGGGCCGACGGCCTCCCCCAGGCCCGCATCCTCCACGTCGCCCAGAGCCTGTTCCACGACCATGAGCCGGCCCAGCGGCTCGGCTTCCGCTCGGTCTGGATCGATCGCCGCCACGACCGCGCGGGCGCGGGCGCCACGCCGCCAGCCGCCGCCCTGCAGGACGCCACATTCCCGTCGATGGCCGCGTTCGCGGCCGCGGCCGTCCCGGACTGATCCGCGGAGACTAGCCCCGCCGCGCGGCCCGGATCTGCTCGGCGTGCTCGTGGGAGTGGGCGGCGTAGATCCGAAGCCACTGATCGACGCCGTACGCGCCGGACTCGCTGTGCGTCCCCGTTCGCTCCCACTCCGCGTCCGTGAGGCGCTCCAGCAGCTCGAGGCTCGCCGCGCGAACGGCGGCCAGCACCGCGAGCGACGAAGCGATCGGGCGGTCGTAGTGGAGCCGGCGCGCCCATTCGGGCTCGTCGTAGCCGGCGATCAGCGGGTCGTCCTCGGCGATCAGCCGCCGCAGGCGGATGTAGGCCATCGCCTCGCTGTCGGCTAGGTGGTGGGCCACCGCGCGGGCGGTCCACTGGTCCGGATCGGCCGGCTGCCGGTCGAGCTCCTCTTCGGTGATCCCGGCGAGGGCGTCCTCGACGGCCGCGGTCCCCGTCCGGTAGCGCTCGATCAGCGCGTCGCGTTCGCCTCGATCCACGCTCGGAGTATCGCGGAATCACGCCGGGCACGTGCCGCACGGGCGGTACGCTACCGGACGTGCCAGAGCCCACGATCCGCGTCGCCGAGCTCCGCAAGACCTTCCGCGTGCCCGTCCGCGAGGCCGGCATCCGCGCCGCGACCCGGAGCCTGTTCAAGCGCGAGCACCGCCTCGTCCACGCGGTCGACGGCGTCTCGTTCGCAATCGAGCCCGGCGAGGTCGTCGGCTTCCTCGGTCCCAACGGCGCGGGCAAGACGACCACCCTCAAGATGCTCAGCGGCCTCCTCTACCCCGACGGCGGCGAGGCGACGGTCCTCGGCCACATCCCGTCCCGCCGTGAGTCGGCGTACCTGCGCCGGATCACGATGGTCATGGGCAACCGCAACCAGCTCCAGTGGGACCTGCCGGCGCTCGATTCGTTCGAGCTGATCCGGGCGATCTACCGCCTCGAGCCGGTCGAGTTCCGCAAGACCCGCGACGAGTTCATCGAGCTGCTCGACCTGGGCGAGCTCGTGAAGAAGCCGGTCCGCAATCTGAGCCTCGGCGAGCGGATGAAGATGGAGTTCGCGGGCGCCCTGCTCCATCGGCCGCAGGTCCTCTTCCTCGACGAGCCGACCCTCGGGCTCGACGTCACGATGCAGAAGCGGATCCGGAGCTTCGTCGCCGAGTACAACCGGCGCGAGGGCGCGACGGTCCTCCTCACGAGCCACTACATGGCCGACGTCCAGGCCCTCTGCCGGCGGGTGATCGTCATCCACCACGGACGGATCCTGTTCGACGGCGGCCTGGCCGCCCTGGCGACGAGCTTCGACGCGACGAAGACGATCGGGGTCTCGGTGAAGGACGGCGCGACCGACCTGGAGCGCTACGGCGAGGTGGTCACCGTCGAGGACGGCCGGGTCAGCCTGCGCGTCCCGCGCGCCGAGGCGACCGAGGTCGCGAGCCGCCTGCTCCGCGAGCTCGATGTCGCCGACCTGACGATCGAGGACCCGCCGATCGAGGACGTCATCGAGGGCGTGTTCGCCGAGGCCCGCGACGAGCGGACCGCCGCCGCGCCGTGAGGCTCGCGCACCCATGACCGCGGCCGCCGCCTGGACCCGCCTCTACCTGACGTCGATGCGCATCGCCGTCGCCCAGAACCTCCAGTACCGCGTCTCGGCCTACTTCTACATGATCGGGATGATCGCGGAGCCGGTGATCTACCTGGTCGTGTGGTCGACCGTTGCCCGCCAGCAGGGCGGCGAGGTCGGCGGCTTCACGCCCGGGGAGTTCGCGGCCTACTACATCGTCTGGACCCTGGTTCGGAACATGAACATCGCCCTCACGCCGTACGCCTGGGAGGAGCGCGTCCGGGGCGGCGAGCTGGCCGGCATGCTCCTCCGCCCGGTCCATCCGATCCACTTCGACCTGGCGATGCTCGCCGGCTGGAAGTTCGTCGTGATCCTGCTCTGGCTGCCGATCGCGGCGTTCCTGACGCTGATCTTCCAGCCGACGTTCGCGATCCGCCCGATCGACGTCGTCGCCTTCTTCCTCGCGATCTGGGGCGCCTACGTCCTGCGCTCGATGTTCCTATGGCTCCTTGGGCTCGTCACCTTCTGGACGACCCGGGTCGGGCCGGTGTTCGACATCTTCTTCGTCGCCGAGCTGCTCCTCTCGGGCCGGCTCGTGCCGATGTCGCTGATGCCGGAGTGGGCGCAGGCGATCGCGGGCGTGCTGCCGTTCCAGTGGACGTTCGCGTTCCCGATCGAGGCGCTGATCGGCGGCCTGCCGCCGCATCGGCTGCTCGGCGGGCTGGCGATGCAGGTGCTGTGGATCGCGATCGGATCGGTGCTGGTGGCGGGCGCGTGGAAGGTCGCGGTCCGGCGGTTCGCGGCGGTCGGGGGATGACGGTGACACGGCGGCGGCCCGGCGCCCGGCCGCGACGCGAACCGCTTCGCCCGTTTCGCTTGTTCGGGCTGTTCTTCCGGATCGGCGCCCTGAACGAGCTGCAGTACCGCGCGAACCTCGCGGTCCAGCTGTTCCAGTCCGGCCTGGCGCTCGCGACCGGCCTCGCCGTGCTCGGGCTCGTCTTCGGCCAGACCGACAACCTCGGCGGCTGGAGCCGGCCGGAGCTGCTCGCGGTCATGGGCGTCCACATCCTGATGGGCGGGATCATCAACACCGCGATCCAGCCGAACATGGAACGGCTGATGACCGACATCCGGGAGGGCACGCTCGACTTCATCCTGACCAAGCCCGAGGACGCCCAGGTCCTCATCAGCGTCCGCGAGTTCCGGATCTGGCAGGCGGTCGACATCGTCGTGGGCGGCATCGTGCTCGCGGTCGCGCTGGCCCAGGTCCAGTCGGGGATCGGCCTCGGGGCGGCGCTGATCTTCGGCGCGACCCTGCTGCTGGGCGCGGCGATGATCTACTGCTTCTGGCTGCTCGTGACCACCGCCGCCTTCTGGGTCGTGCGGATGGACGAGCTCCATGAGCTGTTCGAGGGCCTGTACCAGTCCGGGCGCTGGCCGATCACGGTCTACCCGGGGTGGCTCCGGATCTCGCTGACGTTCCTGGTCCCGATCGGGTTCGCCGTGACGGTCCCCGCCGAGGCGCTGACGGGTCGCCTGACGGTCGAGACGCTGGCGCTGGCGGCCAGCTTCGCGCTGGCGGTGTTCCTGGTCACGCGCTGGTTCTGGCGGTTCGGGTTGCGCCGCTACTCCGGGGCGTCGGCGTGACGCTGGGGGAAGGCCGGTGCGTCCCGTGGGGACGGGACGCACCGGACGGAGGGAGGAGGCCGGGCGGACCTGCGGCGGCGGAGCGCCGCTCCATCAGCCGCAGGATCATCGGGGTGAAGATCAGCTGCAGGGCGAGGTCCATCTTTCCACCCGGGCAGACCAGGGTGTTGGGGCGGCTCATGAACGAGTCGTGGATCATCGACAGCAGGTAGGGGAAGTCGATCCCGCGCGGATCCCGGAAGCGGATGACGAGGAAGCTCTCGTCGAGGGTCGGGATGAACCGGGCGATGAACGGGTTGGAGGTGTCCACGACCGGGACCCGCTGGAAGTTGATGTGGGTCCGGGTGAACTGCGGGCAGATGTACGTCACGTAGTCGGGCATGCGGCGCAGGATCGTGTCGGTCACTGCCTCGGTCGAGTAGCCGCGGGTGGCCTTGTCGCGATGGATCTTCTGGATCCACTCGAGATTGAGGACGGGGACGACGCCCACGACGAGGTCCACGTGGCGGGCGACGTCGACGCCGTCGCACGCGACCGCGCCGTGCAGCCCCTCGTAGAACAGCAGGTCGCTGCCGGCGGCGATGTCCTCCCACGGCGTGAACGTGCCCGGCTCCAGGCCGAGCGGCGCCGCCTCCTCATCGTCATGGAGGTAGCGCCGGATCCGGCCGCCGCCGTCGGACGCGTAGTCGCGGAACAGGCCCTCCAGCTCCGCGAACAGGTTCGCCTCCGGACCGAAGTGGCTGAACGCCCGGTTGCCACGGGCGGCCTCCTCGGCCATCGTCCTGGCCATCTCGCCGCGGTCGTAGCGATGGAAGGCGTCGCCCTCGACGAACACGGCATTGATTCCCTCGCGCCGGAAGATCTGGGCGAAGGTCCGCGACACCGAGGTCGTCCCCGCGCCGGACGACCCCGTGATCGCGACGATCGGGTGGCGGACGCTCATCGGGCTCGCCCGACCGGGTCGCGGAAGAGCCCGCGGCTGCGGAACAGGGGGGCATCGAACGGTCGCTCGTTGTGGTCTCGGTGGTAGCCCTCGATCCGTTCGACCTCGGACGATGAGCCGAACACGAAGCCGGTCCGCTGGTGGATGGCCGTCGGCTCGACATCGAGGATCGGACCGTAGCCCGTGCTGGCCCGGCCGCCGGCCTGCTCGATCAGGAGGCCGATCGGGTTTGCCTCGTACAGGAGGCGGAGCTTGCCGTTGCGGCCACTCGTGCGGTCGTCGCGCGGGTATAGGAAGATCCCGCCGCGCAGCAGGATCCGGTGTGCCTCTGCGACGAGTGACGCCACCCAGCGCATGTTGAAGTCGCGCCCCCGCGGCCCGCTGCTGCCGGCCAGGCACTCGTCCACGTAGCGCGCGACCGCCGGCTCCCAGAACCGGGAGTTGGACGAGTTGATCGCGAATTCGGTCGTCGTGTCGGGAACCGTCAGGCCCGGGTGAGTCAGGATGAACTCGCCGATCTCGCGGTCGAGGGTGAAGCCATGGACGCCGCGACCGAGCGTCAGGACGAGCATCGTCGTCGGCCCGTAGATCGCATATCCGGCGCAGACCTGGCGAGCACCCGGCTGGAGGAACGCCTGTGGGCCGATCGGATCGTCCGGCGCAGGATCCGCAAGGACCGAGAAGATCGACCCGACTGATACGTTGACATCGATGTTGGACGAGCCGTCGAGCGGGTCGAATGCCAGCAGGTAGCGACCGCGCGGATCGTCGACTGGCGTTGGATGGACGTCGTCGAGCTCTTCGGAGACCATCCCGGCCAGCGAGCCGCCCCACTCGGTCGTGCGCAGGAAGATGTCGTTGGCCAGGACATCGAGGCGGGCCTGTGCATCGCCCGACGCGTTCACGGTCCCGGCCTTGCCGACGGCGTCGGACAGGGCGCCCTTGCCGACGACGGTGGCGATCCGCTTGCAGGCCAGGCGGATGTCGTTGACGAGCGCGGTCAGGCCGGCGCTCGCCGCAGGGTCGCGGCGCTGCTCGCCGATGATGAACTCGGTGAGGGTCGTCTCCTGGCCGACCCGGCCGGACGTGGTCGTCGCCGGCGCCGCCTCGACGGGATCGAGCGCGCGGTTCATCGCTCGCTCGTCCTTCCGTTCGCGCCTTCGCCCTCGAACACCCGGCTGGCCCGGATGTCGGCGGCCTCGATCGTCATGAGCTGGTCGCGGCTCAGCGCCCCGACCCGGCCGGCGCCGCCGACGAGTCGGTTCGCCTGGCGCAGCCGAGCCCGGTCGAGGGCGTTGCGGATCGAGCGGGCGTTGGCGAAGTTGGGCTGGCCCCGGCGCAGCTCGACGTATTCGGCGAGCGCCCTGGCGGCGGCCGGCGACAGGTGGTACTGCATCCCGGCGAGCATCAGCCGGGCGATCGCCTCGAGCTCGTCGGGGCCGTAGTCCGGGAAGTCGACGTGATGGGCGATGCGCGAGCTCATCCCCGGGTTGCTCGAGAAGAACCGCTCCATCCGGTCGCGGTAGCCGGCGAGGATGACCACCAGGTCGTCGCGTTGGTTCTCCATCACCTGGAGGAGGATCTCGATCGCCTCCTGGCCGTAGTCGCGCTCGTTCTCAGGTCGGTACAGGAAGTAGGCCTCGTCGATGAACAGCACGCCGCCCATCGCCCGCTTCAGGACCTCCTTGGTCTTGGGCGCGGTATGGCCGATGAACTGGCCGACCAGGTCGTCCCTGGTCACGGCAATGAGGTGGCCGGTTCGCGCGTAGCCGAGCGTGTGGAGGATCTCGGCCATTCGCATGGCGATGGTCGTCTTGCCCGTGCCGGGGTTGCCGGTGAAGCTCATGTGGAGCGAGGGTGGCCCGGAGCTCAGGCCGACCTGCCCGCGCAGTCGCTCGATCAGGAGGAGCGCCGCGATCTCCCGGATCCGGGTCTTGACCGGGACCAGGCCGACCAGCTCCCGGTCGAGGGTCGCGAGGAGCTCCGCGACGCGCGCCTCGACCGCGGCAACCGCCGCATCGCTCGCCGTATCCGGAATCGCCGGCATCGGGCTGGCGTGGGCGCCCGTCGGCGCGGCGGCGGTCATCGGTAGCGCTCCCCGGCTGGCGCATCCACCGCGTACGACGCGATCGTGTACGTGATCGACCGGCCGGTCCTCTCCTGGCGGATCAGCCGGAAGCCCGGCTCGCGGGTCGGACGGTTGATGATGAACGACAGCCGGACGGTCTCGACGCCGCGCGTGGCGTCGAACGCGTTGAGCCGGATGTAGCGGTCGGGGAACGTCGCCCGGGCCTCGGCCAGGGCGAGCATGACCCCGATCGCGTCCTGCAGATCGAACATCGGCGGCCCGGCCATCTCCCAGTAGGTGTTGCGTGGGTGGGGGTCGTCGGTGTGCTCGATGGAGATGGCCCAGCCCTGCTCGAGGCAGTAGGCGACCTGGGCTCGGATCTGCGCGTCGTCGAGATCCGGGAGGTAGGAGAAGGTTCCCTGGGTCAGGCGCATGGTTGGCTTCCTCAGGCCGGGGTGGCGGTCGGGACGAAGTCGGGCATGTCGGTGCTCGTGTAGTCGAAGGTGATCTCGCCCCACGTGTCGAGGGCCGCCTTGAGCGGCCCGCACCAGCGCGCCGCGTCGGCCAGGATCCTTGGCCCTTCGTTCCAGATGTCGCGGCCCTCGTTGCGGGCAAGGACCATCGCCTCGAGGGCGACCCGGTTGGCGGTGGCACCAGCCTGGATGCCCATCGGGTGACCGATGGTCCCGCCGCCGAACTGGAGCACGACGTCGTCGCCGAGGTAGTGCAGCAGCTGGTGCATCTGGCCCGCGTGGATCCCGCCCGAGGCAACCGGCATGACCTTGCGCAGGCTTGCCCAGTCCTGGTCGAAGAAGATTCCGCGCTCGAGGTCGATCGGATTGCGCGCCTCGCGCAGGACGTTGTAGAAGCCCCGGACGGTGTTCGGATCACCTTCGAGCTTGCCGACCACGGTGCCGGCATGGAGGTGGTCCACCCCGGCCAAACGCATCCACTTGGCGATCACCCGGAAGGAGATCCCGTGATTCCGCTGGCGGGTGTAGGTGGACGCGCCGGCGCGATGGAGGTGGAGCAGCATGTCGTTGCGCCGGGCCCAGTTCGACATCGACTGGATCGCGGTGTAACCGATGACCAGGTCGATCATCACGACCACGCTGCCGAGGTCCCGGGCGAACTCCGCCCGCTCGTACATCTCCTCCATCGTGCCGGCGGTGACGTTGAGGTAGTGGCCCTTGACCTCGCCGCTCGCGGCGGAGGACCGGTTGACCGCCTCCATCGCGAACAGGTAGCGGTCCCGCCAGTGCATGAACGGCTGGGAGTTGATGTTCTCGTCATCCTTGGTGAAGTCGAGCCCACCGGCGAGCGCCTCGTAGACGACGCGGCCGTAGTTCCGCCCGGACAGGCCGAGCTTGGGCTTGACCGTGGCCCCCAGCAGCGGCCGGCCGAACTTGTCGAGGCGCTCACGCTCGACGACGATCCCGGTCGGCGGGCCGGTGAAGGTCCGGACATAGGCGACGGGGATTCGCATGTCCTCCAGGCGCAGGGCCTTGAGCGCCTTGAAGCCGAAGACGTTGCCGATGATCGACGCGGTCAGGTTGGCGATCGAGCCCGGCTCGAACAGGTCGAGGTCGTAGGCGATCCAGGCGAAGTACTGGTCCTCGGAGCCCGGCACCGGCTCGACCCGATAGGCCTTCGCCCGGTACGTCTCGGCGGCGGTCAGGCGGTCGGTCCAGACCACCGTCCACGTCGCCGTGGACGACTCCCCCGCCACCGCCGCCGCCGCCTCCTCCGCGCCGACGCCCTCCTGGGGGGTGATCCGGAAGAGGGCGAGAACGTCGCTGTCGGACGGCACGTAGTCCGGCTCCCAGTAACCCATCTGGGCATACTTCAGGACACCGGGTCGGTACCGTTCGGTCGCGTCGTGGACGGTCTGCTCGGTCGCGAGGCTCACGGCAACTCCCATCGGGGGTCGTGGCCGGGCGGCCGCGAGAGGGCGAGTCTAGGCGCAGAGATGCATGCCGTCTAATGCATGCTTATTATCATATCGATCTGGATCTCTGATGATCCGACCCCGCCGCCGACCTGTCGGCATGACCCGTGCTGCATCGAGTCAGGGACATGGATAGAGTTGGAGCATGGACGAGCGGCACTCCCTCCGCCAGCGGCCTGCGCTCGAGCAGCTGGTATCCGTCCACCAGCTCCGCCTTCTCGTCGCGGTCGTCGACCACGGGGGCTTCTCGCGCGCCGCCGACGCGCTCGGCGTGAGCCAGCCCGCGATCTCCCACCAGCTCAAGTCACTCGCCGCGGCGGTCGGAGTTCCGATCCTCGAAACGATCGGTCGGCGCTCCCAGCTGACCCAGGCCGGCCACCTCCTGTATGAGCACGCCAAGCGCATCCTCGGCGAGTTCCAGGCGGCCGACCAGACGCTCGACGAGCTCCAGGGTCTGCGCCGCGGCGTGCTCCGGCTGGCCGGCGACACCACGGTCGGGATCTACGTCCTGCCCGATCTCCTCGGAGCCTTCCGGGACCGCTATCCGTCGATCGAGATGCGCCTCGGGGTGGACAACCGGCGCGCCCTGTACGAGCGCCTGATCGCCAATGAGGCGGACTTCGTGGTCAGCGGGCGGCACTGGGAAGACAGTTCCGTGCCGCTCGTGGAGCAGCCGCTCCTGGCGAACGAGCTGATCGCCATCGCGTCACCCCACAACCGCCTGGCCGATCGCGGCCGGATCACCCTCGCCGAGCTCGCCGCGGAACCGTTCATCATCCGCGAGCCCGGCTCCGGCACGCGCGAGACGGCCGAGGAGGCGTTCGCTCACGCCGGGCTGACCATCCAGCCGGTCATGGAGCTGGCCAGCAACGGCGCGATCAAGCGGGCGGTCGCGCGGGACCTCGGCGTGTCGATCCTGTCACGCTACGCCACGGGCCTCGAGATGCAGATCGGCCATCTCGTCGAGCTGCCGGTGGTCGGCTTCCCGCTCCGCCGCCAGTGGCATCTCGTCCACCTTCGCGACAGGCGCCTCGGCCCGGTCGAGGAGGCGTTCCTCGCGTTCGTCGCCGAGGGCAGCTGGAAGGAGTCCATCGGCCACCCCGTCTCGACCGACTGATCGCGGCCGCCTGGGTCAGCGGCGGCCGCGGATCCGGTCGTTGATCGCGTCGCCGAGGAGGTTGAACCCGACGATGATCGCGATGAGCGCCAACCCGGGGAACAGCCACATCCACCATGCGACCCGCAGGAACCGCTGGGCCTGGCTGGCCAGGTAGCCGAGGCTGATCGCGTTGGGATCGCTCAGGCCGAGGAAGCCCAGGCTGGACTCGATGAGGCAGACCTGGGCGAGCAGCAGGGTCACGAAGACGATCGCCACCGGCATCGCGTGGGGCAGCATCTGGCGCCACAGGATCCGCCACTCACTGGATCCGCCGGCCCGCGCGGCCTCGACGAACTCGCGCTCCCGAACGGACAGGATCTCGGCCCGGACGACCCGGGCCAGGAGCGACCACGACGTGAGGCCCAGGACCAGCACGATGCGGTCCAGCCCGGGCCCGAACAGTGCGATCACCATCAGTGCCAGGAAGAAGCGGGGCAGGACCTGCCAGACCTCGCTGAAGCGCATCAGCAGGTCATCCACGAGGCCGCCCCGCGCGCCGGCGACGCCGCCGACCAGGATCCCGAGGGGCAGCGCGATCAGGCCGACGCCGAGCGCGACCAGGGCCGACGTCCGGACGCCATGGATCACGCCGGAGAAGAGGTCCCGGCCGAGGTCATCAGTGCCCATCGGGAAGACGGCCGTCGGAACGGTCAGCGGTGGGCCGATCGTGGCGAACGGATCGGTCGTGGCGATCACGTCGGCGAGCGCGGCGACGACCAGGACCAGTGCGGTGAGCGCGGTGCCGATGACGGCGCCCGGCGTGCGGAGCCATTGGGGCGGCCGCCAGCGCACTGGGCCGGCAGGCCCACGCAGGACCCCGAGGTCCGCTTCAGGCGTAGCGGATGCGAGGGTCGAGTCGGGCATAGACCAGGTCGGTCACGACATTGGCGACGATGACCGTCGTCGCGATCACAAGGAACACGCCCAGGACGATCGGCGTATCGCGCGCCTGGACGGCCGACAGCAGCAGGCGGCCGACGCCCGGCCAGCCGAAGACGGCCTCGACGAGGACCGTGCCGCCCAGGAGGTGCCCGACCCGTCCGCCGATGACCGTGACGACCGGCAGGAGCGCCCGGCGGAGGGCATGCCGAACGAGGACCCGGCGCTCGGACAGGCCCTTCGCCCGTGCCGTCCGGACGTAGTCCTGGGACAGTTCGTCCAGCAGGCCGGTCCTGGTCAGGCGAGCGATCGCCGCCACCTCGGTCGCCGCCAGGACCGCGACCGGCAGGACCAGGTGGTGAGCGACGTCGAGCAGGGCCGCGACGCCGGTTGCGCTCGATCGAGCGGTCGTCATGCCCCCGACCGGCAGGATTCCGGCCCACAGGCCGAGGGTCAGGATCGCCAGCTGGGCGAGCCAGAACGACGGCGTCGCGTGGAGCGCCAGCGTCACGAGGTTGATCGCGACGTCGGTGCGCCGGTGGACTCGCGCGGCGGCGACCAGCCCGATCGCGATCCCGACGGTGCTCGCGAGGGCCAGGGCCACGCCGGTGAGCAGGAGCGTCGCCGGGATGCGCTCGGCGATGACGAGCGCCGCGGGGCGCCCCAGGACGTAGGAATCCCCGAGGTCGAACCGGACGACGTTGCCGACGAACACCGCGAGCTGCTCGATCAGCGAGCGGTCGAGCCCGAACTTGGCCCGCATCTCCGCGTAGTACGCCGCGTCTCCGCTCTCGCCTGCGAGGGCCAGGATCGGGTCACCCGGCGCGAGGTGGATGAGCAGGAATGCGCCGACGAGAATGACGAGTGCTGCAGGGGGGACCTGCAGCAGCCGCCGCGCGAGGTAGCGACGAGTCACGGAGCACAGGACGCCGTCGCGGCGAACTGTGCGTACCCGATGAAGCCGGTGCACGGCAGGCGGTAGGCCCGCACGCTGGAGGTCTCGACGACCCAGGCGTAGGGCTGGTCGGCGACCACTCGCTCCTGGATCTGGCGGTACAGCTCGCCGCGCTTGGCCTGGTCGATCGTTCGCTGCGCCTCCGCGAAGAGCGCGTCGACGTCCGGGTTGCGGTAGCCAGCCGCGTTGGAGAACGGGACCGCGCCGATCTGGGCGGAGTCGTACATCCGGCGCACGCCGATCTCGGGGTCCGGGCCATTGCAGTACGAGATGATGTTCATGTCGAACGCCCGGTTGGTGAAGACCGTCTCGGCGAAGACCGGTGGATCGAGCGGCTTCAGGTTGAGCTCGATGCCGACCTCGGCCAGCTGCGAGCGCAGCAGCTCGCCGTACCGGGCGAACGACGGGAAGTGCAGGAACTCGAGCGCGAGCGGCGTGCCGTCGGGCACGCCCTTGACGCCGGCCGCAGCCCGCTTGCCGTCGGCGGCGGCCTTCCAGCCGGCCTCGTCGAGGAGCGAACCCGCCCGGGTCGCGTCGTAGGCCGGCATGGCCAGGCCGGTGGCGTGCGCGAACCCGATCCCGCTCGAGATCGGCGCCTCGGCGACGCGGCCCTGCCCGAACAGGATCTTGTCGACGAATTGCCGGCGGTCCATGGCGTGAGCGACCGCCTGGCGGACGCGCAGGTCCCCGAGGATCGGACGGTCCAGGTTGAAGGACACGGTCATGATGCAGTTGGAGCCGCCAGGGTTGCGGTCGGTCCGGAGCAGCTCGATGTTCGGATCGGCCTCGAGGCGCGCCTCGTCCGGGCCGGGGACGCCCCACACCCAGTCGACCTCGCCCTTCTCGAGGGCCACGATCTGGCTCCCGGTCTCCGGGATGATCCGCATGACCACCTCGTCGAGCTTCGGGTAGCCCGCCGCCCAGTACGCCTCGTTGCGCTTCAGCTTGATCTCGGAGTCCGGCGAGTAGGACACGAAGGCAAATGGCCCGGTTCCGACCGGCTTCGTGTTGGCCGCATTCTTGGCCGGATCGCTCCCGTTGTAGATGTGCTTGGCGACGATCGGCGCCTCGGTGACGTCGAGCTGCTGGAGGAGCGGAGCGTACGGCTGGTTGAACCGGAAGACGACGGTCAAGGGATCGGTCACGTCGATGCCGGCGAGGTTGGGGCCGACCGACGCACGAGTCCGCGAGTGGAGCTTGAGCAGGACCTCCTCGAAGGTGAATTTCACGTCGTCCGCGGTGAAGGGTGTCCCGTCGTGCCAGGTGACGCCGCTGCGAAGGTGGAACCGGTAGAGGGCGCCGTCGCCCTCGACGTCCCACGATTCGGCCAGCTCCGGGACGGGCTTCAGGCCGTCATCGAGCCCGACCAGGCCGTTGTACAGCAGCTCGGATGCCGTGTGGGTGCCGCCGCTCGTGGTGATCGCCGGGTTCAGGTGGCCGGGATCGGCGCCGATCGCCACGACGAGCGTGCCACCGCCACCCCCGGTCGGGCCGGTGGACGCGGGCGGAGACGCGGCGCCGCCCGATGGCGCGGCCGATGGCGAAGCGGTCGGCGCACAGGCCGCCGCGACGAGACCGATGACCCACCCGATCACGATGAGACGACGACGCACGCTCGACTCCTCCTCCGACCCGCACACGATCCTGGACGCGGACCGTACGCCGCCGGTACTTGCGCCACTAAGTGGCCGCGTCCCATAGTTGTCCGATCCGGCCCGGCGACGCCGGCGGATCGGACGGCAGACCGATCAGTCGCCTGGATGCAGTCGATCGAGAACATGGATTGGACGGAGTTCACGATGCCGACTAGGGTCCTGCTTGGGCACCTGTCGTAGAATCGACCGTAGTGGTCCCGGGCCCGTAGAGGCTCCTTGCCACTAGCCCTCGGCGACCGATCCGCTCAACGTCCAGTCTCGGATGGCCTCTGAACCTCGGCGGTGAACGTGGAGCCAGCACCCGCGCTCGATCCGGAGGGTGATGCCGCGGCCTGCCGCTGCGACGGCGGCCAGCCAAAGAACTTCGCCCGGCCCTGTCTCCTGCTGCTCCTGTCCGAGGCGCCCGCCCACGGCTACGAGCTGATCGAGCGGATGCGCCCGTTCGGCTTCGAGGTCGGCGATCCGGCCGGGATCTACAAGGCGCTCCGCCAGATGGAAGCAGAGGGCATCGTCTCCTCCGAGTGGGAGCTGCCGACCCGGGGCCCCGCGCGACGCGTGTACGCCCTGACCTCGGATGGACGCGATCTCCTGGACGCCTGGGCCCACACCCTGGAGCGCAACCGGGCGGTGCTCGACGCCTTCCTGGCGCGGTTCCGGACGAACGCCGGGTCGGCCCCCGCTCGATCCCCGGTGGGCCAGACCCACAACACGCTCCAGCAGGTGGGAGGGCGACGATGAGAATCGCGTTGACCGGCAAGGGCGGCTCCGGCAAGACCACGCTGGCAGCGACGCTTGCGCGGGTCTATGCCCGGCGCGGCTTCCACGTCAACGCCCTCGACGGCGACCCGAACCCCAACCTGGCGAGCGCGATCGGCGTGACCGACGAGGACGTCGCCAGCCTGCGACGGGTGCCCCGCGAGGCCATTCTCGACGACCACCACGCAGCCGACGGCGCCGTCACGTCGCACCTCGCCCGCCCGCTCGAGGAGGTCCTCGCCGAGTACGGCGTGGTGGGGCCGGACTCGATCGGCGTGCTCACGATGACCGGCCTGCTCGGCGCCGGCAAAGGCTGCATCTGCGGGCAGCACTCCGCGGTCCGCGACGTCATGGAGCAGCTCGCGTCGAGCGAGCCGCGCCAGGTGACGATCCTCGACACGGAGGCATCGATCGAGCACCTCTCGCGCGGCACGGTCCGCAACGTGGACGCGCTCATCGTCGTGACCGAGCCGTACTACCGATCCCTCGAGACCGCCGGCCGCGTCGTGCCGCTCGCCCGGGAGCTCGGGCTGCCGGAGGTCTGGGTCGTCGCCAACAAGATCCGCGACGAGCGCGACAAGGAGGCGATCCTCCGGTACGGCGCCGGCCACGGATTCGAGATCGTCGCGGCGATCCCGTGGGACGCCCAGGTCGCCGATGCCGACCAGCTCGGCCGGTCGGTCATGGATCACGCCCCAGATTCGGCCGCAGTGGCCGCGATCGGCGCCCTCGCCGACGTCATGACAGAGCGACTCGGAGCTGCCCCGACGACAGCCTAGGCATTCCCGGCCGCACGAAGGAGTCCCCGGTGGCCATGAGCGAAGCGGTCCCAGCGACCCATCCCGCGATGTCCCAGGTCGGGAATGTCGCCGGCATCAGCCAGGAGGAGTGGGCGACCTCGATCGCCGCCGCGGTCGGGCCCCGCACCAAGATCGGCGCCTTCGAGCAGGTCCACGTGTTCTGGCTCGCGGGGATGAGCTGCGACGGCTGCTCGATCGCCGTCCTCGGAGCGACTGCACCGTCGGTCGAGAGCCTCCTGACCGGCGCCCTGCCGGGCGTTCCGATCGTCTTCCTCCACCACACGGCGGTCCAGCTCGAGGCCGGCGACGCCTACATGGAGCCGATGCGCAAGGCGGCCCTCGGCGAGCTCGGCGCGCCGTACGTCGTCGTCTATGAGGGCTCCCTCGCCGACGAGTCCCTGGCCGGAACCGGCGGCTACTGGTCGGCCATCGGGGAAGAGGGCGAAGGACCGATGGAGGGCCGCCGCCAGGTTCCCTCGGCCGAGTGGGCGAAGCGCCTCGCGCCGGGCGCCGCGGCGATGATCGCCATCGGCACCTGCGCGACCTGGGGCGGCATCCCGGCCGCATTCGGAAACGTGACCGGCGCGATGAGCCTGACCGACTTCCTGGGCGCGGACTACCGGAGCGCATTGGGCCTGCCGGTGGTCAACATTCCGGGCTGCTCGCCGGTCGGCGACAACTTCACCGAGACAGTAGCTGCCGTCCTGCTCTTCCTCCAGGGCGTCGGACCGCTGCCCGAGTTCGACGACCTCGGCCGGCCGGCCTGGCTGTACGGCGAGACCGTCCACCGCGGCTGCCTCCGCGGCGGGTACTACGAGGAGGGCGCGTTTGCCGAGCATTACGGCGACAAGGAGTGCCTCGTCGAGGTCGGCTGCTGGGGACCGGTCGTGAACTGCAACATCACGAGCCGCGGCGCCATCAACCACGTCGGCGGCTGCATGAACGTGGGCGGCGTCTGCATCGGGTGCACGATGCCGGGCTTCCCCGACAAGTTCGCCCCGTTCTACAAGGCCCCGCCCGGCACGCTCGTGTCCAGCACCGCGTCGCGCCTCACCGGCTCGTTCGTCCGGCCACTGCGGCGGATGACCCAGCGCGACCGCAACCGCGAGGCTCGCTGGGACCGGACCGGCGATCCCCCGAGCGGCTGGGGCGCGTACTCGAAGCCGACATGGGTGGATCGCCTGGTGCATCGGGGCTACGACCGACTGCGCCACTCGGATACCACGGCCAAGGATCGCTAGGCCAGGCGCCAGCCACGGACGGCCAGGCAGGAGGAGAGACGGTCGATGGATGCCATCGGGTTGTGGTGGATCACCCTGGGAGTCGCCGCGCTGGTGGTCGTGGTGGTGGCAGCTCTGCTGGTCTGGATCGCCAGGGCAGCGGAGCGAATCGATGCCCATGCACTCGAGATCTGGGGTGCCGGCAAGAACATCGCCGCCAACACCGTCCAGATCTGGCACCTCCACAAGACCAACGAGACCGCGACGGAGATCCTGACCACGGCTCAGGCGATCGCCGGTGTCGCCGGCTCGATCGACGACCGACTCGCCCGCCTGCCGGCCGCGCTTCGCGGTGACGACCGATGATCGGCCTGCTCACCGCTGCCACGATCCTGTATGCCGTCATCCTCGTCGCGGTCGTCGCCGCCGGCCTGATCACGGTCGGGCTGGCCCTCTGGAGCACCGGGTCGAACGTCATCCGGATCGCCGAGGGGCTCAGGACAGTGGAGCGGCAGACGGCCCCGCTGGGCGGCCACGTCGCGGCCCTCAACGACGGGCTGGCGACCGTCTCAACTGGACTGCGGTCGGTGGCCGGCCACCTGTCCGCGGCTGACGACGAGTTGGCGATCGCGCTGGGCGACCCGGTCACCGGCGCCCCAGCCGACAGGGTCGCGTAGGAGGTCGCCGTGGAAACCGCCGTCGTCGTCGTCTGGGTGATCACCCTGCTCGGCGCATTGGGCCTCACGGTGATCGCCCTCGCCGAGATCGTCCGTGTCGTCCACCACGCCCGAGAGATCGACAGAGTCGTCAAGGTCGCGCTGCCGGCGGCCGTCGGCATCGTCGAGAACACGCAGGTCATCGCCGCCCTGGAGGAGGTGCTGCCCGTCGTGGGCCGCCTCGTCGCCGGAGCGGGTGTCATCGATTCGACCTCGGCCTCGATCGCTCGCCGGGTCGCGGTCGTCCGGCGATCCCTGACCGGAGGGGCCAGCTGATGGTACTGCTGCTCGCGATCCTGTCCGGAGCGGCCCTGTGGCTGCTCCTGATCGTGCTGATCCTGTTCCTCGAACGCATCCGCCGGGCACTGGCCGGCATCGACGTGTCGCTCTCCAAGGTCTCGATGGGCGTCCGGGCGATCGAGTCCGAGACCGCCATCCTGCCGGCCCAGCTGCCGATCACCGCGACGGCGCTGACCCAGATCACCGAGGGGGCCGAGGCCCTCGCCGGAATCCTCGTCTCGGCCGATGGGCACCTCGCCCAGCTGGCCCCCCAGGAGAGCTGAGCATGTGCTTCAAGAACCTTCCCGTCGTCTTCGACGAGGCCGGGAAGGCGCATCTCCGCGAGGGGG
>DASSPG010000045.1:0-26288 GCA_035699725.1 Candidatus Limnocylindrales bacterium | reverse complement strand
GCCGTGTCGGTCGTCATCGCGATGGATTGTCGCCCGGATCGGCCGGCGCCGGCTCCGGGGCCTCGGGCGGCGCCGGATCGCGCAGAAGCGGATCGTCGACGAGGCGCGCCCGGACCGCTCCGACGAGGTACAGCGAACCGGCCACGACCAGCGGCCCGGGCGGGCCGGCGAGCGCGCGGTCGATGGCGGCGTCGGTGTCGGGCTCCGCGGTCACGCGGCGTCGGGAGCCGCGGTCCGTCTCGCGCTCCCACGCCGCCGCGAGCTCGGCGGCCGGGAGGGCCCGAGGGACGTCCAGCGCCGTCGCGATCACGCGCGCGTCCGCCAGCGCGGAGGACGCGGCGAGCGCGGCCACGACGCCGCCGACGTCCTTGTCGGCCATCGACGCCGTCACCAGCGTCAGGGGGCCATCGCCGAGGAACGGCCGGAGCTCGTCCAGGGCCGCCGCGAGCGCAGCCGCGCCCGCCGGGTTGTGGGCCCCGTCCAGGAGCACGTCGCGCCCGTCGATGGCCAGCAGCTCCAGACGGCCCGGCCAGTGCGCGTCGGCGTAGCCGCGCCGTCGGGCGTCGTCGGGGACGTCCGCGATCCCGGCAACGGCCAGCGCGTCGAGCAGCGCGTCGGCGACCGCGACGTTCGCGGCCTGGTGCCGGCCGCGCAGGCCCACCCGCGTCGCGCCGAGCCGCGGCAGCTCCACGATGAGCCCGTCCCGATCCACCGCCACGACCGGCGCCGGCTCCACGATCGTCAGCGGGACACCCATCCGCGCGGCCCGCCGGCGAACGATGGCCCGTGCCACGCCGATCGTGCCCGTCACCGCGATGTCGCCGCGCTCGATGATCGCCGCCTTCTCGCGGGCGATGTGGGCGATCGTCGGCCCGAGCCGGTCCGTGTGGTCCAGATCGACGTTCGTGATCGCCGCGACGCCGCCGTCCCACGCGTGGGTCGCGTCCAGTCGCCCGCCCAGCCCCACCTCGACCAGCGCAAGGTCGACCGCCTCCTCGGCGAACCAGGCGAAGACGACCGCGGTCAGCAGCTCGAACTCGGTGGGCGGCCCGAGGCGCCGAGGCAGGCGGTCGACCGCCGCGATCGCGTCACCCACCAGCCGCGTGAAGGTCGTGGGATCGACCGGGCGGCCGGCGATCTGAAGCCGCTCGCGGTAGGTCACCAGATGCGGCTTCGGCGTCTCGCCGGCACGCAGCCCGGCGGCCCGGACCGCGGCCGCGGCCAGCGCCAGGACGCTGCCTTTCCCGTTCGTGCCCGCGACGAGCGCGCCTCGGATGCCGAGGTGCGGATCGCCCAGCGCCCGGAGGAGCGCGCGTGTCCGGCCCAACCCCAGGCGCACGCCGAATCGGCCCCGATCCGCGAGCGCCGCCAACGCGGCGTGATAGGCAGCACCGATCGCGGGATCCTCGGGCGCGCCCTGGCTCCGCTGCGCCGCGCTCACTCCCGCGTCAGGTCGTCCTCGTAGAAGACGCACTGGTTGAAGCGCGGTGTCAGGCAGACGTCGTTGATATACCCCTGCTCGAGGTGGACGCCGCCCCGGAGCTGGCAGCGCGAGACGTTCGCGTCCTGCCGGATCAGGGCCTTGAGCAGGTGCGGTGCCTGGATCGGGATCGCGCCGCGAGCGCCGGTCATGTAGAAGTGCGGGCAGACGTTCCGGCGCAGGTTCGGCAGGCCGAACCCGCCGCGCGAGGGGGGCAGCGCCGGGAGCGGCGATCGAACCGGGAGCCCGCCGCGACCGGGCATCGTGGGCATTCCGGGGCGCGGGGGCGCGGACGACGGCGCCTGGCGCAGGGTCGGATAGCGAACGGACGAGGTGGTTCGCGGCGGCGCGACCCCGCCCCCCGGGGCCTCGTGGGGCTCCGGAGGCCTCGCGCGCGGCGGCGCCGCGGGCGGGGCGGTCGTCGGGGGCCGGCTCACGCGCGCGATCGGTCCGACGCCGAACGCGGGTCGACCCGTCGGGCCGGTCGGGCGGTCTCGCTTCGGATCTCGAGCCTGCATCCATCCCTCGACTCGGCACACGGCGGAATGGGCGGGCCGCGCGCCGGACCGCGCAAGACTACAACGCTCCGCAGCGCAACAACCACTCGATCGCGCTCACGACACGGCGCATGCGACAATCGGCGCCGATGACGACTCGGCGTGGCGGGCGACCGCCGCAGGTCCGCCCGCGGCCACCCTCGACCGGACGACCCACCACGACCAAGGTCCGGCCGCGTCCGCCGGCCCCCAACCGCCTCGCCGCCCACCGCCGGATCGAGCGCGGCCCCGGCGTCGCCCTCCCCTTCCGTCTTTTGATGGTCGTGGCCGTTGCCGCGCTCGGGATCGGCGTGCTGCTCGTGGCGACGGGCGGCCTGGGGCGGATCGCCGCAGCGATCGGGACGACGTTCGATGGCTTCGTCGGCGACCTGACCGCGACGCCCGAGCCGAGCGAGGGGCCGCTGGTCGCGACCGATTCCCCGACCCTCGAGGCGCCGGTCGAGCCGTACACCAACCAGGCCACGGTCGACGTCGCGGGCACGCTGCCGGCCGCCGCCGTCGGCCAGGTCGATTCGATCATCCGGCTGTACGTGACGATCGGCGAGGGAGAGCCCGGCGTGGTGGCGGAGATCCCGATCGGGACGTCGCCGCGCTTCCTCTTCCCGAGCGTCGAGCTGAGCCCGGGGCGGAACACGTTCGCCGCGACGATCGTCGGCGCCGCGGACCTCGAGTCGGAGCCGTCGGCGAGCGTGATCTTCGTCCTCGACAACTCGAAGCCCGGGATCAAGATCACCTCGCCCAAGACGAACGCCGAGGTCAACGCGAAGTCCGTCCGGGTCGAGGGCAAGACCCAGGGCCGGAGCGCGATCAGCGTCCGCAACGCCAGCACGAATGCGACGGTGGCGGGCTCGGCCGACAACAGCGGAGCCTTCGGGATCGTCGTGCCGCTGCGGGCGGGCCAGAACACGATCGAGGTCACCGTCACCGACCCGGCCGGCAACGTGAACAAGGCGTCGGTCGTGGTCCGGCGCGGGACCGGCGCGCTGACGGCTCGCGTGGCCGCCTCGTTCTACACGGTCAAGCTGGCCAAGCTGCCCGAGGAGGTCGAGCTGACCGTGCTCGTCACGGACCCCGACGGCCAGGCCCTTGCCGGTGCCGAGGTCACGTTCACGCTCGCGGTCCCCGGCGTCCCGGCCATCGCCTCGTCGACGCTGACGACCTCGGATCGCGGCACGGCCTCGTTCTCGACCACGATCCCGAAGGGCGCCACCGCCGGCCAGTGCTCGGTCACGGTGATCGTTCGGACGAAGGACCACGGCGACACCACGGACCGGACGGTCATCACGCTCCAGAAGTAGATCGCGCGTTCGGCGAATCGTCGAAACGCCGTGACACGCGCCGCGTGCGCAGCTACCATCCGGGCATGCCGTCGTGGCGTTGCCCGCACTGCTCGACCCCCCAGGCGGAGGCGTCGCGTTGCTGGGTCTGCCACCGCTCCTCGACGAGCTGCGGAACCTGTCGCCATTTCCGGGGCTCGGTTGCGGCCCGATACGGCTTCTGCGGCCTGGATCGGCGGCGCGAACCGCTTCTCGGCGACGAGGTCCGGGCGTGCTGGGAGGACGGCGCGGTGCCACTCGAGCCGGAGCCCCCGCTCCCGGGCCTGCTTGATCTGTTGACGGCTCGCCCGTTCGGCGAGCCGGCCGGGATGGACGAGGCGGCGCCGACGGTCCGTCGCTCAGCGCGGTCCGCCGATCCCGATGCGGCTGCCCGCCTCGTGTGGGTCGAAGTCGAGGTCTAGCCCGCCCCTCGGATCACGGCGGGCAGGCCGCCACCGACGCCGGGTCGGCCACGACCAGGTCGATCGCCGTGCCCGGCGGTCGCTTCTGGCCCGGGTTCGGCGACTGCTCGATGACGAGGGAGTCCGGAGCGGCCGCGTAGCCGACCGGCTGAGGCGTGACCGTCCCGACGGTGAACCCGTCCCCGACGATGTCGCCACTGGCCTGGGCGAACGTGACGCAGCGATAGTCGGCCACGGTCAGCTGGGCGGGCGGCGCGGTCGGCGGTGGCGTCGGGACGGGGGTCGGGACGGGTGTCGGCACCGGTGTCGGCACCGGCGTCGGCGAGGGGCTCGGCGACGGCTCCGGGCCCTTCGAGAGCACGTACGACACCGGCGTGCCCTTGTTGGCGAGGACGCCCGCGGGGGGCGTCTGGCTGATGATCATGCCGGCGAGGACGACCGGGTCGTAGGCCTCCGTCTTGGGGCCGAGGCCGAGGCCGGCAGCCGCCAGCAGATTGAAGGCATCGGTCTCGGACCGGTTGCGAAGATCCGGGACGATGACCGTCTCGGGCCCGGCCGCGACCGTGAGCGTGACCGTGCCGCCACGATCGATCCTGGTGCCGGCGGCCGGGTCCTGCTCGAGGACCGTGTTGGGGACCGCGCCGCTGGCCTGGACGAACGATGCCGGGTTGGCGGTGAGGCCGCTGCGGGTCGCCAGGGCCTGGGCATCGGTCAGGCTGAGATTCACGAAGTTCGGGACGGTGACCTGCTCGACCGGCGTCGTGCCGGGCCCGGACAGGAGCCGGAAGACGAGGAAGCCGACGGCGGCCAGGATCAGGAGGGCGACGATCGCCGCGGCCCAGACCGCCGGAGAGGTGCCACCGGGCTCGTCGTCCTCGTCCCGATCGATCGGCCGGGCGGCCGGTCGGGCCCCGGCGCCCGCCGGCCGGCGGTACGGGTCGGAGGAGGCGCGGCGCGCGACCGGATCGTCCTCGTAGGCCTCGGGCACGTACGGGATGGCGTTCGGGTTGGCGCGGGCCGTGGCCGAGCTCGGGCGCGCCGCCGCGGCGCCGATCGTCGTTCCGGCCAGCCCTGCGGACGAACCCGCCGCGCCGGCGGCGCCGGCGGCGCCGACCCCGGGAACCGCGGTCCCGGCGAGGAACGCCTCGATGGCGGCCGCCATCGAGGACGCCGACGACCAACGGTCGGCGGGCTCGACCGCGAGCGCCTTGCGGTCGATTGCCACGAGGTCGGCCGGCAGCCCCGAGCGGAGCGCCGTCGGATCCGGGGGCGGACCCGCGAGTCGGGCCATCGCGACGGCCGCGGCGCTGTCGGCCTCCCATGGCCGGCGCCCGGTCAGCAGCTCGAACAGGACGATGCCGAGGGCGTAGATGTCCGACGATGCCGTGGCCTGGTCGCCGCGGGCCTGCTCCGGGCTGAAGTAGTGGACCGACCCGAGCGTCGTGCCGGGCAGGGTCATCTGGGCCTCGGCTACGGCCCGGGCGATGCCGAAGTCGGTCACCTTGACCCGCCCGTCGCGATCGATCATCACGTTGCCCGGCTTCACGTCGCGATGGACGATCCCGCGCTGGTGCGCGGCGTGCAGGGCACGCGCCGTCTCGGCCACGACTCGTGCCGCCTGGCGCGGTGGCAGCGCCCCGGAGCGCTTCACAATGGCGCCCAGGTCCTCGCCATCGACGAGCTCCATGACGATGAACGGCCCCGCCTCGTCCTGGCCGTAATCGTGGACGGCGACGATGTTCGGGTGGCTCAGGGACGCGGCCTTCTGGGCTTCCTGGCGGAAGCGCGAGCTGAAGTCCGGGTCGCGACCGTACTCGGGCCGGAGGATCTTGACGGCGACGTCGCGGTCGAGCTGGTTGTCGTGCCCGCGGTAGATCCGGGCCATTCCGCCCTGGCCGAGGAGCTCCACGATGCGGTAGCGGCCGCCGAGGACCGTCCCGATCTCCGCCAAGTCAGTCTCCGTTGCAGGAAATCCGGTTCGGCGCTCCGACCGCGACCGGTCCCCGGGCGGTGACGCGCCGTGCCGGATCGTACCGTACGGGATGGTCGGGGGGCCCGCGCGGGACCCCCGGACCTAGAGCGGCAGCTCGCGCAGGTAGGCGCGAAACTCCGGGGCGAGCTCGGGCCGTTGGAGAGCGAGCTCGACCGAGGCCTTCAGCCAGCCCATCGTCGTCCCGCAGTCGTAGCGCGTCCCCTCGAACTCGTAGGCGTGGACCGCCTGCTCCTGCATCAGGGCCTCGATCGCATCCGTCAGCTGGATCTCGCCCCCGGCGCCGCGCTGTGTCTGCTCGAGCTTGTCGAAGATCTTCGGCGTCAGGACGTAGCGGCCGATGATCGCCAGGTTCGACGGGGCGTCCTCCGGCTTCGGCTTCTCGACGAGCCGGCTGACCTTGTGGAGCCGGCCGTGGTTGAGGGCGCCCTCGACCTCCTCGCCGGCGATCACGCCATAGCGCTGGGTCTCCTCGTGCGGGACCTCCATCACCGCCACGACCGAGCCGTGCGTCTGGTTGTAGGCATGCACCAGCTGCCCGATGCACGGCCGGTCGCCGACGACCACATCGTCCGACAGGATCACCGCGAACGGCTCGTGGCCGACGACCTCCTTGGCGACCAGCACGGCGTGCCCGAGGCCGAGCTGTTCCTTCTGGCGCACGTACGTCACCTGGGCCAGGTCCGAGATGTGCCGGATCTGGCGGAGCATCTCGATGTCGCCCTTCTCCTCGAGCAGGTGCTCCAGCTCGTAGGACGTGTCGAAGTGATCCTCGATCGCGCGTTTCTGGCTCGAGGTGACGATGATCACCTGCTCGATCCCGGCCGCGACGGCCTCCTCGACGGCGTACTGGATCACCGGTTTGTCGACCAGCGGCAGCATCTCCTTGGGCTGGGCCTTGGTCGCGGGGAGGAAGCGGGTCCCCCATCCGGCGGCAGGGAAGACGGCCTTTCGAACGCGCATGGAACCTCGGTCGTGCGTGAAGAGTGCGGTCGGCCGAGGATACCATCGGGCCCGAATCGGACCCCTCGGGGCAGCCCACACGGATCACGCGATGGCGCGGGCGAAGCGCGCGACGGCCGCAGCGAAGGCGGCGGGTTGATCCAGATTCGTCAGGTGGGTCGCGCGCCGGATCAGGACGCGCCGCGGGTCCGCTGCGACGGCGGCGAACGAGCCCTCCGGCGAGCGGAAGAAGAGATCGAACTCACCGTTGAGGATGAGGGTCGGACCGGGATAGGCGGCCAGGCGCGGCTTGAACCGTTCGCCCACGAGCGCCCGGACGGCGACGGCGCCGCCCCGGAACGAGAAGCCGTCCGCGAGGATGGGCCCACTCACCGCGACCGGAAAGCGCCAGCGGAAGAACCAGCGGTTCAGCCCGTCGAGGACGGGCAGGGGTACGACCCGGAAGATCGTCGCCAGCCCGCGGTAGGCGAGGGAGCGGACCCCCACCGGCTCGGCCGTGGCGCCCGAGATCACGAGACCCGCGACCCGCTCCGGCCGGCTCGCCGCGACCGCCATCGCCACGTAGCCACCGAGGGACAGGCCAACGAGGATCACCGGCCGATCCGGCGAGTGGCGATCGAGGACCGCGACGACGTGGTCGGCCGCGGCCTCGAGGGTGAATGTGACGTCCTCGGCGGTCCCGTGGCCGGGCAGGTCGGGAGCGATGCACCGGAACTCGGCGGAGAGCGCCGCGACCTGGGCGGCCCACGAGGCGCCCGTGAGGCGCGTGCCATGGAGGAAGACGATCGCGGGGCGGGCATCGCCGCCGCCCTCCCCGCGGCCCACGTCAGTCGTGGACCAGCTTCCGCTCCACCGCGTAGAGCGCCGCCTGCGTGCGGCTCTCAAGGTCGAGCTTGCCGAGGATGTTGCTGACGTGGGTCCGGGCCGTTCGCTCCGTGATCCCGAGCTCGGCGGCGATCTCCTTGTTGCTCCGGCCGTGACCGACGAGGCTCAGGACCTCGAGCTCGCGCTCCGTCAGCGGCTCGGCTGCCTGCTGCTCCACCCTCGTCCGCATGCCCCGTGCCAGGATCCGGGCCGCGGCCGGGTCGAGATGGACCTCGTCGTTGTGGGCGGCCCGGATGGCTGCCGCCACGTCATCCGCGTCGGCGTCCTTCAGGATGAACCCGCTCGCGCCGGACTCCAGCGCGGCGAGGACCTTCTCCTCCTCGATGAAGCTCGTCAGGGCCACGATCTGGACCGCCGGCTGGGCGGCCTTGATCCTGGTGATCGCGCCGATCCCGTCCAGCTGCGGCATCACGATGTCCATCAGGATCACGTCGGGCTCGAGTTCGGCAGCGAGCTCCACCCCGCGCAGGCCGTTCTCAGCCTCGCCGACCACCTCGATGTCGTCGAGGAGCTCGAGATAGCCGCGCAGACCGCGCCGGACGACGCCGTGGTCGTCCACGAGGAGGACCCGGATCCGCGGTGTCCTGTCCGGATCGGTCATCGCCTCACCTCCCGTCCGGCCCGGCCGGCGTCGGGCGGCCGGCAGGGGCGATCCGCGTCGTCCCGACGATGGCCGCGACGCGGACCGATCGTCGCCCATCGTGGCGGATCGGCGTCACGGCCGCTCGCCCGTTGGGACGGCGGCAGGTTCCAGGGCGACCGGGGAGGGCTCGTCCGGGCGGCCACCACGTTGGAGCAGGGCCGCCGCCACGAGGATCGCCATGCCGCCCGCGGCCTGGATCGGGAGGAGGCGCTCGTCGAGCAGGAGGGCGGCGAGCGTGACCCCGACGAGCGGCTCGAACAGCATGAGGATGCCGGCCCGGGTTCCCCCGATCGCCCGGATCCCGACGAGGAACAGGACGGACGGGATGCCCGCCGCCGCGAGGCCCGTGAGCGCCACGATCCGGAGCGCGTCGGGCGACCGGAGCGGGACGTCGAGGGGATCGCCCACGATCGCGGCCAGCACGAAGCACGGCGCGGCGCTCAGGAGGAGCACCCAGCCCATCGCCTGCTCCGAGGGCACCATCGGGAAGCGACCGCGGCTGACGGTCACGAACACCGTCTGGCAGACGGCTGCGACGAGGCCCAGCACGATCCCGAGCGGCTGAACCGCCACCGCGCCCGGCGCCGCCCCGAGGCCGCCGGCCACGACCAGGACCATCCCGGCCACCGCCAGCCCCAGCGCGGTCCAGCGCGCGGCCTCGAGCCGCTCGTGGCCGAGGGTGACCGCGACGATCGCGATCAGCGCCGGGTAGGTGTAGAACGCCAGGAGGACGAGAGCGATCGGCGCCAGGTCGAATGCGAAGAACATCGCGACATTGAGCGCGAGACCGGCCAGGCCCACGACCAGCAGGCCCACCGCATCGGTCCGGCCGAGACGGAGTGGATTGACGACGCGAACGCCATGGATCGCGCGCAGCACGGCGACGACGAGCGCGACGATCGCGAAGCCGAACAGGGCCCGCCACGCCACGAAGGACAGCGGCTCGAAGCCCGCCTGGTAGGCGAATCGGGCGAGCGGCCCCAGCAGCCCGAAGCCGCTGGCGGCCACGACGACGACCAGGGAGCCGAGGAGCAGCGGGCGATCACGCACGTCAGGCATGGTACGGGCCGCGTCGCCCGGCGCCGCGCCGGACCTGCCGCGGGCGCCCGCCCGGCCATCAGCCCGAGGCGGTCCTGCCGGCAGGCCGCGGAGCCCCGGCCGGCTCCGCGCCGTCACCCGCAGGTGGCTCGTCCTCGCCGGCTGCGGCCACCCGTTCGCGCCGCCCGCTGCGGAGCCGGATCGACGTGAACGGCACCCGGATCTCGCGGAACGTCTCGATCGAGACGAGGAAGCCGGCGAACAGGAACACGACACCGAGGAACTTGCCGAGCTGGAACAGCTCGGTGGCGCCGAAGCGGTTCAGCGAGTCGGTGATCGTCGGGATGAATGCCCCCACCGCGATGAGCAGCGTGGCCGGGACCCGGCTGTGGATCCGCCCGGCGAGCATCGCCCGGACGGCGCCCGGCAGGGAGACGACCAGGTTCACGACGATCGCCACGGGCGCGATCAGGAGGTTGAACAGGAACTCGTCGCCGGGCTGGCTCGGGTCGAGCGAGTACGGCAGGACGCGCCGCTTGGGCATGAACACGTAGGCGGAGAACACCGCCCCGAGGATCAGGGCGAAGGCGCCCGTGACGTTCAGGAACGGGGTCAGGAGCCGCAGGCTGCCGGGGAAGAGGGCGCCCGTCGGCATGCCGGTGACCGGATCGACCGCGTAGCCGGGCGCGGCGAGGGGCGTCGTCAGCATCAACCCGATCGACAGCCCGGTGGCGCCGATGACGGCCACCGCCGCCAGTCGCGGCCAGCGATCGTTCGCGAAATAGGTCTCGATCGCGACCGCCAGGGCGAGGACCCCGGCCGCGATGAAGTAGAGCAGGGGCAGGGCCCCCGCGTCCGCGTACTCCGGCTTGCCCCGGACGAGGAACGTGAAGAGTCCGGCCAGGAACAGGCACAGCGCGAACGCGTAGCCGAACCGTGTCCGCCCGAGGAGGAACGCCGTTCCCAGCCCGAGCCACCCGGCGGTCCAGACCGCCCCGGTGAGGTACCACGTCCGGTAGAGCGGCTCGGTCCACGTGCCCCCGAACGCCGCCAGCGCCTCGCTCCCCGCGCCCAGGCCGTAGAACAGCATCCCGAGCGCCCAGATCAGCTGGAACGCCTGGCGTCGCTCGCGCCACTGGTCGAGCAGCGCCACCGCGAAGACCACGGCCAGGACGGCGGTTGCGGCCGGGAGCCAGGGAGCGGGCATCAGGGCTGACGGGGCCCGCGGTGCGGCCGGGACGCCGGGTCGGCGCCGCCCCCACGGGCCGTGCCGGGGCTCGCCGGGTAGCAGGACACGAGCCGGATCAGCAGCCGATCGAGCAGGGCGGAGGATCGCTCGTAGATCTCGGTCAGGCGGTCCGGGTCGAGGGCGCGGCGGCGGGCGATCGCGCCGAGCTCGGCGAGGAACGGGCGACGGGAGGAGACGAACAGGGCCACCCCTTCGGCCGGACCGATCCCCGCGGCGACGAGGCGCCCGACGAGCTCGTCGGTGGCGGCCGCGGCCGCCTCCTCGGCTGCCCGCCGACCGGCATCGTCGGTGGCGTCGAGATGGGCGAGGAGCGCGGCGACGAGGCGCCGTCCTCCGTCGCGGAACGCATCGCGGTCGGCCGTCGGGATCGCGTCCCGGACCTCGCCCCCGGCGGCCCCGTCCGTGTAGTCGCGGCGGTACACCCGCGAGAGGCGGTCCGCGGTCGCTCCCAGCGTCGCGAGCCGGACCGTCGCGTCGTGGCGGCGGGCCTCGAGGATCCGCTCCACGGTCGCGCGGTGGAAGCGGCGGTGGCCGCCGGCGGTCGTGAACGCGTCGATCCGGCCTTCGTCCGCCCAGCGCCGGAGCGTGTCCGGGTCGACGCCGAGCAGCCGGCTCGCCGGGCCGAGGGAGAGGGGACGTGCGCCGCCGTCGGCGACGGGCCGCGAGGTGTCGGGCATGGCCGGACGAATCCCTGAGCGCGAATCTGGGTAAATCGGGGTCCCGTCTGTGAACCGGTGAGGCGGATTATCCGGGGGCTCCCGGCCGGCGTCAACCGTGGTCGCGCCGCGCGCCGGGCAACGGCTCAGGCCGGGATCAGCTCGTGATCGTCGCGGTGGATCCCGTCGCACAGGCCCCAGCGGACCGTCGACCCGTCGTCACCGACGATCGGGATCGGTCGCATGATCTCGCGGACCTGGCCCTTGCGGCAGAACAGGAGCTCGCGACCCGCCATCCAGCGCCGGACGCAGGCGTCGTCGGCATGGAACTGGAAGGGGCCAGGATTGATGGCGACCGTCTCCGTCCATGGCGCGGCGACCTCGGTCGCGACGATGTCCAGCAGGTTGATCCGCCAGGGGGTGCCGTCGATCACCTCGAGGCAGCCGTCGCAGCGCCGCGCGATGTTGTCCTGCACGACGGTCGGGATCCGGATCCCCATGATCTCCATCGGCGCGATGGTAGCAGGGGTCACGTCACGGGCGGGCACGCCGGGGAGTGGTGCCCCCAAGGGGATTCGAACCCCTGATCTCCACCTTGAAAGGGTGGCGTCCTAGGCCTCTAGACGATGGGGGCGACGCGGCCGGAGTGTAGCAAGGAGCCGGCGAGGATCAGCCGTTGCGGATCATGAACAGGATCACGGCGCCCGAGAAGCAGGCGGCTGCGATCAGCGCGGCGACCCCGCCCACGAGGGCGTGGCCGAAGGCACGCGCGTCGCGGCCGCGGACGCTCGAGCGCCAGGCGGCCCGGCCGCCGACCAGGGCGATGGCGGCGAAGACCAGGCCGAGGACCACGGCGCCCGATGCCAGGAGCGGGATCTGCGAGGCATCTCGGACCGTGACGGCGTACACGAGGTAGGCGAGCGAGCCGATCAGGGCGACGACGATCAGGACGCCGGTCACGTTGAACGGCAGGCGACGCTGGGGGGGCTCCTCGGGCTGGCGGGTCCGGACCGCCTGCGGCTCGCGGACGGCTCGTCGTCGATCGGTCATGGCGCCGAGGGTAGCAGGACGGCTACGATCATCGTGTCACAGGGGGAATCACATGCGGATCGCCCAGCTTGCGCCAACGTACGAGCGCGTGCCGCCCCGGACCTACGGCGGGACCGAGCTCATCGTCGCGCTGGTCACCGACGAGCTCGTGGCCCGCGGCCACGAGGTCACGCTGTTCGCGACCGGCGACTCGCGGACGCGGGCCACGCTCCGCAGCGTCGTCCGCGAGCCCGTCCGGTACGGCGATCCCGCCGCCGACATGCGCCACGCCGAGTACCTCCAGCTCGCCAACGCCCAGGCGGCGTTCCGCGCCGCCGCGGCGGGCGAGTTCGACCTCGTCCATAGCCATGCGGGCATCGAGGGCCTGGTCCTCGGCGCGGCGTCGGCCACACCGGTGATCTCGACGATGCACAACCCGTACGTCCCCGAGACGCGCCCGATCTGGGATGCCTACCCGTGGTTCCATCACGCGGTCTCGGCCGCCAGCGCCGCGACGTTCCCCACGCGCGGCGCCCTCGACCCGATCCTCCACGGAATCGACGTCGATCAGTTCGCCTACGGGGAGCCGACCTCCGACGAGCCGCTGCTGTTCCTGGGGCGCTTCAGCCCCGCAAAGGGAGCCGATCGGGCGATCGAGGTCGCGCGGCGCACCGGCCGCCGCCTGATCCTGGCCGGCAAGATGGATGCGGTCGACGCCGATCACGTCCGGACCGCGATCCTGCCCCACCTGGACGGCGACCGGATCCGCTACGTCGGCGAGGTGGATGCCGCGACGAAGCGCGAGCTGCTCCGCGGCGCGAGCGCGCTCCTGTTCCCGATCGAGTGGGACGAGCCGTTCGGGCTCGTGATGGTGGAGGCGCTGGCCTCGGGGTGCCCGGTGATCGGCCTCCGCCGCGCGAGCGTGCCCGAGGTGGTCGAGGACGGACGGACCGGATTCGTGGTCGACGACCTCGACGCCATGGTGACGGCCGTCGGGCGGATCGGCGAGATCGACCGACGCGCGTGCCGGGCCAGCGCGGAGGCACGGTTCACCGTGGGCCGGATGGTCGATGACGTCGAGCGGATGTACCGCGCGGCGCTCGCGTCCGTGGGCCGCGAAGTGGTCGCCTCAGGCGGCCGAGCCGGCTGATTCGGCGGCGATCCCGCCCCGCGTCCGGTGGTAGACCGCGACGTTGTACGACAGGCGCGGCCGCTTCAGGCCCGCTCCGAGGGCTTCCCCATCGGGGCCGAAGGCCGCTCCGAGGAACGCCTGCGCGGCCTCGATCGTCGCGAAGGTCCAGAAGCAGTGGATGACCCGCATCCGGAAGCCGTTGGCGAGGTACGGGCCATCGCGCCGGCTCCAGGCGCCGTATTCCGGCAGGTCGCCCCGCAGGCGCGAGACGTCGTCGCGGCCATAGTCTTGGACGACGAGCAGGCGGCCGCCCGGACGGAGGACGCGATCCGCCGCGGCGACCTCGTCGGGATCGAAGCCGCGGAAGCCGGACCAGGCGCAGACGATCGCGTCGGCCGACGCCGCGGGGAGGTCCGCCGCGGCTCCGGCCGCGAATGAGGCGACGCCCGTGAGACGTGCGCCGGCCGCCTCGAGGCGGCGCGTCTCCTCGACGCCACCGCCGACCACCACCACCTCCCGACCGGCGACCGGACCGAGCGCCTCGAGGGCGCGGTCGATCTTGCGCTCGCAGTCGAGCGCGCGGCCGAGAGCCGCGGCGAGATCGGGCGGGAGGGCCATGGGGAGATCCGACACGCCATCGAGGATACCGGCCCGCGAACGGACGAGCCTGTGCGGCCCGCGCCGTCCCATGTCACGATCCATCCCGTGATCGACCAGATTCGGGCGATGCCGGGCGGCATCCGTCTCTTCCTCGTCTACGCCCTCGCCATCCTCGCCGGGATCGGGATCTCGCTGCGCTACGTGATCGACCTCGCGATCGGCGCACCCGTCAGCGGTCCCGGCATCGTCGTGATGGTCCTGCTCGCGTTCACGATCTTCACGATCACGCTCGTGATCCAGCGCAAGCAGGCCGCGCGCGCCATGGCGCTCGGGCTGGCCAGCCTCACGCTGCCCCTCGTCGCGTGGTCCCTCCTCGTCGGGCTGATTCCGCAGACGATCTTCTTCGCGGCCCTGGCGGCACTCCTGTTCCGCGGCCTGCTCCGGCCCGAGGTTCGAGCCTGGCTGAGCGAGGAGTGACGGCCCGCGCGCGTTGACGGTACGCTTGCCCCGACCGAGCGGGTCGCAGGCCCGCGCACGCGCCGGACACGGCCGCTCCCGGTCACCCGACATCCGAACGATCCACCCCGGACCCGAGACGAGGCACGACCGAACGTGAGCAAGGAGTCACGCCGCGCCGCCCGACTGGCGCGAGAGAGCCGTCAGGCCGGCGGCACCGGAACCCGTCCGACCGGCACACCGCCGGCCACCACCGACCTCGAAGCCGATCCGGTGACCCGGACCGGCCGCCCCGTCACGGCCGCCCGCGCCGGTCGACGCGATCGGGTCCGGCCCGGTCCCCAGGGAAGCGTCCTCGAGCGCTACCGGTCGGCTCTGATCACGGTCGCAGCGATCGCGGTGGTCGCGGTCGGCGTCGGCTACGTGTTCCTCAGCTCGACCCAGCCGGCCTTCGCGTGCAGCACCGAGTTCAATCCGTCGCCGACCCCGCCGCTCGCGCCCGGCGCCAGCGACCGCCTCGGCTATCTCCAGGACGACATGGGCAACAGCCATGTGGTGTCGACGCCGCAGCGCTACCTGTTCTGTCCGCCCGCCTCGGGCAGTCACTTCAACGGCTCGGGCCTCGGCCCGATCGTGCCGCGCGTCTACAAGCCTGAGGACAAGGTCGGTCCGTCCAACTGGATCCACAACCTCGAGCACGGCGCACTGGTCGTGCTCTACCGGGGCGACGGTCCCGGGGCCACGGCTGCCGGCCAGCAGGCGTTCCGCGACTACTTCGACGCGTTCCCGGCGAGCGCGATCTGCAAGGTCCCGCCGCGCCAGGTCTCCCCGATCATCGCCCGGTTCGATCCGATGCCCCACGCGTTCGCGGCCGTGGTCTGGGGTCGCGTGTTCTACCTCGACACCTGGGACCCGGCGCTCGTGAACCAGTTCTACCTGACCGAGGCCGAACGACTCGACAAGGACGGCGCGCTCGTCGCGCCGCCCGAGGACGCGACCGGCTGCAAGGCCCGGCTCGCCCCGAGCGCCGGGCCCAGCGCTGCGCCGTCGGCCTCGGCGTCGGCCGCCCCGTCCGCCTCTGCCGCGCCGAGCGCCAGCCCGCAGCCGTCGCCGGCCGCGAGCTGACCCGCGGGCTCGGGATGGCCCCGTCCGCCCCGGCCGTCCCGCGGCCCGGCAAGATCGTCTGCGTCGGGCTGAACTACCGCGACCACGTCAGCGAGGGCGCGGGCCGCGAGGTCCCGGCCTGGCCGCTGCTGTTCTCGAAGTTCGCGAACGCGGTGATCGGCGACGGCGAGGCCATCGTCCGGCCCGAGGGAACGCACGCCCTGGATCTCGAGGTCGAGCTCGGGGTCGTCATCGGACGGCGCGCCCGGCGGGTCGCGGTCGCGGACGCGGCCCGCCATGTCGCGGGCTACGTCGTCGTCAACGACGTCTCGGCTCGCGACTGGCAGGGTTCCAGGCCTGCCCTCCGCCCCGGCGAGAAGGGCGACGGTCAGTGGCTCCGCGCCAAGGGCAGCGATACGTTCCTGCCGATGAGCGCGGTCCTCGTCCCGGTCGGCGAGATCGATCCGGCGACCGGGCTCCGGCTCCGGAGCTGGCGGATCCCGGGACCGGGCCGGCCCGGCGCCGGCGAGCCGCAGCTCATGCAGGACGGCTCGACCGCGGACCTGATCTTCCCCATCCCGGAGCTGATCGCATTCATCTCGCGGGCGATCACCCTCGAGCCGGGTGACGTGATCGCGACCGGGACGCCGAGCGGGGTCGGCGTCTTCCGCGAGCCGCCGGTGTTCCTCGAGCCGGGCGATCGCGTCCGCTGCGAGATCGAGGGGATCGGCGCGGTCGAGAACCCGGTCGTGGACTGGATGGACGACCCGCGCGACCGTTGACGGGCTGCGATCGGCACCCGCGCCCGCGACGCGGCACACTGGTGGCGATGAAGGCACTCGTCAAGACCACGGCCGGCCCGGGACTCGAGCTGACCGACGTCGCCGAGCCGGCGATGGGCATCGACGACGTCCGGATCGGCGTCCGCAAGACGGGGATCTGCGGCACGGACCTCCACATCGCGGGTTGGGACGCGTGGGCCGCCCGGACGATCAAGCCGCCGCTCGTCGTGGGCCACGAGTTCATGGGTGACGTTCTCGAGGTCGGCAGCAACGTGACGGACCTCCATCCGGGTGATGTGGTCAGCGGCGAGGGCCATGTCGTGTGCGGCCGCTGCCGCCACTGCCGAGCCGGGCGCTGGCACCTCTGCGCGCGGACCGTGGGGCTGGGAGTCAACCGCGACGGGGCGTTCGCCGAGCAGGTCGTCCTGCCCGTGACGAACGTCTGGCATCACTGGCCCGGCGTCGACGAGGAGGTCGCCGCGATCTTCGACCCGTTCGGCAACGCGGTCCACACCGCGCTCAGCTTCCCGGTCCTGGGAGAGGACGTCCTCGTCGTCGGGGCCGGCCCGATCGGGTTGATGGCCGCCGCCGTCGCCCGCCACGCTGGCGCCAGGTTCGTCGTCGTCAGCGAGCCGAATGACTTCCGGCGCGCGCTCGCGACACGGATGGGCGCGACCCACGTCGTGGACCCGCGCGCCCGCTCGCTCCAGGATGTCCAGGCCGAGATCGGCATGGTCGAGGGGTTCGACGTCGTGCTCGAGATGTCGGGCAACGCCGCCGCGCTCCGCGATGCGCTCGCGAACATGGCGCACGGCGGCGGCATGGCGATCCTCGGCATCCCGACCGAGGAGATCCCGATCGACGTCAGCCAGGTCGTGTTCAACCAGCTGACCCTGCGCGGGATCTACGGTCGGGAGATGTACGAGACGTGGTACCAGATGTCGGTCATGCTCCAGTCGGGGCTGGACATCCGGCCGGCGATCACGCACCGGTTCTCCTACCGTGACCACGAGGCGGCGTTCGCAGCCGCCCGCGGGGGCGACTCGGGCAAGGTGATCATGGACTGGACCGCGTGAGGACTCGATGACCGCGACGGACGTTCGCCCGCAATCCCCGGACGGATGGCTGGCGCGGCTTCGCCTCCGGCCCCGGAGAGCGAGGCCCTGCACCACACTGAGGTTGCCAGCTCGATGACGACGACTCGCCCGGATCCTCTTGCGTTTCTCTCCGAGGAGCTCGAGGACCTCCGGAACCGTCACCTGTACCGCCCGCTCCGGGTGATGTCGTCGGGGCAGGGTCCGATCGTCTCGGTGGACGAGCGGCGCCTGATCAGCCTGTCCTCGAACGACTATCTCGGCCTGACCCACCATCCGCGTCTCCGGCAGGCCGCCATGGACGCCGTGCGCGACTACGGGGCAGGCTCCGGGGCCGTCCGCACGATCGCCGGAACGATGACGCTCCACGAGGACCTCGAGCGCGACCTCGCCGCCTTCAAGGGAACCGAGGCGACCCTCACGTTCCAGTCCGGGTTCACCGCCAACACCGGCGTCATCCCGACGATCACCGGCGAGCAGGACCTGATCGTGTCGGACGCGCTGAACCACGCCTCGATCATCGACGGGATGCGCCTGTCGAAGGCGCCGCGGAAGATCTACCGCCACGCGGACACGGACCACCTCCGCGAGATCCTCGACGAGGCGATCGCGAACGGACGCGAGGGGACGGGCCTGCCCTATCGACTGATCCTGGTCGTGACCGACGGCGTCTTCTCGATGGACGGTGACATCGCGCCCCTGCCGGGCGTGGTCGAGGCGGCCGAGTCCGCCAACGCCGCGGTGTTCGTGGACGATGCCCACGCCTCCGGGGTCCTCGGTCGTGACGGTCGCGGCACCGTCGACCACTTCGGCCTCCACGGCCGGGTCGCGATCCAGGTCGGGACCCTGAGCAAGGCCGTCGGCGTCCTCGGCGGCTACGTGGCAGGCTCGCAGGACCTGCGCGACATCCTGATCCAGCGCGCCCGACCGTTCCTCTTCTCGACGTCCCATCCGCCCGCCGTGGCGGCCGCCTGCCGCGCGGCGATCCGGGTGATGCAGGACGAGCCGGAGCTACACGAGCGGCTGTGGTCGAACACGAGGCGGTTCAAGGCAGAGCTGGCCCGGCTCGGCTTCGCCACGGGGCGCTCGGAGACGCCGATCACGCCGGTCATGATGGGCGATCCCGATACGGCAGGACGCTTCAGTCAGCGCCTCTTCGAGGAGGGCGTCTTCGCCCAGCCGGTCGTCTTCCCGACTGTCGCCATCGACCAGGCCCGGATCCGCACGATCGTGACCGCGGCCCACGCCGACGCCCAGCTCGACCGGGCGCTCGAGGCGTTCGACACCGTCGGCCGCGAGCTCGGCCTGATCGGCGGGTGAAGGCAGGGGGCTCCCGGCGACCGCTACCGCCCGGCCCTCGAGCTGATGGCTTCGCGGAGCTCTGCCTCGGACCTCGGTGCCGGAGCGTCCGTTGAGCGCTGAGGCAGACGGTTCCGGACGGCCCGGGCGCCAGCGGGCGCCGGATGCGATGCCGCCTGCGAGCAGCGCAGACCTGACGGTCCAGGGCCGTGACCTGCCCCTCGACGCGCACGTCCATACGGACCTGTCGCCCGACAGTGACGTCCCGATCGACGCGTATGCCGCCCAGGCGGTCGAGCGCGGGATCGCGGAGTTCGCCGTCACCGACCACGTCGACTTCGTGCCCGGCACCCCGGCGTACGCCTTCACGACCTTCGCCGAGCGCGAGCGGATCGTCCGGGAGGCGGCCGAGCGCTGGGGCCCACACGGGGTGGCGATCCGGTTCGGGGTCGAGATCACCTACGACCACCGCCACGAGCCCGAGATCCGGGAGCACCTGGCCCGCCACCCGTACGACTACGTGATCGGCAGCGTCCACGTCTACGCGGACTCCCCGTTCCACGCCTCCCGGGTGGCAGCCTGGACGGCCGGCCGTCCAATCGCCCAGGTCGTGGAGCCCTACTTCGACGAGGTCCTGCGTGCCATCCGGTCGGGCCTGTTCGATACGCTGGGCCACCTCGACTTCGTGAAGCGCTACCTCACGCCCCACGTCACCCCGGCCGACCTGGCCGCCGCACCGGAGCTCTACGAGCCGCTCCTCGTGGCGCTGGTCGACACGGGCACGGCCCTGGAGGTCAACACGAGCGGTCTCCGCCAGAGTCCCGCGGAGACCTATCCGGCGGCCCCCATCGTCGATCGCTACCGGGTGCTCGGAGGCACCGCAGTTTCGGCCGGATCCGACGCCCATCGTGCCGGGTCATTCACAAGTGGCCTGGAGGCGGGGTATCGTGTCGTGGCCGCCGCGGGGTTCGGGCAGCTCGCCGTTCGCCGAGGCGGATCCAGGGTCTCGGTGACCCTGCCGGATCGCTTCGGCACCCGTGGAGGTGCCGAGGGGGCGACCACCTAACGAGGCGAGGCAGTCCGTCGTTATGACCATCGACGACGCAGCGATCGACCGACTCGTGAGCGAGGCCCAGGACGGGGATCCGTGGGCGTTCGGACTGATCTTCGACCAGTACCACGAGGCGATCTACCGCTTCATCGCCAGCCGCGTCCAGCGCCCGTCGGACGCGGAGGACCTGACGCAGCACGTCTTCGTCAAGGCCCTGGAGGCGCTCCCGCGATATGAGCCGCGGGGCGTTCCCTTCGGGGGCTGGCTCTTCCGGCTGGCCAGGAACGCGGTCATCGACCACGTCCGGACGCGGCATGAGCATGCCGCGCTGGATGCGATCGTCGAATGGGCCCACGGCGACGCCGGGCCCGACGAGATCGCGGTCGTTCGCCAGGAGCTGGACGCCGTTCGTGCGGCCCTGGCGTCCCTGACGAGCGAACAGCGCGAATCGATCGAGCTCCGCTTCTTCGCCGGTCTCTCGGCCCGGGAGGCCGCGGCGGCGATGGGCAAGCAGGAAGGGACCGTTCGCGGGTTGCAGTTCCGGGCCATCGGCGCGCTGCGCCGCCAGCTCGGGATCGACGGCGACCCGGCCGGCGCGGTCGAGCTCCGGATCGCCGGCCCGGCGGGCGCCACGACGGATGGATGAAGACGTGCAGGTCATGGATGCGGGAGATCTCGAGATCGAGCGGCGGCTCGACTCCTTCGCCCGCGCCCGCCTGACGCCGGACCCGCGGGCCACGGCCCGGATCCGCGCCCGGGTCATGCGGGAGGCGCGGCTCCAGTTCGAGGCCGCGCGGATCGCCGCTCACGTGGTGCCGGCGGTCAGCCGCGCCCGGCGCCGGCCCACGACCCGCAGGCTCGTGATGCCGTTCCTCGCGGCGGCGATCTGGCTTGGGATCGCGGTCGGGTCCATCTCGGCGGCACAGGCCGGCGGGCCGCTCTACCCGGCCCGCATGTGGATCGAGGGCGCGATGCTCCCCTCGGGCGTCGAGGCGCGCACCGCGGTCGAGCTCCAGCACCTCGACGCGCGCCTCGCCGAGGCGATCGCGGCGGCGGCCCAGGGGGACGCCGGAGCCGTGGCGGCGGCGCTGGCCGCCTACCGCGAGATCGCCGACCGCGCGTCCGCGTCCGCGTCCGCGTCCGGCGATGGCGAGCTCGAGGCGCTGGTCGCGGCCGCGCTCGAACATCACCGCGTCGTCCTCGGCGCCGTCGCCGACCGGCTCGCCGATCTCGGCAACGCCACGGCCGCCGACGCAGTCGAGACGTCGATCCAGCGTGCCATCGAGCAGAACGGGAGCGTGATCGAGCGCCTCGAGGCTGCCCAGGGCGGTGGCAGGGGAAGCACGGGGGGCGGATCCGCTCAGCCCCGTGGCGCCGGCGAATCGACGAGCCCTGGTGGTGCCGGCTACGGCGCTGACGTCGATCCGGACACCAGGCCGCAGCGGACGTCGCCCCCCTCGCCGGTCAAGCCGGACAAGCCCGACGCCACCCCTCGCGGCCCGGACCGCTGAGCGCCGGCGCCGGCCGGATGGTTGGCGCGGACAGCCGGCGCGGCTGACCCGCGCTCGATCCATCGCGTAGCCTGCGTCCGATGGAGATTCCCCCGCTGGACCTGGTCGTGCTCGGGGCGGGGCCGGCCTGGTCGGATCGACCCGGCTCGTCGGGCGCGGCCTACCTCGTCCGGTCGGCGCGAGCCGCGATCCTGCTCGACCTCGGGCAGGGATCGTTTCCGCGCCTGATCGCCGAGATCGAGCCGAGCCGGCTCGACGCCGTCGTGATCAGCCATCTCCATCCCGACCACTTCATCGACCTCGTGCCGCTTCGCCACTACCTCGCCTATCAGCTGCCCGAGGCGGGTTCGGTGCGGGTCATCGCTCCGAGCGGGCTGGCTGACCGGATCGACGCCCTTCATGACCGGGCGGGATTCACGGCAGCGACCCTGGCGTGCGAACCGATGCCGTCCGGTCCGATCCTCGTCGGCGATCTCGTCATGGAGACGCGGCAGGTCACGCACACGCCGGAGAGCCGAGCGATCCGGGTGGCAGCGCGCGCGGGCGCGGGGCTCGTCTACTCGGGCGACTGCGGCCGTGCATCGGACCTCGCGCCGCTGATCCGGCCCGGTGACGCGCTCCTCGTCGAGGTCTCGTTCGGGGCCGGGCCGGTCCCGCCCGGATCACAGCACCTCAACGCGGCGGCGATCGCGGAGCTGGTGGCGGTCACCCGGCCGGGCCGGGTGCTCCTGACCCACCTCCAGATGGGGATCGATCCGGCGCCGGCCATCGCGATCGTCGGCGCAGCGACGGATGCGCCGGTCGAGCTGGTCGAGCCAGGCGATCGGTTCGACCTTCGCGGACGGACATGACGAACGGGGCGTCCTCTGGCTGGGACGCCCCGTCCGGGTCTCGGGGACCCTGGTGGTCGGTTTCGACGGGACCGTTCGCCGGCCGGTCGGGTGATCGTTCACCCGCACGGCCGGCGGCGAACCGGTCGTCTCGGCGCTAGCCGAGGCGCTCCCGTCGTCGGACACTCGCCGGAACCGGGGTCACGAACCCGATGCCGAGCGTGAGGCCGGCCACGCCCAGGAGGATGAGCATCAGGGCGAAGCCCGGGTTGCTCGTGCCCGTCTGGGGGGTGATGGTGCTGGTCGGAGGCGGCGTCAGCTCCAGCGGCGGAGCCAGGACCGCGACCGAGGCGGTGTCGCTGTCGGGCGGCGTCTGATCGGAGTCGATCGTGGCCACGTTGACGAGCGGCTGGGCGAACTCGGGAGCCGACTCGAGGACGATGACGTCGTACGTGACGGTCCCTGCGGCCGGGTCGGGCAGCGTGGCCGCCGTCCAGGTCAGGGTCCGGGTCGCCTCGTTGTAGCCAACGAAGTCGAAGTACGGGTCGTCGGTGTCGCACGGGAGCGGATCCGTGGCGACGGTGCAGGGGGACCCTTCGACGAAGTCGAGGCCCTGCGGCAGGACGTCGGTGATCACGGCGTTCGTGAGCAGGCCGGCGCCGTCGTAGGCGAGGCTGTAGTTGAGGGTGTCACCGATCTCGGCCAACGGGACGTTGAGGTCCGGATCCGTAGCACCCGTGTCGGCAAGGGTCTTGTCGATGAACAGCTCGGAGCAGTTCACGTCGATCACGGCGTCGTCGCTGTTGTTCTCGAGGAGGCCCTGGCCCTCGTTCCCGGCGGTCGCCGAGGCGACGTTCAGGATCCGGTGGGTCAGGCTCTCTTCGCAGTCGATGTTGCCGTCCTCGGGGTCGTCCGAGGTCGGCGCGGTCAGGGTGATCGTGACCGAGTCCAGGGGTTCCATGTCCCCGAAGTCGCAGGTCAGGACCCCGGCCGCGATGGCGCAGCGCTCGTCATCGACATCCCAGTCGAAGCCGGCGGGCAGATTGTCGGTGAGGATCACGTCCTCGGCGACGCCGTCGCCGATGTTCGTGACCGTGATCGTGAACACGAGGTCCTCGCCGACCTGGATCGGCGTGTTCTCGGCGTCCTTGATCACCTCGATGTCCGGGCAGGTCACGTCGATCGACGCGCTGTCGGAATTGTTGCCCGTCCTGGACTGCGCCTCGTTCGTCGCGGCGACGGTCGCCACGTTCGGGATGACGGCGCAGTTGTCGCCGTTCGTCGGGGCGGTCAGGGTGATCGACCGCGACGCACCGGGCTCCAGGTCGCCGAAGTCGCACGACAGCAGATCCGGGCTCGGCACGGTGTCGATCGAGCACGAGGCTGCGTCCGCGCCACCGAGGGTCCAGACGTAGCCGGCCGGCAGGTCGTCGGTCAGCGTGACGTCATAGGCGGTCCCGGTGCCTTCGGCGTTGGAGTTGCTCACGACGATCGTGAAGACGGCGTTCTGGCCGGCGTTGACGACGCCGCCGTCGGGGGTCTTGACGACCGTGACGTCCGGGCACTCGACCATGACCTGGGCGTCGTCGTCATCGCCACCGTCGTTGGTGGTGGTGACAACCGCCTCGTTGTCGACGAGGCCGCAGTTGGCCGCGGTGGTCGTGCCGTGGATGTGGACGCTGAAGCTGGTGCCGGGGCCCATGAGGGCCGCGTCGCAGGTCAGGACGTCCGGGTTCGGAGCGGTGTTGATCGAGCAGGTCGCCGACGCGGTGCCCGTCGGGGCGTCCGCCGTCCAGGTGATCCCGGCCGGCAGGTCGTCGGTGACGTGGACGCCCGTGGCATTGCCGAGGCCGGTGTTGCTGACCTCGATCGTGAAGCCGATCGGGTCGCCGGCATTGATCGTGCCGGCGTCGGCCGTCTTGGTCAGGACGATCGTCGGGCAGTCGACCACGATGTCGGCGCTGTCCGAGTTGTCCGTCAGGAGGTTCGACGGCTCATTCGACGCCGAGACCGTGACTTCGTTGTGAAGCGTTCCGCAGTTGGCAGCGACGGTGGCGCCGCTGATGTGGAGCGTGACCACCTGGCCGGGGATGAGCTCCTCGAAATCGCACGTGAGCGCGGTCCCGACGATGGTGCAGCCCGTGACCGCGGGGTCGAGCGTCCAGGTCACGCCGCTCGGGAGCGTGTCGGCGACATGGACGTCGTCGGCCGATCCGAGGCCGTGGTTCGTGATGACGATGGTGAACGCGGCCACGTCGCCGGCGCTGATCGTCCCATCGTCAGCTGTCTTCTCGACGCTGAGATCCGGGCAGTTGACGACGATCGAGGCGCTGTCCGAGTTGTCGGCCTGATCGGCGACGGACTCGTTGGTTGCGGCCACGAGGGCGGTGTTGAGGAGCGTGCCGCAGTCGGCCGCATCCGTGGTCCCGGTGACCGTCACCGACGCGGACGCGCCGGCGGCGAGGTCGCCGAAGTTGCAGCTCAGGACGCCCGCCGCGATCGAGCACGACGCGCTGTCATCGCTCCAGGTGATGCCCGCCGGCAGGGTGTCGGTCACGGTCACGCTTCGCGCGATCCCGGGGCCGGCGTTGGTGGCGGTGATGGTGAACGAGGCCACGTCCCCGGCGCTGATCGTCCCGTTGCCGGCCGTCTTGTCGACGTGGACATCGGGGCAGTTGACGACGATGGACGCGCTGTCGGAATTGTCGGACTGGTCGGCCACCGGCTCGTTGGTCGCGGCCACGAGGGCCGTGTTGTTGAGCCCGGCACAGTCGGCCGCATCCGTGGTGCCGCTGACCGTGACCGACGCGGACGCGCCGGCGGCCAGGTCACCAAAGTTGCAGCTCAGGACGCCGGCCGTGATCGAGCAGGACGCGCTGTCCTCGCTCCAGGCCACGCCCGCCGGCAGCGTGTCGGTCAGGCTGACGCTCGTCGCGACGCCCGGGCCGGCATTGCTGACCGTGATCGTGAAGGACGCGAGGTCGCCCGCGTTGATCGTCCCGGTGTCGGCGGTCTTGTCGACGTGGACATCGGGGCAGAGGACCAGGACCGAGGCGCCGGCCTGGGCCGAGCCGTCGTTCGTGGTGGTGATGTGGCCGGTGTTGTTGACCGTTCCGCACGTCGCCGCGGTCGTGCCGCTGACGACATGGACCGTGCCGCTGACCGCGGTGTTGCCCGCGATCGTGCCGACGTTGCAGGTCAGGACCTGGCTGCCGATCGCGCCGGTGATGGCGCAGGTGGAGCCGGTGCCGGTCGATCCTGCGATCGACCAGTTCAGGCCGGCCGTTCCGGGCAGGTTGTCCGTGACGACAACGCCCGTCGCGGTGCCGCCGGTGCTGTTGCCCCAGGTGAGGGTGAAGCCGATCTGCGAGCCGGCGCTGACCGAGGCCGCATCAGCCGTCTTGCCGATGGTGACCGTGGCGCACAGGACCGTGACCAAGCCGCTGTCGGAGTTGTTGGCGAGGACGTTCGACGGCTCGTTGGTCGCCGTGGCCGAGGCCGTGTTGTTGACCGGGCCGCAGTTGTCCTTCGTGGTCGAGCCGCTGACCTGGTAGGTCCTCGAGGCACCCGAGGCGAGCGCGCCCACGTTGCAGGTCAGGACCTGGGGCGGGCCGGCCGCGATCGAGCAGTCCGCCTCGGACTCGCTCCAGGTGATGCCGCTCGGGAGCGTGTCCGTGAGGACGACGCCCGTCGCCGCGCCCGGGCCGAGGTTCTCGACCTTGATCGACCAGGTGATGGTTCCGCCGGCATCGACCGTGGCACCGTCCGGGGTCTTGGTGACCTGGATGTCCGGGCACTGGACGGTGACCGAGGCAGGATCGCTGTCGGTGCCGTCGTTGGAGGTCGAGACGTTTGCGGTGTTGTTGATGACGCCGCAGTCCGTCGCGTCGGTGTTGGCTGTCACGCGGACGCTGAAGCTGGCACCGGCGGCGAGGCTCGGCTTGGTGCAGCCGAGGACCTCGGAGCCCACACTGCCCGTGATCGAGCAGCTCAGGCCGACGGTGCTGCCGCTGGTCGCGCCGAGCGTCCAGTCGACGCCGCTCGGCAGGTTGTCGCTGACGCTGACGCCGAGCGTCGTGTTGGTGCCGCTGTTGGTGACCGTGATGTCGAACCCGATGGCGGTGCCGGCGCTGACCGGGCCGGCCGGGTTGGCGACCTTCTCGATGTCGATCGTCGCCGGGGCGACCGCGAAGCACTCGGT
>DASSPG010000044.1:0-11486 GCA_035699725.1 Candidatus Limnocylindrales bacterium | reverse complement strand
GCCCTGGGGCCGGCGCTACTACTCGAAGGGCGGCTTCCTCGCCGACCTGGACGACCAGGTCATCGAAACCATCGCGGAGTCAGTCGCCGACGCACCCATCCCGGACCTCGAGGTCTATTGCCTCCAGCTCGGCGGCGCGGTTGGCGACGTCGCCGAGGACGACACGGCCTATTCCGGCAGGGCCGCCGGCTTCTACTGGATCTCGCAGGGGGTGTGGGACCACCCGGCTGACGACGAGCGAGCCATCGCCTGGTGTCGCGAGACCGCCCGCCGACTCGGCAAGCACTCGATGAGCGCGAACTACGTCAACGAGCAGGCCGACACCGGCATCGCCCACGGTGCCTACGGCGCGCGGAAGTACCGCCGCCTCGCCGAGCTCAAGGGTCGCTACGACCCGGAGAACGTGTTCCGCCTGAACCAGAACATCGAACCCATCCGACCGGAGGCCGTGACATGAGCGAGATCCTCGGAATCGCCCGATTCAGGTTCCACGAGGGCAAGCGCGACGAGTACCTGCGCCTGGCCGCGGAGGCCGATGCGATCGTCGCGGCCAAGGACTCCGGCACGCTCCAGTACGACCTGTTCCTCAACGACGACCAGACCGAGTGCCTGATCATCGAGCGGTACCGCGACTCCGCGGCCGCGATGGAGCACGCGGCGAACGTCGGCCACCTGTTCGACGCCATCCTCGCGACGGTGACGCTCGTCCATGGCGAGCTGATCGGCGAGCCGAGCGCCGAGCTGCGGGCGAACCTCGCCGGCAGTGACGTGCCGGCGCTCTTCACGCCCTACCGCCCCACGTGACCCGGCGGCGGGCGGCCGAGCGTGACCGCTGCGCTACCTGCCAGCGCATCTAGACTGACTCCGATGCCAGCCGTTCGTCCCAGGGCCGGAGGCGCGAAGCCCGAGCCGCTGTTCCAGCCGCCGCCCGGCGCCCAGCCGCTGGCGGCCCGCATGCGCCCGCGCACCTTGGACGAGTTCGTCGGCCAGGAACACCTCGTCGGGGAGCGCGGCCCGCTTCGCCGGGCGCTGAACCGGGGCCATCTCGCCTCGATCGTCCTGTGGGGCCCGCCCGGCACCGGCAAGACGACCCTCGCCCGCCTCCTCGCCGACGCGATCGGGGCCGACATGATCGCTCTCTCCGCGGTCTCGTGCGGCGTGGCCGAGGTTCGCGCATCCATTGCCCGGGCCCAGGACGGGCTCGCCATGAACGGCAAGCGGACGGTCCTGTTCATCGACGAGATCCACCGCTTCAACAAGGCCCAGCAGGACGCCCTCCTCCCCTACGTCGAGGACGGCACGATCACCCTCACCGGAACGACGACCGAGAACCCCTACTTCGAGGTCAACTCGGCGCTCCTCAGCCGGATGCGCGTCTGGCGGCTCGAGGCGCTGGCCGACGAGGACGTCGCGACCGTCGTCCGACGGGCGCTGGCCGACACGGAGCGCGGGCTGGCGGGGGCGCTCGGGCCCGAGGGCGGCGCCGCCCTCGCCGATGAGGCCTTCGACCACCTGGTCTCGCTCGCCGGCGGCGACGCCCGGACCGCGATGAACGTGCTCGAGGGCGCGGTCGCGCTCGCCGAGTCCGAGGGGATCCGTGACGCGGACGGCCGCGTCTCGCCGCGGCTCGAGGATGTCGAGGCGGCCGCCCAGCAGCGGGTCCTCGCCTACGACCGCGCCGGCGACGGCCATTACGACACCGTGTCCGCGTTCATCAAGAGCCTCCGCGGCAACGATCCCGATGCCGCCCTGTACTGGCTCGCGGCGATGGTCGCCGCCGGCGAGGACCCTCGGTTCATCGCCCGGCGCCTGATCATCTCGGCGTCGGAGGACGTCGGCAACGCCGACCCGCGGGCGCTCCAGGTCGCGGTCGCTGCTGCCCAGGCGCTCGACCACGTCGGCCTGCCCGAGGCCCAGTACGCCCTCGCCCAGGCGACCCTCCACATCGCGACGACCGCCAAGTCCGACACCGTGGGTCGCGCCTATCTCGCGGCGATGGCCGACGTCGTCAAGCGCGGGTCGCTGCCGGTGCCGAACCACCTCAAGACCGCGGGCGACCGGCGGATGAAGCAGCACGGCATCGGGGTCGGGTACCGCTACCCCCACGAGTTCGAGGGCGATGACGTCGACCAGCAGTACCTGCCCGACGAGCTCGTCGGTCGTCGCTACTACGTGCCCGGCGACCAGGGCGCCGAGGCGACGATCGCGGCCCGGATGGAAGCCCGCGCCGCTGCCCGGGCCGAGCGCCCGAAGCGCAAGCAGCGCCCGGAGATGCCGATGGCCTCGATGGGCGACGGGATGAAGGGCAGCATGGAGAGCCGCAAGAAGCTGGCCGAGACCCAGAAGCGCGACGCCGAGTAGCCGAGGGCACAGGTGGAGAAGCTGCCCGCCGTGGTGCCGGTCGGATCGATGCGATCGTCGCCGCGGCCGCCGGTCGTGGGATGCATGCGGCGCCCGTCGAGGACGCCATCGCCCTGGCGCTCGCCCATCCCGAGGCGGTCGGCGCTCTCGCCCGCGCCACGATGGAGCGATCACCGCGCGGCGGGACCTTCCTCGACGCCGCCCTGAGCCACATCCCCGACGAGGCCTGGGGCGCGCTGGTAGCAGACGCGCTCGCCGCTCTCGAGCGCGATCCTGACAACGCAGCGGCCGACACGGTCATCGCGTACGCCAGCCTCCAGGCGCCGTCCAGCCTGCATCCGCACCTCGATCGGATCTTCCGACTGGCGCCGAACCGTGACACCTACTACGCGGAGTACCCCTGGCGCGGGTCCGGCGCAAGCCATCTGGCGTTCCTGCGCGCTCGTCTGGCGGACGGCGGCGACGCCCAAGACCGCCGCCGCGCGTGGCGGGCGATGCTCGACACACGCCACCCCGACGTTCTCGAGGCCGCTGTCGCCGGCGCGGACCTGCTCGATCTCGGCACGCCCCATCGATCGGCCGGCGATGCGCTCGCCGACTTCGTGCGGTTCGTCGGATTCGAGGTCGAGGGCGGGGCCCTGCGCCGCCTCTGCCCACCGGTCCTGTTCCACGTGCTCCTCCCCGACAGCCACCGCGATCCCGCCGCTCCGCCATGGCTCGACTGGACCCATCCGACCTGGCGCCTCGAGGCCGCGATCGGCCTGCCCACGATGCGACTCGGTGGCCAGGCACCTGGGACCTGCGTCTCGTGCGGGGATCGCCTGGACCGCCTCCTCGATCTGGACCCGGTGCCCTCCGGCCTCGGCGTCACCGGGCTGCGTCGCCTCGGCCTCGCCACGTGCCTGTCGTGCCTCGGCTGGGAGCAACAGATCGCGTTCTACGTTCACCAGAGGGACGGAGACGCCAACGGCATCGGGGACGCCCACCCCCCGGTCACGCCCGAGTTCCCGGCCGAGCCCCTGCTCGAGACCGAGGTTCGCCTGGCGGCGACACCGGCCCGATGGTCATGGCAGGACTGGGCGTTGACCAACGGCCGCGAGAACCTCCACCGGCTCGGCGGTGAGCCGATGTGGATCCAGAACGCCGACTACCCAGCTTGCCCGCTCTGTGGCAGGACGATGACCCATCTGCTCCAGCTGGATTCCGAACTGCGAACGGTGGACGGCAGCTCGTGGCTGTGGGGCAGTGGCGGGATTGCTTACGTCGCCTGGTGCGACTCCTGCAAGGTCAGCGCGACGCAGTGGCAGTGCACTTGAGCATGAGCGGGCGGCGACGCCGTTCGGCGGCCTGCGCCCGCCGTCCTCCCCGTACCATCCGCGCAGGAGGAACGATGCCGGTCCGGACCTTGCCTGCGTGAGCCTGCTCCGCCGCCTCATCGACCGGATCTTCCCGCGCGGTGCGCTGATCCTGTCCGTCCTGACCTTCGGCTACTTCGCGATGGGCATCCTGCGCAACCGGGCGCTCTCGAACACGTTCGGCGCCGGGCCGGAGCTCGACGCCTACAACGCGGCGTTCAAGATCCCGGAGGTCGCCCTCGACGTCCTGGTCGCGGCCGGTCTGACCGCGCCGTTCGTGCCGATCTTCAACGGCCTCCGCGAGCGCGACGAGACCGCGGCCCACGACTTCGCCCGGACGGTCATGACCCTGGCCGTCCTCGTGATGGCGGTCGTGATCCTCGTCCAGTTCACCATCGCCCCGGCCACCGTCGACTGGGTCGCCGGCGGGTTCGACGCCCCGACCCGCGCCCTGTACGTCGACCTGTTCCGGCTGATGTGCGTCACGCCGATCCTGTTCGCGGCCTCGATCGCGGTGGGAGAGGTTTTGGTGGCTCACCAGCAGTTCCTGTTCTACGCCCTCGCCCCGATCCTGTACACGACCGGGATCGTGCTCGGGACCGTGCTGTTCGGCGAGCGGTACGGGATCTACGCGACCGCCGCCGGGGCCGTCGCCGGCGCCGCCGCCCATCTCGTGATCCGGGTGATCGGCCTCGTCCGCACGCCGTTCCGCTACCGGCCGCGGCTCAGGATCCGGACCCCGGCCTTCCGCGAGTTCGTGCGGCTGATGCTGCCCCGGATGGTCAGCCACCCGATCGACCCGCTGATGCTGACCTACTTCACGAACCTCGCCTCGGGCCTCGGCGTCGGCGCGGTCAGCTCGTTCAACTTCGCGTCCGATTACCAGGTCGTGCCCGTCAGCCTGATCGGGGTGTCGTTCTCGCTGGCGGTGTTCCCGACGCTCGCCGCGGCCTATGCCGCGGGCGATGGACCGACGTTCCGGCGGGTCCTCCGGCGCAACGTCGTCACGATCGGAGGCCTGACGATCCTGGCGGCGATCGCCCTCGCCATCGTCGCCCGTCCGCTCGTCGACATCCTCCTGGGCGGCGGCGAGTTCGGGCCGGACGACGTCGACCGGACGGCCACGGTCCTGACGGCATACGCCCTGTCGATCCCCTTCGACAGCCTCTCGTACCCGCTGTCACGGGCGCTCTACGCGACCCACAACACCCTTCTCCAGGTCGTCGCCTCGATCGCCGGCTTCGCCACGGTCATCGCCGCGGGCTCGCTCCTGGCCGGCCCGGTGGGGATCGTGGCGATCCCGCTGGCGGCGGCGGCCGGCGGCGCGGTCAAGGTCGGGCTGCTGGCGCTGTTCCTGGCGCCCCGGCTGCGCCGGATCGGGACGGAGGGGCCGGCGACGGTCGACGCCGAGATCGGGTGAGCTGAGGGAGGCCGAGCCGCGTGGACGCGCGAGGGCGTCGTCAGCCGATCGGGACCGTCGGGATCAGGACGATGAACTTGCCGTCGCGGTCGGGGTACTTGCCCTCGGGCCGCTTCCACGGAAGGAAGTTGCGGTTCATCTCCGCGGCATCCTGGAAGGCGCCCGGGGGGTCCGACTTGCCCCAGATGTTCGAGGTCCACGGATACCACGGGTCGAGGATGTAGGCGCCGCTGACCTTCGCGTCTTCGAACACGAGCGGGTCGGCGTTCGCCCGGTAGCCGGACATCACCCATGTGTGGGCGCCGCGCCACGCGAGGAGGACCGCCGGCGACTTCGTCGTCGAGATCGCGACGGCCGCCCCGTGGAGGGCCTCGGCGCGCGTCTCGTAGGCATGGATCTCGTAGCCGGGCGCACCGTACTCGGCCAGGGCGAGCGACATCGCGGCCGGTCCCCACAGCCCGTTGTGGCTGTCGGCCCAGCTCTCCCACTCGCGGACGCGCGACGCGATCTCGCGCTGGCGGGCGTCGGTCGGCGCGCCATTGCCGGTCGCGGCGAGGACCATCGTCACGCCTGCCGGGGCGCACCAGTCCTTGTCGATCTCGTGGGCGAAGACGGCCTTCGGGTTGGCGAGGATGTCGACATCGACGGGAACACGCGGGACGGGGGTCGGCGTGGGTGCCGCGGGGTCCTCGCTGGCGGTCGGGTCCACGCTCGGCGCCGGCCGACTCGGCTTCGGGGTGACGGTGACGGTCGGGACGGTCGGCCGATCCGGCGGCGGGCCGGCGAGGAACCGCTCGATCTTCGCGACGAGCCGCTCGTACAGGTCGCCCGCCCCGAAGGCGTTCCGCGAGATCGCGGCCGCGGTCCCGGCGGCGCCGAGGAAGCCGATGATCAGGATGGCGGCGGCGATCCTCTGGCCCAGGCCGGACCGGCGGCGCTTCTCGACGCGCAGCCGGGGATAGCCGCGGTCGCGGCGGGCACGTTCGAGGCGGACTCGTTCGAGACGAGCGCGTTCAGCGTCCAATGGGAGCTCCGAGCGAGGTGGGGGCCGCTGAGAGACGCGTGAGCCCACCGATGTGCGACGCGAGGATCAGCCGGATCCGCGAGGCGGGATCGTAAGCCCTCACCCGCGCTGGCGTGATCCGGGCGCTTCTGCGACCATCGGGTGACCGTCACGACGTGCGCTGCCCGCCTTCCGAGGAGACTCCCGTGGACCGCTTCGAGCCCAATCTCCGCATTCCCGGACCGACCGCGCTACCGCCGTCCGTCCGCGAGGCCGGCGGGCGCCAGATGATCAACCATCGCGGGCCCGAGTTCGCCGCGATGCTCGGCCGGATCCTCGACGGGATGAAGCCGTTCTTCGGCACGACCCAGGACGTGGCCGTCCTGACCTGCGCGGGCTCGGGTGGGCTCGAGGCGGCGATCGTCAACACGCTCTCCCCGGGCGACCGGGTCCTCGGCGTCTCGATCGGCAGCTTCGGCGAGCGGTTCGCGAAGATCGCCGGGATCTACGGCGCCGAGGTCACGAAGATCGAGGTCGAGTGGGGCCGCGCCGCCGATCCCCAGGTCGTCCGCGACGCGCTGTCCGCGAATCCCGGCTACCGCGCGGTCCTCCTGACGCACAACGAGACCTCGACCGGGGTGATGAACCCGATCGCCGACCTCGCGGCGGCGATCCGCGACGTCTCGCCTGACACCCTGATCCTCGTCGACAGCGTGTCCGGCCTGGGAGCGGTGCCCTTCGAGATGGACGCGTGGGGCGTCGACCTGGTCGTGACGGGGTCGCAGAAGGCGTGGATGGCGGCGCCGGGCCTGGCGATGATCGCCGCCTCGGAGCGCGGGTGGGCCGCGACCGAGACCGCCCGGATGCCCCGCTTCTACCTCGACATCCGGTCGCATCGCGAGTCGGCCACGCTCGGCCAGACGCCGTTCACCCCCGCGATCGCCGTCGTCTACCAGGTCGACGAGGGCATCCGCCTGATGCACGCCGAGGGCAAGGAGAACGTCTTCGCTCGCCACGAGGCGTGCGCCGCGGCCGCCCGGGCCGGCCTGACCGCCCTCGGGTTCAGCCTGTTCGCCGATCCCGCCCACGCGTCGAAGACCGTCACGGCGGCCAACCTCCCCGAAGGGCACGACTGGAAGGCGTTCAACGGGGCCATCAAGGGGCACGGAGTTGTCCTGGCCGGCGGGCAGGGCAAGCTGGCCGGCAAGATCTTCCGCCTCGGCCATCTCGGGTCGGTGACGGTCGGCGAGATCGTCGATGCGATCGCCGTCCTCGAGCGGGTCGCGGTCGAGCAGGGCCGGCGGCTGGAGCCCGGTCACGCGGTCGCGGCCGCGCAGGCTGCCGCACTGGCCGTCCAGACCGGAAGCGCGACCTCGCCCGCCGTCGCGGCCGAGCGGGCCCCCGTCCCCGCGTGAGGATCCTCGTCGCCGAGCCGATCGCCCAGGAGGGCGTCGAGCGCCTCCGGGCCGTCCACGAAGTCGACGAGCGGCCCGGCCTGACACCCCGCGAGCTGTGCGCGATCCTGGCCGGTTACGACGCGCTCGTCGTCCGGAGCCAGGTCCAGGTCGATGCCGAGCTGATCGCCGCCGCCGGCAGCCGGCTCCAGGTCATCGGGCGGGCGGGGGTGGGCGTGGACAACGTCGACCTCGAGGCCGCGACCAGGGCCGGGATCACGGTGGTCAACGCCCCGACCGGCAACACGATCGCGGCCGCGGAGCACACCCTCGCCCTGCTCTATGGCGTCGCCCGCAAGGTCGCCGCGGCCGATGCGTCCGTCCGGCGCGGAGAGTGGAAGCGCGCCCAGTTCACGGGTCTGGAGCTGCGCGGCCGGACCCTCGGGATCGTGGGCCTCGGCAAGATCGGGCAGGCGATCGCCGTCCGGGCGAACGCGATGGAGATGACCGTCCTCGCGTCCGACCCGTACGTCACCGAGGAGCAGGCGGCCCACCACGGCGTCCAGCTCGTCCCGTTCGACGAGCTGATCGCGCGGTCCGACGCGATCTCGGTCCATGTCCCGCTGACCCGGGCCACGCGCGGCCTGATCGGCAGGGACCAGCTCGACCGGATGCGGCCCGGCGCGATCCTGCTGAACGTCGCCCGCGGCGGCGTGATCGACGAGGCCGCGGTCGCCGAGGCGCTCCGTGACGGGCGGCTGGGCGGCGCCGGGATCGACGTCTTCGAGGCCGAGCCGCCGACCGGCTCGCCCCTGCTCGACGCACCGAACACCCTCCTGACCCCACACCTCGGAGCGTCCACCGCGGAGGCCCAGGTCCTCGTCGCCGAGGAGGTCGCGGACCAGGTCCTCGACGTCCTCGCCGGGCGCTCGGCCCGTTACGCCGTCAACGCTCCGCTCCTGACGCCCGAGACCGCCCGCGCGATCGGTCCGTACCTGCCGCTCGCGGAGCTCCTCGGCCGGTTCTTCGCCCAGTTCGCGCGGAGCGGCGTGCGCACGGTCACGCTCGAGATCGCGGGCGAGCTCGCCCAGCACGACGCCTCGCCGCTGACGGCCGCGGTCCTGCGCGGGATGATCGAGACCTCGACCACCCAGCGGGTCAACCTGGTCAACGCCGCCGCCCTGGCCCGCGCCCGCGGGATCACGGTCGTCGAGCGCAAGACGCCCGACGGCGGCTCGTACGCCACGCAGATCAGCCTGTCCGGCGGGAGCGGCGCCCGGACGACCACCGTGGCCGGGACCGTGGCGGGGGGCGAGATGCGCCTGACCCGGCTCGACGACTATCGCCTCGACCTCGAGCCGACCGAGGTCATGCTGATCACCCACCACCGCGACCGGCCCGGGATGATCGGCCGGATCGGCCAGATCCTCGGCGCCGCCGACGTGAACATCAGCGCCATGCACGTGGGCCGCAGCGCGCCGCGGGCCGACGCCCTGATGGTCCTCGCCCTCGACGAGGACGTCCCGCCCGAGGTCGCGGACGCGATCCGCGGCCAGGAGTCGGTCATCGACCTGTGGGCGATCCGCCTGGGGCCGGACCGCTGAGCGAGCGCGCGCGCGCGGGCCGGCCCGCGAGCGGGGACGAGCCCGCGCCGGCACTGGCGATCCCACCGGACCTCGACGCCACCCTCGTCCTCGTCCGCCACGGCGAGTCGGAGGCGATCGTCGAGCGTCGCTTCCAGGGTCGGATGGAGACGCCCCTGTCGGGGACCGGACGACGCCAGGCCCAGCTCGTCGCCGGCCGGCTGGCCCGGCCCCACGCCTCCCCCGCCCTGCCCCTGCCCGAGGGCCCGCCGCTCGCGATCGTCCATTCGCCCCTCGGGCGGGCCGCCGCGACGGCGATGGCGATCCGCGACGCGACTGCCGCGCCCGTCCCCGCCGGGTTCGGGGTCGACGTCCCGCTCCGACCGGACGAGCGGTTCCTCGAGATCGGCCAGGGCGAGTGGGAAGGCGTCCTCGCCTCGGAGATCACCGAACGACACGGCGACACGCTGGCGGCGTGGCGACGGACGCCGACCCTCGCCTGGGCTCCCGGCGGCGAGCGCCTCGCCGAGGTCCGGGGTCGTGTCCTGCCGGGCCTCGCGGACCTCCTCGCCGAGCTCGCAGGGGCGGGCCGGCCGGGGTCGATTCACGCTCCCCAGGTCGCTGGCTACCACGACGCCGTCCCGGATCACCCGTGGTCGATCCTGGTCGGCCACGACGGGGTGTTCAAGGTCCTCCTGCTGACCCTGTTCGACCTCCCCCTCGAGCGGTTCTGGATGTGGTCCTCGGACCTGTGCGGGATCTCGGTCATCGAGCTCCGCGCGGGTCGCCCGGTCGTCCGCGCGCTCAACCTCACGGAGCACCTGGCCGGTCTCCTCGACGAGCAGGCCCAGGCCGAGACCGACGCACGGGCCCGATCCGGCGCGCTCTGACCGCGAGGGAGAGCCCGAGGCGATGAACCTCGACTAGCGCATCCGGCGCCGGTCGCGCCGGCGCAGGGCCAGCCGAAGGAGTCCGACCCGGAGGCGGCGATACGAGTCGCGCAGGGCCCGGATCCGCTCGTCGCCGAGCTGGCGCTTGCCGTAGGCGACCTCGACCTTGGCCGCAGCGACGGTCTGGAGCTCTGGCCGGACGCCGGGCAGGATGTCGCCCAGGGCGGAGGCGTACTCGAAGGTGGTCTGGGTCGGCCGCGGCCCGAAGCCGAAGCGCCGCGCGATCCCGGTCACCGACGCGTACACGCCCTCGGGCGTGGTCGGGCCGCGCGGACCCCGCCGCCAGGCGAGGAAGCCGCCGAGGATCACCACGGCGAGCAGGATGATCGCGATCGCGATCGCCGGGCCACTGCTGTCGCCGGGACCCCGCGCTCCGGGCGTGGTGGGGGTGGTCCCGCGGCTCGGTGCGTCCGGTCCGTCGCGGGGGTCGCCGCTCGAGAAGCTGAACGACGGCGACGGGCCCGGCGTGACGAGGGGCACCTCGGTCCCCTCGACCAGATCCGGCGGCTGGGCCACGCCGCCACCCGTCGGGTCGAACATGTGCCAGCCGTAGGCCGGGAAGTAGACCTCGACCCAGGCGTGGGCGGCACCGGTCGAGATCGTCTCCCTGCCGGTCGTGAGGTTCAGGCTGCCGGGCAGGAAGCCCTCGACGAGGCGGGCCGGGATGCCGTGCTTGCGCAGGAGCATGACCATCGTGCTCGCGTAGTGCTCGCAGTAGCCCATCCGATCCGCGGCGAAGCACTCGACGATCGAGCTGTCGTCGTCGCAGACGCCGAGGACGTTCGTCCGGTACTCGTAGCGGCGCGAGTGGAACTCGGTGACGATCGACGTCGCGAAGTCGAACGGGTTGTCCTTGTCGGCCGCCTTGGCCCGCGCGGCGAGGCCCGCGTACAGGAGATCCGCGGCCGGGCCCATCGTGCCCGGTGGGATGGTCAGGTACCGCGACCGGATCGTGGCCGGGTAGTTCTGGCCCGCCGCGCGGAGCCGGTTGTTGGTCAGGCCGCCGTCGATGTCCGCGATCGTCTGGATCGCGGCGGTCACCGTGTAGGGCACGCCCGGCTGGACGTTGAGCGACTGCAGGTAGCCGTCGCGGCCCGACAGGTTGAGCGTCACCGGCCGGTCGACGAACAACGGGTCGATCGGGCTGAAGACGACCTTGAAGAGGGGCGACTGGGGCGTGATCCGGAACGCCTGCGACGTCCGGGCGGAGGTCGGTGGGATGGCGTCGAGCGTGCCGTCGAGGATCGAGACGCCCGCCTCGCGCTGGGCGTTCGTGAGCGATGACGCCTCCCACGATCGGAGCCTGAAGGTGTCGTACGCGGTCGCGCGCCAGTAGAGCTTCCGGTCGTCGCCCGGCGTCCGCTCGATCACGAGCGCCGGATCGTTCGAGGTTGACCAGATCCCACCGATCGTGACCTGC
>DASSPG010000043.1:0-1918 GCA_035699725.1 Candidatus Limnocylindrales bacterium | reverse complement strand
ATCCCGACCACGACGTGCGGCGCCTGGAGCCCGCCGCCCGGCCACGGGACGGCTCCCGGCTTGACGGTCACGAACTCGAACCGTCCGCCGTCCTCGGTCCCGGAGCGGCCGAACCCGAGGAAGCCGTCCTCGAGCGGCGGCTCGACCCGGTCGTCCACCGGATGCCGGTAGCGCCCCGCGCTGTTCGCCTGCCAGATCTCGACCATGCCGTCCCGCACGCCGTCTCCGGCGCCGTCCAGGAGCCGCCCGCGGATCCGGATCGCCCTCGGGTCGGCCGGGTCGACCAGCTCGGTGGTGGTCAGCCTCCGGAGCAGGCCGATGCTGAGGTAGGGGCCGGCCGTCTGCGACGGCGTCAGTGCGGGAGCGTCAGTCATCGTGGGGCTCCTCGAGCGGCGTCGCGTCCCGGCCACCGAGCACGATGTCCCAGCGGAATCCGAGTGCCCACTCGGGCTCGGTCAGCCCGAGGTCGAACGTGCTCACGAGGCGCCGCCGCGCCCGGGCGTCGCGGATCGAGTTGAAGATCGGGTCGAACGGGAACAGGGGGTCGTCGGGGAAGTACATCTGCGTGACGAGGCGCTCCGTGAACGCTCGGCCGAAGAGCGAGAAGTGGATGTGGTTGGGCCGCCAGGCGTTCGGATGGTTCTTCCACGGGTAGGCACCCGGCTTGATCGTCACGAACCGGTAGCGGCCCTCGTCGTCGGTGAGGCAGCGGCCGGCGCCGGAGAAGCTCGGGTCGAGCGGCGCGTCGTGCACGTCGACGTCGTGGAGGTAGCGGCCCGCGGCGTTCGCCTGCCAGATCTCCACCAGCTGGCCGCGCAACGGCGTTCCGTCGCTCCCGAGGACGCGGCCGGAGACGACGATCCGCTGGCCCTGCGGCTCGCCGTCGTGCTGCCGGGTGAGGTCCGCGTCGAGCGGCTGGACGGCGGACTCGCCGTACACCGGCCCCGTCAGCTCGGTCAGCGTGGACGGCACGATCACGAGCGGCTCCTTGGGCGCGCGCAGGCGGGTGCCGACGTAGTCCGGGTGGTCGAACGGCGGGTCGGGGCCGGCCCGATCGGCGTCGACGACCTCGGCGAACGGCGGCTCAGGAGCTCGCATGGGCCTCCTCGAGCTTGACGACGAAGTGGGCGGACGTGACGGCCGCGACATCCGCGACGGTCGCGCCGTCGAGCAGCTCGGTGAGGCGCAGCTCGCCGTCCGCGAGCCGGAAGACGCCGAGCTCCGTCACGATCACGTCCGCCACGCCGGCGGCGGTGAGCGGATAGGAGCACTCGGCGACGACCTTCGGCCGGCCCTTGGAGGACGTCGCGGTCATCGTGACGATCACGCGGCGCGCTCCGACGACGAGATCCATCGCGCCTCCCACTCCGAGCACGTCCTTCCCCGGAACGGCCCAGTTGGCGATGTCGCCGCGCTCGCTCACCTCGAGCGCACCGAGCACTGCGACGTCGACGTGACCGCCGCGGATCATCGCGAAGCTCGTGGCGCTGTCGAAGTACGCCGCGCCGGGGAGCGCCGTGATCGGCTGCTTCGCAGCGTCGATCAGGTCGGGGTCGAGGTCGCCGCCGTTCGGACGGGGCCCGACTCCGAGCAACCCGTTCTCCGTGTGGAGGACGACCCCGGCGTCGACGCCGAGGAAGCCGGGGATCAGGTTCGGGATCCCGATGCCGAGATTGACGACCTCACCCGCGCGGAGCTCGCGGGCGGCACGCTCGGCGATCCGCGCCTTCACGTCGCTCACGGGCTCACGACCAGGCGGTCGACGTACAGGTGCGGCGTGACGACCGACTCGGGCTCGAGCTCGCCGACCGGGACGACCTCGCCCGCCTCGGCGATCGTCACCGTCGCCGCGGTCGCCATCAGCGGGTTGAAGTTCCGCGCGGTGCGCCGGTACCAGAGGTTTCCGAGCGTGTCGGCG
>DASSPG010000042.1:0-4863 GCA_035699725.1 Candidatus Limnocylindrales bacterium | reverse complement strand
GCGAGCGGGATCTTGCGCGACAGGGTGCGGACCATCGAAGACATCATCGCAGACACGGCCGGGAGCACGCGCGGTGTGGCGCGGCGCGGCCGCGTGAACGGACTGCGGGCCTGCGCGTCGGGAGGTCGCGGACGAGACGCGCCAGTGACGCGTGTCGCGCAATCTCCCGTGCGATCGGGGGCAGTGGGTGGAACCCGATGGTCAGCGAAACCCAGACGTCGGCCGTCATCGATCCGGTCGCGACCGACTCCGAACCCGTCGGCACCTGCCCGACCAGTCTGGAGGTATGGACGTGAAGCTCTCGATCGCCGGTCACCGTGGCCGGCTGGCGCGCGGCATGGCCCTTGCGGTTCCGATGGCCTTGGTTGCCGCCGCCCAGCTGCCGGCCGCAGCACTCGGCGCCCCTCCGCCGATCGACCTGTTCGACCGGAACCTCATCGTCAACGGGGATGCCGAGCAGGGAGCCGGCTCGCCCTCTTCCGTGGGCGGCGTCGTGCCCGTACCCGGCTGGACGACGAGCTCCGGCTTCACCGCCGTGCAGTACGAGCTCCAGGCCGGCGTGCCGGACTCCTTCCCCACCCCGGACGACAGCGTGCCCGCCGACCACGGGACCAACCTGTTCGTCGGCGGCCCGGCGAACGACCAGTCGGACGCGACCCAGCTCATCCATCTCGCGGCGGCGGCGAAGGTCGTCGACAGCGGCCTCGTGACCTACAGCCTGTCGGGCTGGCTGGGCGGGTTCGCCGGCCAGGAGGACAACGCCATCGTCAGCGTCAGCTTCCGTCGGGCCAACGGCCAGGAGACCGGCGCCGCGGCGATCGGCCCGGTGACGGCAACCGACCGGGCCGACGCCACAGGCCTGCACCCGAGGGCCACGTTCGGCGCCGTTCCATCCGGGACCCGACAGGCGCTCGTCCGCATCACGATGGCGAAGGATCCAGACATCGGGACGTACAACGACGGGTACGCCGACAACGTTGCCCTTCGACTCACCAGTCTGTTCGGATCGAACCTGATCGTGAACGGCGACGCGGAGATGGGCGCGTCATCGCCGGACGGCTTCGACGTGCTCGCGGTGCCGGGCTGGTCGACGGATGGGTCGTTGACGGCCGCGCGCTACGGTGGCGACGAGCTGCCGGCGGCGACCGATCCTGGTCCCTCGAATCGCGGCACGGCCCTGTTCTCCGGAGGGCCCGCCACCGCGTTCTCGAGCGCGTCGCAGACGATCGACGTCTCCGCGGGAGCACGCCTGATCGACACCGGGCTGGTCCCTTTCACGCTCGCCGGCTACCTCGGCGGCTGGACCGACCAGGCCGACGTCGCCGAGGTGACGATCGAGTTCCGCTCGAGCGTCGCCCTCATCGGCTCGGCCGCGATCGGACCGGTGACGCGGGAGGACCGCAACGACGCGACCGGGCTGCTCCAGCGACGTTCCCGTGGCGTGGTCCCGGCGGGCACGCGCTCGATCGTCGTGATCCTCGAGATGACGAAGGATCCGTCGGTTGGCACGTACAACGACGGATATGCGGACGACCTGCGACTGGTCCTTGGGACGTAGCGGAGGTCAGTCGCACGGGACCACGTACTTCGGGCCTGGGTGGCGGACGAGCGAGACGGTCGCGCCACCGAGCGTGCGGAGGGTGGCCGTGGACGGCGTGTCCAGGGTGAACGTTGCCGACGCGTTGTTGATCAAGTCCTGCTCGTTCGCGTCCAGGATCCCGACCGGGTCCCAGTAGGAGCCGTCGATGTCGATCCCGCTCGACAGCCCGCAGTGGCTGAGCGTCAGGCCGACCCGTGGAGCCGCCAGTCGCGGGCTCGACGGCGTCAGCCGGGCGAGGACGGTCTCGATCGGCCGCCAGGTGACGGTCTCGCCATCGACCGCGAACTGGATCGTGGCTGCCTCGCGGCCGTCGACGAACTCCACGAGCAGGTGGCCGCCCCACGACCCACGCTCGGCTCCTGGGCAGGGCCCGTCGCACATCTGCGCGCTGACCTGGACATAGCTCGGCACGCCGTCGCCCACGGGGCGTCCGGCCAGCAGCACGATTGCGGCGTCGCATCGAGCCGGATCCAGGTCAATGCACAGGCTGGCCGGCTTCGGCAGCGGCGGTGATGACGCGACCGGTTCGCTGGTCGTGCAGCCTGCGACGAGCGCTGCGATCACGACCATCGTTGGCCGGAGGGCAAGCCCGGCCACGGGTCAGCTCGCGGCGGGCACGACGCGGCCCTCGGCGTCGAGCGTCGCGGCCCTCCGCCGGAGCGCCTTGAGCTCGGCGCCCGGGACCTGGTCGCGGGCGTGGTAGCTCGAGCGGACGAGCGGCGCCGATTCGACGTGCTTGAAGCCGAGCGCGAGCGCCTCGCGCTTCATGTCGGCGAACTCGTCGGGGTGGTAGTAGCGCTCGAGCGGCAGGTGCTGCTCCGACGGACGGAGGTACTGGCCGACCGTCAGGATGTCGACGTCGTGCTCGCGCAGCGCCTCGAACGCCTCGGTCAGCTCCGGCCGCGTCTCTCCGAGCCCGACCATGAGCGAGCTCTTCGTGTGGACCGGGTAGCCGATCTCGACCGCCATCTCCTTGGCACGCCGCAGGACGTAGAGCGATCGATCCCAGCGGGCACGCTTGCGGACGGGCTTCTGGAGGCGCTTCACCGTCTCGAGGTTGTGGTTGAGGATGTCCGGCCGGGCGTCCATGACCGTTCGGAGGCGATCGTCGGAGCCGTCGAAGTCCGGGATCAGGACCTCGATCCCCATGCCCGGGCTCGTCGCGCGCATCGCGAGGATCGTCTCGGCGAAGATCCGCGAGCCGCCGTCTGGCAGGTCGTCGCGGGCGACGCTCGTCACGACGACGTGCTCCAGGCGCATCGCGCCGACGGCCTCGGCCACGCGCCGGGGCTCGTCGTCGTCGAACCACGTGGGCCGGCCGGTCTTGACCGCGCAGAAGCCGCAGGCCCGGGTGCACGTGTCGCCGAGGATCATGATCGTGGCGGTGCGCTGGTCCCAGCACTCCCCGATGTTCGGGCAGTGGGCCTCCTCGCAGACGGTGTTGAGGTTCAGGCCGCGGAGCAGGCCCTTGAGGTCGTGGTAGTTCTCGCCCGACGGCAGCCGCGACTTGATCCACTCGGGATGGCGCCGGAGCGGCGTGACCGAGCCGCCCATCGCGATCGTCGCGGGCACGGCGGTCCCGTGGTGCGGGGCGCCGCCATCGGCCCCGGGCGGGGTGAACATCGGGAGCTCGCGTGCCATCGTGCGTCGAAGTCTAGTCAGGCCGCGCCGAACACGTCGCGCAGGCCGGTCTCGAGGTCGCGGGCGATGAAGCCGAGCTCGGCCTCGGCCTTGGCCGATGACGCGAGGTAGGTCACGCCCACCGAGGCCGAGATGATCTCGCGCAGGTTCGGCTGGCCGGAGAGCGGCCCGAGACGAGCCAGGACGCGAAGGACTCCGTCGGGGATCCGGAGGCGCGGCGGCGCGTGGTCACCGATCCGGGCGGCGTGCTCGATCGCCTCCGCGAGCGTGATGTGGGGGCCGCCCAGGATATAGGCCTGGCCGGCGACGCCCTTCTCGAGCGCGGCGACGATGCCGGCCGCGAGATCGTCGACGTGGACGAGCCCGATCCGGACGTCGTCGACGGCCCGGTAGCGGAGCTTGCCCGCATGGGCGAGCCGGAGCTGCTCGCCGAACCCAGACCGATCGCCGGGGCCGTAGACCTGGCTCGGCATCACGATCACGATCGGCGCGCCGGCCGCGATCCGCTGCTCGGCGATCTCGTGGGCGCCGTACTTCGTCTCGTCGTACCAGCTCAGGAAGTCCTCGCCGAGGTCGCGCCGGTAGGTCTCGTCGACCACCTTGCCGTGCGTGTCGCCGAAGACGTTGGCCGTCGAGACATACACGATCCGGGGCGTGCCGGCGGCCTCCGCCGCGTCGAGGATGCGGGTCGTCGTGCCGACGTTGGCGTCCCACATCGCCCCGCGCTCGGTCTTCGCGATCCCGATCCGGTAGCTGCCCGCTGCGTGGATGACGCCGTCGGCACCGCGGAGTTGCTCCGTCAGGGCCGCGACGTCCGCGAGGTCGCACTCCTCCAGCTCCGCGCCGAGCTCCGCCAGGAAGGGCGCCCGCCGCGGGTCGCGGACGAGGGCGACGACGTGGTCGCCGCGCTCACGCAGGGCCCGGACGACGGCCCGGCCGATGAGGCCGGACCCGCCGGTGACGACGATCCGCTTCGGCTGGAGCGAGGCGCCGCGTGCCGCGCTAGTAGATCGCGGTGTCCGGGCCAACGCTCTCGAGCCATGCCTTGATGTCGCGGAGGAGGGCCGCGCCGCCGGCGCCGTCGTTGGCTCGATGATCGACCCCGAGCACCATGTTCATCACCGGCCGGATCGCGATCACGTCGCCGTCCGGAGTCGAGACGACGACCGGGCGCTTCGTGATCGCCTCCATCGTCACGATCCCCACCTCGGGGACGTTCAGGATGGGCATCACGAGGTTCGTGCCGAGATAGCCGGTGTTGTCGACGGTGAACGTGCCGCCGCCGAAGTCGTCGAGGCGGAGCTTGCCGGCCCGCGCCCGGTTCGCGACGTCGTTGATGGCGACGTTGAGACCGTGGATCGAGAGCGTGTCGGCGTCCCGGATGACCGGCACGAGAAGACCGTCGTCGACCGCGACCGCCACGCCGATGTTGACGCGCCGCTTCGCAAGCAGCCCGTCGTCGGTCCAGTGGGCGTTGAACGTCGGGTTGCGCTTCAGCGCCTCGGCCGCGGCCTTGACGACGAACGGCACGTAGCTGAGCGAGATCCCCTCCTTCGACTGGTAGGCCTTCTTTGCGCCGTCGCGGACCGCGACGAGCCGAGTTGCGTCGACCTCCATCTGGA
>DASSPG010000041.1:0-3312 GCA_035699725.1 Candidatus Limnocylindrales bacterium | reverse complement strand
CCGCCTTCGCGATCCGGGCGGCGTCGGCGGGGTTCTTCAGGAGCCTCGTGATCGCGGCGGCAAGGGCGACCGGGTTGTCGTGCTCGACGAGAAGCCCGGTCACGCCGTCCTCGACCATCTCGGGGATGCCCCCGACGTCGCTGGCGACGACCGGCCGGGAGAGGGCCATCGCCTCCAGGATCGACAGGCCCTGCGCCTCGCGCCACGACGGAAGCACCGCCACGTCGAGGGCCGCGGTGACCGCCGGGATGTCGTCGCGCCGGCCCGCGAACACGACCCGATGGGCGACCTTGTGGGCCGCCGCCCACTGCTCGAGGAAATCGCGCCGCGAGCCCTCGCCCACGATCAGCAGGTAGGCGTCAGGGACGTCGCGCAGGACGTGCGGCCAGGCCTCGATGAGGGTCTGGTGGCCCTTCTCCGGCTCGAGCCGGGCCACGACCCCCACGATCTTCGAGCCCGGCTCCAGCCCATACTGGTCGCCGAACGGCGTGCACGGCACCTGGTGGTCGTATCGCTGCAGGTCGACACCGTTGTAGATCAGGCGGACCGGGGCGCCGGTCCGGTGCTCGTCGGCGATCTTGCGCTCGATCGACTTCGAGACCGCGATCAACTGGTCCATCTCCGGGGTCAGCTGTCGGATGAGCTCGCGGTCCTCGTGCGAGCGGACGCGCGACGAGTGGACCGTGGAGACGATGTACGGCCGACGATGCCCGGCGGCGGCGAGCGACATCGCGGCGCGGGTCCCGACGACATCCGCCCGGTACATGTGGGTGTGGATGACATCCGGCCGGACGAGCGCGAGGTGGGCGGTGAGGGCCCGGATCGCATCCCCATCATCGGGGTGGTCGATGACCGTCACGTCGAACCCGTGGCGTTCCAGCTTGCGGACCGCGCTGCCGCCCGAGAGCGCCACGACCGACGCCTCGTAGTAGGTCGTGTCGAGCCGGGTCAGGAGCGAGAAGAGGTGCTCCTGGGCGCCGCCGTTCGTTCCGGTCGCGAGGATCTGGACCACCCGGACGCGCTTGGGGCCGGGCATCGGGATGTGCTCGAGCGGGACCAGGCAGGGATCCCAGGCAGGCGGGCCACCCATCAGTCGAGGCCCATCAGCCGCGGGCCTCGTCGCGGCGCACGAGCAGGCGCTGGATCGGCTCGTCCACGGAGCCCCACTCGTACTTGTACGGCTCGTCGCCCCGCAGGAAGTCGAACCGGCGCATGCCGGCCTCGAGCGCGCCCCGGACGTACAGCGCCGCGAGAAGGACGCCCGGCGAGAGCTCGCGCGCGTCGGGGTCGATGCCGGCGTTGTAGAACATCCAGGTGTCGCGGTCGACGACGTGGATCCCGGCCGCGATCCGGCGCTCGCCGACGGTCAGGAACGACAGCCGGACCGGACCGTCCGCACCGCACTCGCGGAACAGGCGCCGGATGAAGACCCGCGAGGCGTCGCCGCCCGGGGTCGGCGGGAACAGGCCGTCGTCGCCCCAGCGCCGCTGGTGGAGGTCGATGAAGTCCTCGAGATCTCCCAGGGGGTCGGTCGACGCCGTCAGGCACACCTCCCCGGCCGACTCGGCGCGGCGGATCTTGCGCCGGATCTCGTGGCGGGCCTTCTTGTCGAGCGTGGACAGGTAGCCCTCGAAGTCCACGCCCTCCGGGAACGTGACGACGGGGCAGACATCCTCGCGCTCCAGGTTGAGCGTCCACCCGTGCGCGATCTCGCGGGCCCCGAACGCCGCCGCGAGCGCCTCCGCCGCCGGGTCGCCGCAGCGCAGCCGGCGCAGGTCCACCACGTCCCACGGCGCCGGGTGGTCCGGGTCCGCGTCGGCAGTGTCGGCGAGGTGCTCGACGAGGGCGGCGGCGACGGCGGGCAGGTCCGCCGGGTCGGCGAGGATCGTCGCGTAGTCGGCGTGGTACGAGGCGCCGAAGAAGATCGCCTTGGCCGTCGGGGCGACGGGGGTGAGGAGGCGGCCGTCCGTGTGGCGGATCTTCGAGGCGGTCGCCGCGTCGTCGGGCTCCACCTCGTGGCGGTGCATCAGGGGCACGATCGCGATCGGGTCGCCGGCCTCGGCCCCGCCGGCGCTCCCGCGCCCAGCGGTGACGACGAGCGTCTGGTCGTGAGCGCTCCCGCCATATGCGTCCCACCAGGCCCGCTGGAATGCCCAGCCCGAGAACGGCGTGGCCCACGGGTTCAGGGCCGCGAGGCGGTCCCAGGTCGCGCGCGGGACGTCGTCGAACGCACGCCGCTCGATCCGGGGGGCAGCACCATTCGCTGCCGAATCCTCGTGATCGGTGGGCCGGTCCGCGTCGGTGACGCCCGGACAGGCAGGCTCCGCATCGGGAGCGTGGGTGGTCACGGGCCGAGCATAGCACCGGCCCCGGAAACCGCTTGCGGACGCAACGGACGCGACGGTTGACCGATCGACGATCATGTGCCGGCAGCGGAACCAAGATGTGCTGCGAGCCGACCGGGGGTAGTTCGTGCCGCGACTCGCCGCACTCGATGGCCTGCGCGGCCTGGCGGCCGCCCTGGTCTTCCTCTTTCACGTCCAGCTGCCCGGCGTGCATCCCGTGCTCGGCGGACTCGACGCCGGGGTGTTGGTGTTCTTCGCGCTGTCGGGCTACCTCCTGTATGCCCCGTTCGTCGCCTCGTTCCATGGCGGCGCCTCGGTGGCTCTCCGCACGTACGCCGTCCGCCGCCTGCTGCGGATCGTGCCCGCCTACCTCGTCGCGGCCTTCGCGATCGCCGCGCTCTGGCACCCCGACCTGCTCATGGATCCATGGGGGATCGCCCTGACGACGCGGAGTCCGATCCTGACCGTCTGGACGCTCCAGCTCGAAGTGGCGTTCTACGTTCTCCTGCCAGTCGTGGCGGCCGTCCTGGCCAAGCTGACGACGTCGGTCGGCCGCGTCCGGGTGCTCCTCGGCGTGGCCGCGGCCTCGGTCGCCAGCACCGCCGCCGTGATGGTCGCCATAGCCGAGATGAACGGCTTCATTCCCGGCGAATCGCTGCTGTCCTTCGCCTCGTTCGCCTGGGCCTTCGTGCCGGGCATGGTCGTGGCCGAGCTCGAGCTGCGCGGGGTACTGAGCCGTCCCCTGCCCGCGGCGGTTGCCCTCGTCGGGATCCTGTGCATCGCGTTCTCGGCCGTCGCGAACCCGCCGCCGTTCTTCGACGTGACCGCGTCGCTCGGGGCGGCGGCCCTGATCGCATGGGTCCTCAGCCGGCCGGTGGTGGGGCGACGCTTCGAGCGGGCCCTCGCGGCCTGCGGCGCGCTCTCCTACTCGGTCTACCTCTGGCACGTGTCGATCATCGATGCCGTC
>DASSPG010000040.1:0-1927 GCA_035699725.1 Candidatus Limnocylindrales bacterium | reverse complement strand
CGGCCGTCGCCTCCTCGGGCGCCGCGGCGCCGCCGAAGACGGGGTTGGGCTGGCTCGTCGGCCAGGTGGTCTTGTCATCGGACCGGTGGCGTCCGAACTTCTCGCTGCGCCGTTGCTCGCGGTTCTTCTTCTCCATCCCCGAATGGTGCCACGCCACGGGCCGTTCCGCCGCCGATAGGATGGGTAGACCTTGGCTGTACCCCGACGTGATCCCGGTGCCCACTCGCGGCTTGCCGTCCTGACGCTGGCCGTCGTGGCGCTTGCGGCTTTCATCCGGATCCTGCTCTGGCCGACGCCGGGCCTGACCGGGGACCTCGACCAGTTCGTCCTGTGGGTCCACGGACTCGCGACGGAGCCGTTCGGCAATGCGTACGACCAGAACCTCTCGTTCCCGCCCGTCATGGCCTACATCTGGGGCGCGCTCGCCGCCATCGAGCCCGCCTTCCGGACGGTGACGACCTCGAGCGACCCGGCGATCCGATCGATCATGAAGGTCCCGGCGACCGTCGCCGACCTCGCACTCGGCCTGGTCATCGTGTGGCACCTGCGCGCCACGCCGCGCTGGGCGATCGTCGGCGGCGCGGCCGTCCTCCTCCACCCGGCGGTCGTCGACGTCAGTGCGTGGTGGGGCCAGTACGAGTCGATCTACGTCCTCGGCGGGGCGGTCGCGTACGTCCTGGCCGTCCGGGGACACTCCCTCTGGGCGGCGGCGGCACTTGGCGTCGCGCTCATGACCAAGCCGCAGGCCCTGCCGTTCCTCGTCCCGTTCGGGGCCTGGTTCCTCGCTCGCGAAGGGTGGCGCGGGACGGCGCGCGCGGCGGCCGTCGGCGTCGGGGTGATCATGCTGCTCTGGCTTCCGTTCCTGTCCGCCGGCGGGATCCAGGGCTACGCTCGGAACCTGGCCGAGTACCAGGGCGACATCTTCGCGGTGCTGTCGCTCCGGGCCTGGAACCTGTGGTGGCTGGTTCAGGAGGCGTTCGCCGGCGGCCTGTTCGTGTCGGATCAGGGCGCGCTCCTCGGCCCGCTCACGTTCCGCCAGGTCGGATACGGCCTCGCCTTGCTCGGCGAGCTCGCGGTCTTCGCGTTCGTCCTTCGCTCCCCGACGCCTCGGACCCTGGCCCTCGGCCTGGCCGCCGCCGCGCTGGTCGCCTTCTGCCTCCTGACGACGATGCACGAGCGCTATGCCTACGGGGCGCTCGTCTTCCTGGTCCTGGCCTTCCCGGAGTGGCGGGCGGCGTGGCTGACCGTCGCCTTCGGCGTCGTGTTCACGCTCAACCTGCTCGCGGCGGTCCCGCCGACCGAGGCGCTCGGAGCGGCGCTCCCGGTGTCGGGCCCACTCGGCGTCGTGGGCTCCGTCGCGATGCTGCTGATCCTAGGCGCGGTGCTGGCGATCCTCAGGACGAGGCCGGAGCCGACCACGGATTGCGGCGACGTACCAATGCAGATAGTGCGGTAGCCACTTCCGGAGCTTGAAGTTGCTCTGGCCCGCGGTGCGATCGCGCCAGGTCGTGGGAACCTCCGCGACCCTGCGACCGGCGAGGGTCGCCTTGACGGTCAGCTCGAGGGCGAGCTCGAAGCCGGCCGTGCTCTCGATCGGGGTCGCCTCGAGAAACGAGCGCCGGTAGAGCTTGAAGTTGTTCGTCGGGTCGTGGGTCGGGACACCGGCGACATGGTGCAGGCTCAGGCCGGCGACCCGGCTCAGGATTCGCTTCACGAGCGGCCCACCGACCTGGTGGCCGCCCTTCATGTAGCGACTCGCGCTCACGACATCGGCGCCGTCGCGGGCGAGCGCGACCATCGGGTCCACGACGTGCGGCTCGTCGGAGCCGTCGGCCATGGAGATCAGGACGTAGGGCGCGCTCGTTCCGGCGATCCCGGCCTTCATCGCGTTCAGGACGCCGCGACCGAGGTCGTTGCGCAGGCCGCG
>DASSPG010000039.1:0-2724 GCA_035699725.1 Candidatus Limnocylindrales bacterium | reverse complement strand
TCCTTCAGCGCCGCAGCGGCGAGGCGCAAGTCGCTGATCCGCCCGTTCGTGCACGAGCCGACGAACACCACATCGACCTTCTGGCCGAGGATCGGCTGACCCGGCTGGAGGTCCATGTACGAGAGCGCGTGCTCGAGCGCCCGGCGCTGGGCCGGGTCCGTCTCGCGGTCCGGGGACGGGACACGCGACGTGATGGGGATACCCATCCCGGGGTTCGTGCCGTAGGTGACCATCGGCTCGAGCGCGTTCGCGTCGATGGTGATGGTCTTGTCGAACGTGGCGCCGTCATCGGTCGGGAGCGTCCGCCAGCGCGTGACGGCGGCGTCCCAGTCAGCGCCCGATGGGGCATGCGGCCGACCATGGACGTACTCGAACGTCGTGTCGTCGGGCGCGATGAGTCCGGCGCGGGCGCCGCCCTCGATGCTCATGTTGCAGATCGTCATCCGCTGTTCCATGGTCAGGGCGCGGATCGCCCCGCCGCGGTACTCGAAGACATGGCCGGTCCCGCCGCCGACGCCGATCCGGGCGATGAGGGCGAGGATGATGTCCTTGCTGCTGACCCCGGGGGCGAGCCGCCCATCGACCCGGACCTCGTAGGTCTTCGGGCGGCGCTGGAGGAGCGTCTGGGTCGCGAGGACCATCTCGACCTCGCTCGTCCCGATCCCGAACGCCAGCGCCCCGAACGCCCCATGGGTCGCGGTGTGGGAGTCGCCGCAGACGATCGTCATCCCGGGCTGGGTCAGGCCGAGCTGCGGGCCGATCACGTGCACGATGCCCTGGCCCGGGTCGCCCATCCCGTGGAGCGGGATCCCGAACTCGGCGCAGTTGCGGGTGAGCTGATCGACCTGCGCGGCGGCCATCGGGTCGGCGATCGGAAGGCTGCGCGGATGGGTCGGGATGGAGTGATCGGCCGTGGCGACGGTCCGTTCGGGGTGGCGGACGGTCAGACCCCGCGCCCGAAGGCCGCTGAACGCCTGGGGGGAGGTGACCTCGTGGACGAGGTGGAGGTCGATCGCGAGGATCGCCGGCGCGCCGTCGTCCTGGCTGACGACGTGGTCGTCCCAGATCTTCTCGACGATCGTGCGCGGACGCGGGTTGGTCATGGCGTGACGGCGCTCTCGTGAACGGTTCGGATGGGCAGCAGAGGGTAGCAGACGGTCCGCGCGAGCCCGCGCCTGCACCGTGCACACTGTCGGCGTCATGCTGATCCTCTACGCGATCCCGGTCGGGCTCGTGGCCGGCCTGCTCCTCGGCGGCCGCATCGAGCGGCTGGGCGACGTCACGTTCCGCCTGGCGCCGCTGGCGGTGCTGGTCCTGCTCATCCAGCTCGCCCTGTTCTCGCCCCTGTCCGACGGGCTCGACGAGACCGTGGGGCGCTGGATCTACGTGATCTCGACGGGTGCCGTCCTCGTCGTCGTCCTCGCCAACATCCGGCTGACCGGCCTGCCCCTCGTCGTCCTGGGTGCCGCCACGAATCTCGCCGCGATCGTCGCCAACGGCGGCGCGATGCCGGCCAGCGCGTCCGCGCTCGCGGCGGTCGGCCTCGGCGTCGGGGGCAACACGAACAGCGTCCTGCTCGAGCGACCGGCCCTCGAGCCGCTCACGGACATCTTCGCGACCCCGGACTGGCTGCCCCTCGCGAACGTGTTCAGCATCGGCGATGTCCTGATCGGGATCGGAATCGCCGTCGCGATCGTCGCGGCGATGCGCCGCCGCCCGACGGGGAACGACCCCGCCTGACCGACGGCCGGCCGACGCGGTGCGGCGCCGCACCTCCGACTGATGGCTGGTCGCGACCCGTACTCCCGTTGGATGTCGATCCGTGACCCGCGGCCCGATCGTCCGTATCGAGGACGCCCGTCCTCCGCCGACGCCACCGTCCAGGGCAAACCCATCGCGAGGTGGGGACGCAAAGCCAGGGATCTCCGCCCGGAGACTGCCCGGCCGCCGGGGCGCCGACGAAGCCGGACTCTAGGAGTCGACAACCGTGAAGACGAAACTGGCGCTCTTCAGGGGCAAGTCCTTCCGTGCGCTGTTCACGCTCTCGTCTCTGGCCAGCGCCGCGCTGGTCCTCGAAGCCGCCCAGCGCTGGAAGTGAGCAGGCCGGCGCCCGAGGCGCTGGTCGGGGGATAGCGGGACCGTCGGGCGACCGGCGGTCTCGTGGTTCTCGCGCGGCGATGGGCCCGAGGTTGCGCGATCACCGATCGCCTCGTAGACTGCGCGAACCGCCCGGGTCACCGGGCTCGTTCGGGAGACCGTCCTTGGGTCTGTTCGGTGGACGCAATCGACGCCACGTTGCCGTCGCGATTCGCGCGGACGGTCGGCGTGTCCAGATGCCCCTGAACGACACCGGGCTGTCGGACGGCTCGCTCCTCGGACTCCTGCGCTCCCTCGTCGTCGGCCTTGAGAGCCTCCTTGGGCTCCTCATTACCGGCTCCCGGCGGGAGAACGGAGGCAACCGGAGGATCGGGCGCTAGGCGCGACGAACCACCGAGACACCGAAGGGACCCTCGCCGGGTGGCGAGGGCTTTTTTGTTGCCACGAAGACCAGAGCGACAGGCAGGGACCGATGACGATCACGAAGGGGGACGCGGCGCGGCCGCCGGACCGGGCGGCCGATCCGGCTGCGCGTCCCGAGCGACGGACCCACGTGCCGGCCGACGGCACCGCTCACGCGGCGGCCGTCGAGGCCGCCCGCCGGGCGATGCTCGATGACGCCCGGCC
>DASSPG010000038.1:0-30144 GCA_035699725.1 Candidatus Limnocylindrales bacterium | reverse complement strand
GCCGGTGTCGATCTCGTCGAACACCAGCGTGGGCGTGTCGTCGACCTCGGCGAGCACCTGCTTGATCGCGAGGGCGATCCGGCTCAGCTCCCCGCCCGAGGCGATCTTCGCGAGCGAGCGCGAGGGCTCGCCGGGGTTCGGGGCGATCCGGAACACGACCTGGTCCACCCCGGTCGCATCGAAGGCGACTGCGTCACCGTCGATCTCGACCGCCGCCTCGTCGCGCGCGGCCGGGCGCCGGCCCAGCCCCACCTCGAAGACGTCCGCCGCGAACCCGAGCTCGGCCAGGACCACCCCGACGGCCGACGCCAGCGTCCGGGCGGCGGTCGTCCGGACGGCCGACAGGTCGGCGGCGGCCACCGCCACCCGTTCGAGGAGCCGCGCGTCGTCGTCCTGGCGGGCGGCTCGCTCGTCGTCCAGCCCGCGCAGCCGCTCGGCCTCGGCGGCGGCCCGTTCGCCGTGGGCGATGACCGCCGCTTCGTCGTCGCCGTAGCGGCGCTCGAGGCCGTAGATCGTCGAGAGCCGATCCTCGAGCCGCGCGAGCTCGGCGGGGTCGTGGTCGATCGACTCGGCCAGGTCGCGGACCGTCGCGGCCACGTCCTCGAGCTCGGCCTCCAGCCCGGCCAGGCGTTCGGCGACCTCCTCGAACCGGGTGTCGATCCGGGCAAGGGCCCGCGCCTCGCGAAGGGCCATGGCCGTCGCCTCGCGTGCGCCGTGCTCCTCGCCGACGAGCGCCTCGACGAGCGCCGATCCGCCGCGTGCGATCGCCTCGCCGTGCTTCGCCGCGTCGAGCCGGGCGCGGATGCCCGCAGCCTCGCCCGGCTCCAGCCCGGCGGCCGCGATCTCGGCCGCCTCGTGCTCCGCGAGCTCGAGCCGACGGGCGAGCTCGCGCGGATCGAGCTCGAGCGCCGCGAGCAGGGCGCGGTTCGCTCGCCACTGGTCGACGGCGGCGGCGACGGCAATCCGGAGCGCCCCGTGCTCCCCGAACGCATCGAGCAGGTCCCGCTGCCAGCGCTCGTCGAGGAGGCGCTGCTGGTCGTGCTGGCCGTGGATCTCGACGATCCCGCCGGCGACCTCGGCGAGGCGGGCGGCCGTGACCGGATCATCGTCGAGCCGGGCGGTGGAGCGGCCGCCGGCCGCGACCTCGCGGCTGGCGATGAGCGGCTCGGGCAGCCGGTCGAACAACGCGGTCACGCGCGCGCTCTCCGCGCCGTGCCGGACCAGCGACGTGTCCGCGCGCGCCCCCACCGCCAGTCCCAGCGCATCGATCAGCAGGCTCTTGCCCGCCCCGGTCTCGCCGGTGAACACGTTGAGGCCGGGCGCGAGCTCGAGCCGCAGGCGCTCGATCAGGGCCAGGTCGGTGACCGTCAGCTCCAGCAGCCGTCCGATCGCCGGCCTCCCTGGCGTATCGGGCTCGGCGTCCGCTGTCGCCATCACCCCGATCACGACGGCAGCAGCTCCACCTTGTGCCGGAACAGGTCCCAGAACGGCAGGCTGCCTTCGGGCTCGACGAGCCGGATCGGACGGGCGAGGGCACGGACCTCGACGACGTCGCCGACGGCGATCGGGACATCCTCGCGGCCGTCGATCGAGACGATCGCCTCGGTCGCGTCGACCACGCGGCAGCGGATCACCTGGTCCGGCCCCACGACGACCGAGCGGACGGTCGAGAGATAGGCGGCGATCGGAGTCACGATCAGGTTCCGGCTGTCGGGCGCGACGATCGGGCCGCCGGCACTGAACGAGTAGCCGGTCGAACCGGTCGGGCTCGACACGACGAGGCCGTCGGCGATGAACGTGGCGAGGTGGGTCGGCCCGATCGCGACGTCGAGCCGGACGACGCGGGCCAGCGCGCCGCGGGCGACCACGATGTCGTTGAGGGCGTGGTGGATCGTTGCCGCATCGTCGTCCCGGCCGCCGGGGAGCAGGCGACCCTCGAGGACCATGCGCTCGTCGATCGTGAAGTCGCCCGCGACGAGCCGGGTCAGGACCGCCTCGAGCTCACCGGCGTCGACCTTCGAGAGGAAGCCGATCTTGCCGAGGTTGACGCCGAGAAGTGGCACGTCCACCTGGACGACCGCGCGCGCCGCCCGCAGCAGCGTTCCGTCGCCGCCGAGGACGACGAGGATGTCCGTCGTGGCAAGCTCGCGGCAGAGCACCTCGAAGTCCTGCGCCTGCGACGCCCAATGGTCGATCCCGTGCATCCGGCACCAGCCGGCGGCCCGCTCGCGGAGCTCGATCGCCGCCTCGTTGGTCGGGTTGTAGGCGAAGCCCATCCGCTGCACGGTCATCCGTTCGTCGCCTCGGCCGACGTCGCCTCGGCCGCCGTCGCCTCGGCCGCCGTCGCCTCGGCGACGCGGTCGTCGATCTCGGCGCAGCCGGGCCCGGCCTGGAGGTGGACGAGGAACTCCCGGTTGCCCTCCGGGCCGAAGATCGGCGACGCGATCACGGCGCGCGTGCCCAGACCGAGGGCCGCCGCCTGCGCGATCACCCGCTCGAGGACCACGCGGTGAGCCGCCGGGTCGCGCACCACGCCGCGGTCCGTGGCGCCCTTCCCCACTTCGAACTGGGGCTTCACGAGGGCGACGATCGGAGCGCTCGGGGCGGGCCGACGGCGGAGGGTGGAGGCGATCGGGCCGAGGACGAGCCCGAGCGAGATGAACGAGACGTCGATCACCGCCAGGTCGATGGGCTCGCCGAGGGTTTCGGCGGTGAGCGTCCGGACGTTGGTGCGATCGTGGACGACGACGCGTCCGTCGCGAGCGACGCGGTCGGCCAGCTGGCCACGCCCGACGTCCACGGCGTGGACGCGGCTGGCCCCACGTTGGAGCAGGACGTCCGTGAAGCCGCCGGTCGAGGCGCCGGCATCGAGGCAGACGAGCCCGGCCGGGTCGATGTCGAAGGCGTCGAGGGCGGCCGCGAGCTTGTGGCCGCCGCGGCTGACGTACGGATCCGGCTCGACGAGGCTGATCGCGACGTCCGCGTCCACGAGATCGCCGGCCTTGCGATCCAGGCGTGCCCCGTCGCCGGTTCCGGTCCGGACCTTGCCGGCGAGGATCAGGGCCTGGGCCCGGGCCCGGCTGGCGGCCAGGCCGCGCTCGACGACGAGCTGGTCGAGGCGCTGGCGGGAGCGGCGGGCGGTGTCGTTGCTCACCGGGCTATCGTGGCACAGCCGCCTTCGCCGCGGATCACCGGCGACGAATCCGAGCCCTCCGCGATGACCACCCGCCCGATCTCGCTGATCCTGGCCGTCGGCCTGCTCCTCCTGATCGGGCTGTCCGGGATGGGCGTCGGAGGCAGCCTGCTGGGGTACGGGCTCGATCCGCAGTCGGCTTCCGCGACCGCGATCGTCCCGGGCGCCCAGCAGGCGGCTGTCGTCCTCGGCGCCGGGATCGCCGGCTACGGGTTCGCGACGGTCGTCGCGGCGGCCGGGCTCGTGCTGCTCCGGCGCTGGGGCTGGCGGCTCGGCGTCGCGACGGTGGTCGCGGGGCTCGTCGGGCTGGCCGGCGCGATGGTGGCGGCGGGCGCGCTCGACGGACTGCTCCTCTTCGGGATCCTGTTCTGGGGCGTGTCCCTCGCCACGCTCCTGGCCGACCCCACCCGCCGCGCGGTCGACGCCTGAGCGACGGCTAGCTGCCGGCGACGGCTAGCTGCCGGCGACGGCTCCCAGCGGTACGCCCGGCGGCGCCGCGCCGACCTGGGTCAGGGTCTCGCGAACCTGGGCGGCGAGGCCCTCGGAATCGAGGCGGAGCACGCGCCGCAGATCCGCGACGGAGCCGTGGTCGACGAACGCGTCGCCGGGAATCCCGAGGATCCGGACGGGCACCTCACGGAGCGTCGCGTCGCCCAGCCGTGCCTCCTCGATCGCCTCGAGCACGCCGGCGCCGAACCCACCCGTCACGACGCTCTCCTCGAACGTCACGACCAGGCGCTTGCCGGCGGCCGCGGAGAGGATCAGCTCCCGATCGAGCGGCTTGGCGAAGCGGGCGTTGATCACCGCCGTCGACCAGCCGTCGCTCGCGAGCATCTCGGCCGCCTCGAGGGCGCGCGCGACGATCGGCCCGAACCCGACGAACAGCAGGTCCGATCCCTCGCGGACGACCTCGCCACGCCCCACGGGGATCGGGGCCGGTTCGACCGGAACGAGCCCGAACCCCGGGTCGCGCGGGTAGTGGAGCGCGAACGGTCGGTCCTGCGAGAGCGCGCTGACCAGCAGCGAACGAAGCTCCTGCTCGTCCTTCGGGCTCGCGATCACCAGGTTCGGGAGCTGGCGCTGGGCGGGCAGCGTGAACATGCCCTGGTGGCTCGTGCCGTCCTCGCCGACGAGCCCGGCCCGGTCGACCGCGATCAGGACCGGCTGGTCGTTCTGGCACACGTCGTGGACCGTCTGGTCGAACGCCCGCTGGAGGAACGTCGAGTAGAGCGCCACGACGGGCCGCATCCCGCCCATCGCGAGCCCGGTCGCGAGCGCGACGGAATGCTGCTCGGCGATCCCGACATCGATGAACCGCTCGGGGTACGCCGCCTGGAACGTCGAGAGCCCGGTCCCGGTCGGCATCCCGGCCGTGATCGCGACGATCCGCGGGTCGGTCCGGGCCTGCTCGATCAGCTGCTTCGCGAAGACCGCGGTGTAGTTCGGGTTCTTGGCGGGCTTCGCCACCGCGGAGGCCGGGGCGGCATCGTCGGCCATCGTCTCGGTCGGCATCGCGCCCGGCGCCTTGGGAGCGGGGCCGGCGACCGGCGGATCGGGCTGGTCCGACGCGACGGATGCGGACGTCATCCCGTTCGCCGCCGGAACGTCGATCGGCGGCAGCGCCGCGCCGTGGAAGCCGATCTGGTCGGCCTCGGCGGGTCGGAACCCGCGGCCCTTCTGCGTGCGGACGTGGACGACGACGGGCCCCTTCAGCTCGAGCGCCTGCTGGAACGTCGAGAGGAGCGCCTTCAGGTCATGACCCGGGACGAGCCCGATGTACGTGATCCCGAGGTCCTCGAACAACCGGCCGTCCTGGGCGAAGTTCACGACCGATGCCCGGAGTCGCTGGCTGAGCTCCCTGACGGTCGGCCCGATCCCGGGAATCCGACCGACGAGCTCGTCATAGGCATTCTTGCTCGACTGCCAGGCACCGGACAGCTTGATCTGGCTCAGGTACTTCGAGAGGCCGCCGACCGTCGGGCTGATCGACATCTCGTTGTCGTTGAGCACGATCAGGAGCTGCGTCCTGCGCTGGCCGATGTCATTGAGGGCCTCGAGGCTCAGCCCGCTCGTGATCGCCGCGTCGCCGACGACGACCGCGATCCGCTCCCGGCCCTTGCGCAGGTCGCGGGCGGTCGCGAGCCCCTGCCCGATCGACAGGCCGGTGCCGGCGTGGCCGCCATCGAAGACGTCGTGCTCCGACTCGCTCCGGCGCGGGAAGCCACCGACGCCGCCGAGCGACCGCAGCGTCCCGAACCGCTCGAAGCGACCCGTCAGCAGCTTGTGGGGATACGCCTGGTGGCCGGTGTCCCAGACGATCCGATCGCGCGGCGACTCGAGGAGCCGGTGGAGCGCGATCGTCAGCTCGACGACGCCGAGGCTGCTGCCGAGGTGGCCGCCGGTCGTGGCGACCGTGGCGATGATCGTCTCGCGGATCTCGGTGGCGAGCTGCTCGAGCTCGGCCTCGGTCAGGCGGCGGAGGTCACTGGGTCCGGAGAGGGTCGGAAGGATCGGCACGCGGTCTGGAGCTCCGTGGGGTCACTGGTGCTGCGGGGATGTTCGCGCCTCGGACGGATTCGTGCTGGCGAGGTGCCGAGGCCCGGTCCTCGTCAGAACCTGTACAACCAAAGTAGCACGTTTCGCTCGGGATCGCCCACGCTACCCTGTGTGACGAGGGACCGCAGGAGGGCAACATGACGATCGAGCAGGCTCCATTGTCGCGCGACGCGCTGCCGCCCGGCTCACTTGTGCCGGGTGATGCGGGCTACGACGAGGCCCGAATCTCCTTCAACGGGATGCTGGACCGGCGGCCCGCGGCGATCGTCCCCTGCACGACCACCGCCGAGGTCCAGGCGGCGGTCCGGGCGGCCCGGGCGGCCGACCTTCCGATCGCCGTCCGGGGCGGCGGCCACAGCGTGGCGGGCCACGGGATCGCGGACGGCGCACTCATGGTGTCGCTGGCGGGCATGCGCACGGTGACGGTTGATCCAGCCGGGCGGACCGCGGATGCCGGCGGCGGCGCGCTCTGGGAGGACGTGGACGGCGCGACCACGGCCCACGGCCTCGCGGTCCCGGGCGGCACGTTCGTCGACACCGGGATCGGCGGACTGACCCTCGGCGGCGGGCTCGGCTGGCTGATGCCGCTCGCCGGCCTCACCTGCGACAACCTGGTGGCCGCGGAGGTCGTGACGGCCGACGGATCGGTCGCCATCGCCGGCGACGGCGGCGATCCGGACCTGCTCTGGGCGCTCCGCGGTGGCGGCGGCAACTTCGGGGTCGTGACCCGGTTCACGTACCGCCTCATTCCGGTCGGGCCGATCTTCGGCGGCCGCCTGCTCTATCCCGCGACCGCCGCGGCCGAGGTCCTGGCCCGGATCGAGCGGATCGTCGACGAGCACCCCACCGCGACGATGCCCACGCTCACGATCCGGCGCAACCCGGACTTCGGGCACGTGATCGGCGTCCTGCTCGGGATCGTGGACGGCAGCGACCCCGAGCCCATCCTCAGGATCCTCCGTGACGACCTGCCGCGCGTCGCGGACGAGGTCGGCCCGATGACCTACCCGCAGCTCCAGGCGATCACCGGATTGATCCCGTTCGGCGTGCGTCACTACTGGAAGGGCCACTTCCTGCGTGGACTGGATGGCGCGACATTGGCCGCGGTCGCCGACGCGGCCGGCGCGTCCGACGCGGTGGGATCGTCGTTCGTCCTGATCGAGGGCATCGTGGGCGCGGGGCGGACCGAACCGCCGGGCGGGGCGGCGTTCGGCCAGCGGGCCGCCCGCTGGAACGCGAGCGCGCTCGCCATGTGGGACTCGCCTGCCGACGACGAGACGGCGGTCGGCTGGGCGCGCCGGGTGGCCGACCTGCTGGCCGGCGCCTCGCTCAGCGGCGGCGGCTACGTGAACTACTCACCGGTCGACGAGACCGTCGAGCGGATCCGGGCCACGTACGGGGCCGATCGCTGGACGCGGCTCGTCGCCGTGAAGCGCCGCTACGACCCGGACAACGTGTTCCGGTACAACCACAACATCGCCCCGGGGTGAGCATCGAGGCGGGGGCCCCGGATCCCGCCCGCCACCACCCGATCCGCCGGAGGGTCGCGGACCTCAGGCGTCGGCGGCCTCGTCGGCGGCGATGTCACGGGCCTCGAGGACGCCGCCCGGGCGGCTGATCAGCTGGCGGACGCGGAGCTCGGCCGCGCCGAGGAGCTGCTCGCAATGGCGCTGGAGGGCGACCGCGCGCTCGGTCCGGGCGATCGTCTCCTCGAGGGCGAGGCCGCCGGCCTCGAGCTCGGTCACCACGGAGCGGAGCTCAGCGAACGCGTCGTCGAAGGAGAGCGCGGCGATCGCGGGATCTGCCGGCGCAGCGGGCGACGCGGTGGCGTCGGCGGGCGCGGAAGCGTCCGGGGTGGACGGCGTCTCGGCGGTCACTCGGAATCCTCGTCCTCGCGGTCGAGCCAGCGGGTGAGCCGGCCGGCGACGAATATACCAATGCCCAGCCCGATCGCCAGGATCACGATCGCGATCCCGACGTACAGGGCCAGGACGATCATGCTCCCGGTCCTGAGTCGCCCGCCGTGGCGGGCAGGTCACCGCCCGCCAGCCGGATCGCGAGGGCCGTCCCCGGTGGCGCCTCGCCGGGCGCACGAAGGATCCGATCGTCCGCGGTCCGTCGCACGATCGCGTAGCCGCGCGCGAGGGTCGCCTGCGGATCGAGGACCGCCAGGGCCGACGCGCTGGCATCCAGCGTCGCGCGGGCCGCCAGGAGGCGGGCGAGGACCGGCCTGGTCGCCGCGGCCGCCAGCGTGTCGAGGGCGCCGCGCCGGCGAGCGATCGCCCCGTCGGCGACACGCACGGCGCGATCCAGGAGGAGGCCGACCCGCTCGCGGTCGGCGGCGAGCTGGGCCCGCGGATCGAGGCGATCGAGGGCGCGCCGTTCCGCGGCCAGCTCGCGACCGGCGGCATCCAGCGTCCGGGCGACCGCGGCGGCGGTCCGCTCCCCTGCCCGGCGGAATGCCGCCATCCAGTCCGACCGGTCCGGGACGACCATCTCGGCCGCAGCCGACGGCGTGGGGGCGCGAACGTCCGCGGCGAAGTCGGCGAGGGTCACGTCGACCTCGTGTCCGACACCGCAGACCACCGGCAGCGGATGGGCCACCACGGCCCGGACGACCCGCTCGTCGTTGAACGACCAGAGATCCTCGAGCGAGCCGCCGCCGCGGGCGAGGATCGTGAGCTGCGGCGCGTCTCCGGCGCGGCCCTCGTCCGCGGCGGTCGCGATCCAGCGCTCCAGGCGACGGAACGCCCGGACGATGCTCTCGGGCGCGTCGTCGCCCTGCACCTTGCAGGCCACGAGGAGCACGCTCGTCATCGGCCAGCGCCGGGTCAGCACGGTCGCGATGTCGCGCCAGACCACGCCGGTCGGACTCGTGATCACCGCGATCGTCGTCGGGCGCTGGGGCAGCGGACGCTTGCGGGCCTGGTCGAACAGGCCCTCGGCCGCGAGCCGTGCCTTGAGCTCCTCGAAGCGGATCGCGAGGTCACCGAAGCCAGCCGGCTGGATCGCCTCGACGTACAGCTGGACCGCCCCCTGCTGCTCGAACAGGTCGACCCGGCCGTGGACGACGATCCGGAGCCCCGCCTGTGGCTGGAACGCCGAGCGGACCCGGTCGTCGCTGAACCAGACGCAGTTGAGGGTGCTACGGGCGTCCTTCAGCGTGAAGTAGGCATGGCCGGCGCTGCTGACGGTGACCCGGCCGACCTCGCCCTCGACCCAGACGTCCGCCAGGCGCGGGTCGGCCCGAACGGCTTCCCGGATCGCGCGGGCGACCTCGCTGACGGCGACGATCCGGAGCCCGAACGTGCCCGGCGCGGTCGGCCGTTCCTCGCGGGGCAGTGCCGTGCCAGAAGCCGTCCCCTGCCCCGGCAGCGCGTCCCAGCCGGGCAGCAGGTCCCCTTCGTCCATCGAGCCATGGTAGCCGCGCGGCGCTCCGGAGCCGGCGGCGGCATGCGATCCTGCCGCGGTGACACCGCACGAACCGCCTCCGGCCGCCGGCCATCGTCGCGATCGACCGTGGGACGCCGTCAGTCGCGCCGCCATGGCTCCGCGACTCCTCGGGCAGCCACTCAACGTCGCTGCCGGGCTGTTGATCCTGGGATCCGGGCTGTGGCTGACGGTCGGGCTGGCCCACGGTCGTCCGCTCGCGGAGGCGGCGATCATCTGGGCGGCGGGCTCGGTGGCGACGGGCGTCGTGTCGACCCTCGCCTGGACCGTGGCCTGGATGCCGCGCAGCCGCCGGGCGTTCGAGGCGTTCACCTGGCTCGGCGAGCGCGAGATCGACCGGTTCACCGCGGTTGCCGGGGGCCGGTACCCGGCCACCTTCGACGGCATGAAGCGCTACGCGGAGCGCGAGCCGGAGCGCCCGGACGACCGGTGGATCCGCTCGGAGATACGGGCGGCGACGGGGAATCTCGAGGGCGCGGCGTTCGAGGCGCAGCGAATGCCTGACGAGACGGCGTCCCAGCGCCTGGAGCGCGAGGTCGCGCTGACCTACATCGATTGGCTGCGCGGCGGCTCGGGCGATCCGGGCGCGGCGCGGGCGGCGCTGGCGGCGATCGACCCGACCGATGTCGAGGCGCGGCGCGTGGGCGAGGTCATGCTCGCCATCACGGAGGTCCGTCACCGGATCGCCCGGGGCGACCCGGACGCCGCCGAGCCGCTCCGCCGGGTGCGGTCGAGCCTCGGCCGCGACGCCGACGGAATCCTGTTCGCCGCCGCCCGGCGGATCGGCCCCGTCTACGTCCGCGCGGCGGGGCTGTACACCGCGGTCGTGATCGTGATCGACCGCCTGATCAACGGCTGACGCGGGGCCGCTCCTCCCGGCAGATCGCGGGCGCGCGGCAGTGCGCCCTGCTTGAACCGACTCCAAGTCCCCTTCTGCCCCGGTTGACCGGCAGATGAGTGGCCCACGGCATGCTGCGACGATGCCGAACCGCGAGCGCCGCCTCGACCGCGCCTATCGACTCGCCCGGAAGGCACTGCTGGCGATCGGGGAGGAGTTCCGCGAGGCACGACTCATCGCAGCCTTGACCCAGCGTCAGGTCGCACTCGCGGTCGGGATCTCGGTGGCAGCGGTCAGTCGGATTGAGCGCGGGCAAGCGCCGCACGTGGCCTACGAAACCCTGGTCGCCATCGCAGCGGTACTGGGTCCGAGATGCCGCTCAGCTGGGCCTTCTGGCCGGCTTCACGGCGCTCCTTCCGCGCCTCGGACACCGGTCTGAGGTCCCGCTCGGCCTGTTGGGCGATCGGCGGGCCTGGGACCTCGTGATCGACGGTCCGGGCTGGTCCATCCCGGTCGAGGCCGAGACTCGTCTCCGGGACGTCCAGGCCCTCCAGCGGAAGGTCGCCCTCAAGTGCCGGGATGGTGGGTTCGATCGCGTGCTCCTCCTCGTGGCGGATACCCGTCACAACCGTCGTGTGCTGCGACTGGCGTCGGCAGGGTTCGCCGCGTCACACCCGGTCCGGGGACGCGACGCGCTTGCTGCCCTTCAGGCCGGGAACCTGCCCGAGGGGAGCGCGATCGTCCTGCTGAAGCCCGCGACCGCCCGCGCAAGTTCACGCCGGCGCGGATTCTCGTCAGGCGAGCACAACGAGCAAGGTCTCGCGTGAATGTGATCGGGACGCTCGTGGGGCGAGATTCCGATGCAATCACGGGTGGACCGGGGCCTCGCGAGCTCCCCGAGTCCTGAAATCGTGTCGGTTAGGCTCGTGGGGCGAGAATCGGGCCCGCGGCGCGGCGAGGCGCGGCGAAGCGCGATGATGGCGCGCCGGATCAGACCCGGGTCTGGTACTCCCCGGTGCGGGTGTCGACCCGGATCGTATCGCCCTCCTCCACGAAGATCGGGACCGTGACGACGAGCCCCGTCTCGGTCGTGGCGGGCTTGCGGGCGCCGGTCTGGGTGTCGCCGGCGAAGCCGGGCTCGGTCTCGCGGACGACGAGGTCCACGGTCACCGGCAGCTCCACGCCGATCGTCTCGCCCTGGTAGCTCGTCCGGTCGAGGGTCATCCCGTCCTTCATGTACATCGCCGTCTCGCCGAGCTGCTCGCTCCTGAGCACGAACTGGTCGTAGGTGTCGTTGTCCATGAAGTGGTAGTCGTCGCCGTCCTTGTACAGGAACTGGACGGGGCGCTTCTCCATCGAGGCGCGCGGCCACTTCGTGCCGGCCTGGAAGCTGCGCTCCACCGTCTGGCCGCGCTTGATGTTACGGAGCGTGATCCGGACCTGGGCCGAGCCACGGCCCATCTTGATGTGGTGGTAGTCGAGGATCTGCCAGAGCTCGCCGTCGAGCTCGATGGCGACGCCCTTCTTCAGTTCGCCGGTGCTGATCATGTCGAGTGGGGCTCCTGGGCGGCCGGACGGCGCCGGGGCGGGCGCATCGAACCCGGCGGTCGGATCGGTGTTCGGGCGCCGATTGTAGCCGACGATCCCTGCGGATCGGATCAGACGCCGACGACGAGGACCTCGCGCGGGAACTGCGTCAGGCGCTCGACTCGATGGGCGTCGGCATCGAGCAGGACGAGGTCCTCGATCCGGACGCCGGTCTCGCCGTCGAGGTAGATCCCGGGCTCGACCGAGAAGACCGTCGGCGTCGGCAGCGGCAGATGCAGGGCGGCGGAGGACAGCGATGGCAGCTCGTGCGTCGCGAGGCCGATCCCGTGGCCCAGCCCGTGACCGTACGCCGGCCACCGGCCGTCCGCCTCGATCACCCGCCGGGCGACGCCATCGAGGTCCCGCCCGGACGGGAGGCCCAGCTCACCGCTCACGGTCGCCTCGATCTGGGCGATCGCAGCGGCCTGGGCCCGGGCCACGGTCTCGTAGACCCCGAGGTCGCGCTCCGACGGCTCGCCCACGAACAGCGTCCGCGTCATGTCGCTGCGGTAGCCGCCGACCTGGGCGCCGAAGTCGAACAGGACGACGGCGCCGTCGCGGACCGGCTCCGAGGACGGCGCGCCGTGGGGCAGCGCGGCATTCTCACCGACCAGGCACGTCGGCTCGAACGCGACGGACTCCGCTCCCGAGGTCCGCATCTGCCACTCGAGCGCGAGAGCGAGGTCGTGTTCCGTCGCGCCCGGCACGATCCGCGGCAGGAGCGCGGCGAGCGCTCGATCCGCGACGGAGCAGGCAGCCGCCACCCGCTCCAGCTCGGCGGGCTCCTTCGTGGCTCGATCCTCCTCGAGCCAGCCCTCGATCGGGACCAGCTCGACGTCCGGTGCCGCGGCTTCCAGGCGTCGCCAGACGGCGTGCGGCAGGAGCGCCGCCTCGACCCCGACCCGCCGCGCCCCCACGGACGCGGCCAGCTCCGGCCAGCCGCGGGCGAGGTCCCGCGGCCCGTCCACGATCCGTGCGTCGGGCGCCTCGCGCCGGGCCTGGATCGTGTAGCGCGAGTCGGCGAGCAGCAGCACCTCGCCGCCACTCACGAGGAAGTGGCCCGACGTGCCCGCCACCTTCTCCTCGCCGTCGCCGAGCAGGAACCCGGTGAGGTAGCGCACGTGCTCGCGGCGCAGGCCGAGGTACGCGTCGATCCCGGCGGCGTCGAAGCGAGACCGGAGGCGTCGCAACCGCGCCGGCCGGGCGGCCGCGTCGGCCTCCGTCCAGCGCTCGTGGTCGGCCGCCGACGGCGGAGCGGCGAAGTCGCCCGGCGATGGGTGGCCGGCGGCGGATCGCGGACCCGCCGTCATCGGTAGCCGTACTTGACCAGGTTCTGCTGGTGCTCCTTGGCGGTCTTGCCGAACGCGTGGGCGTTCGTCCCGTCGCGCTTGGCGACGAAGAAGAGGTAGCCCGACTCGGTGTCGGGCGCCAGAGCGGCGTCGATCGAGGCGAGGGTCGGGGTGCAGATCGGACCCGGGATCAGCCCGGCCTGGGTGTACGTCTGGTAGCCGAGCAGCTCCGGCGGGAAGACGATCTTCCCGAGCGGAGGCTCGGGCACCTTCCAGAACGTGTAGGTCTTCCAGTCCTCGATCTTGATCTTGGCCAGCTCGAGGGTGTCCCAGCCGAAGATCACGGTCGGGTCCGAGGCGAGCACCGGCGCGATCCCGCGGAGCTTGTGGAGACGGTTCTCGAAGACCCCGGCGATCGTCGCCCGTTCGTCGTCGAGGATCGCCTCGCGCTCGACCATCGAGGCGAGGCTCAGGATCTCGTAGAAGCTTCGCTCCCGGGCAGCCGGAACGTCCATCCGATCGCCGATCGCCGCGACGAAGCCGTCGAGCATCTTGCGGACCAGCTCGTCGGCGGTCGTGTCGGGCAGGACCCGGTACGTGGCCGGCCACAGGAAGCCCTCGAGCGAGGCGCCCTTCGGCAGGATCTCGCGGATCGTCGGATAGTCGGCCAGCAGGTCGGCGGGCGGCGTCTTCGCGATCTCGTAGAACTCGGCCGGGTCGAGGGTCAGCCCGTCGATCGTCTGGAGCTTCGCGGTGACCTGCTCGAGCCGAAGGCCGGTCCGCAGACCGATCTCCACCACCTTGATCTGCTCCGGGTTCAGCAGCGCGTCCACGATCTCCGCCGGGGTCATCGACTTGCGCAGGACGAACGTGCCCGACGCGATCTTCTGGGTCAGCTGCTTCTCGGTGGCGATGAACACGAACGCCCGGCCGTCGGCGAGGAAGCCGTTCTCCTGGAGGCGGGTCGCGATCCCGCGTGCGTTCTCGCCCTGCGCGACGACGAACGGCAGCTGGGTCGTGTCGTCGGAGGCGGGCTTCGTCAGGTTGTCGCCGAGGTCCTCCCGCACGAGATCGGCCACGAACGGCATGCCGAGCGCGGCCGGGTTGTCCGTGGCCCATCCGATGACGAGGCCCTTCACGACCGGACGGAGCGCCGTGCCCAGCACGACGATCACGATCGCGCCGAGGACCAGCGCGAACAGGAGGAACTTCACGATCCCGGGCAGGCCGCGGCGGGGTCGATCCCAGCCGTTGTGGCCGTTGCCGCCGTTGGACCCGCCAGCCCGACCGCCGCCACCACGACCGCCCCTGCCGGCCGGCTCGACGGCGTACTCGGGCTGCCACGAGTCCTGGTAGGTGCCGGGCTCGGCGGGACGCGCGTGGTTGCGCTCGCGGGCCCGTCCGCCGGAGCGGATGGTCATCGGGGGGCCTCCGTGTCTGGGGCTGCGTTGGCTGCCCGGAAGTCCAGTTCGTCCTGGAGGATGATCGCCGCCGCCTCGCGGTCGACGCGGGCGCGGTAGGTCTGTCGCTGGGTCCGGCTCGGTGGCCCCCCGGACCGGCCGCGCTTCATCGGGCCAAGGCGCTCCTCGGCAAGATGGCTGCTCAGCCGTTCGTCACGGTACCCCAACTCCGCCCCGAGGTGCGGACGGACGGCTTCCGCCCAGGCCCGGGTGAGGGCCGCCTGGCTGCCCTCCCCGCCTGACGCGTCGATCGGCAGGCCGACGACGACCTCGGTCGCGCCCTGCTCGCGGACGATGCGCGCGACGGCTTCGGCGTCGGCCTCGATCGTGGCGAGGCGACGGAGCGTCGTCAGCGGCATCGCGCGGCCGTCGTGGTCCGCGACGGCGATGCCGATCCGGCGCTCCCCCAGGTCGAGGCCGAGGATCCGGGTCACGGAGCGCTGGAGGCGGCGTCGCCGGCGGAGGGTGGTGGCGAGCCGGCGGGCGTCCGTGACGGGGACGGGCGCGGTGAGCCCGACGGCGACGGCACCGCGGCACCGTCCTCATCGACCGTGACCGTGAGGCGGGCATCGACGCCGGTGATCGTGGTGACCCAGTCCGGCCAGAGCGTGACGACGGCATCGCCGAACGGGGCGAGAGCAGTCTTCGCCTCGGCCGGCGTGAGGCCCTTCACGAGGGTCCGGAGCTGCACCGCATCCACGATCGCGACGCGCATGGCCCGGGCGGTGGCCTCGAAGGTGATCTGGCCGTCCTCGCCGACGCTTCCCTCGCCCACCGCGATGTCCACCGAGCCCTCGACGAGGCGGTGGTTGGCCTCGACCCGATCGTCGAGGCGCGACGCGGCGATCGATTCGATCGGGCTCGGATCCACCGCGATCACGGTCCCGGTCGCCGACAGGCCGATGTCGAACGACTCGACCGGCTGGCCGACGAGGGTCGCCGGATCCACCTCCGGCGTCGCCGGCCCGAGGGCCGCGGTCTCGGGGAAGAGGGTCGTGTCCGGCGGGGCGCCGCCGCCGGCCGCGATCGCGGCCGTGAAGGCTGCCTCGAGGTCGGCCTGGACCGCGGCCACGGCCTTGTCGACCTCGGCCTTCGAGACCTCGGGCGTCTCCGTCTTGACGCCGCCCTCGGTCGGGTCGGGGTTGTTGACGCGGAGCGCCTCGGGGTTCTCGCCGCGCGGCACGACCCGGATCGTGTTGGCGGGGACGTTGCCCTCCGGGCCGTCGGCCACCGCCTCCACCGCCACGGAGCGCCGGGACGGGACGACGGTCGGGATGATCAGGGTCGCCGGCGGCAGGGTCACCGTGGCCAGGGTCCGGAACCGGATGCCGCCCTCGGTCGAGACGACGCTCCCGCTCACGATCGTGTTCTGGGACGTGAAGTCGTAGTTCGAGAAGGTCACCGTGCCGCGCGCCGGCGACGCCTCGACGTGCTTGCCGGTGGTCGGGAACGTCCGGGCGGCCTGGACGGGGACGTCAAGCCGGACGGCCGGGACGACGCCGGCGACCGGATCCACCGCGGTCGCTGTGGGATCGGCCGAGATCGTCAGCTGGATGGGTCCGATCGGCTCGCGGCGAGGGGTCAGCGCGACGGTGGCCGACGGGAGGAACAGGTAGCCGGCGACCGCCACGACGACGAGGGCCAGCGCCGCGACCGCGACGGCGGCCAGGATCGGCGTCCGGACGCGTCCGCCGATGAGCGGCGTCCGACCGATCGCCGCGCCGTCGTCGCGCTCGTCCAGCAGCCGTTCGCGTTCGCGGACGGGCGGGCGGTACGGCGGGGGTTGCACGGGCGGAGCACTCGGATGCGGGGAGAGCGTCGTCGCGGTCACCGTGGGGACGACGGTCGTGGCGTCGTCGGCGACCGGCCGCTTCGGACGCTGCGACTTGCGGCCCTTGCCGACGGGCGAGGCGGACGGCGCGTCCGACGCCGGCGGCGTGGCGTCCCCGGACCCGGCGACCGGGCCGGTCGCGGCGACGGTGGCACTGGCGGCGAGCGCGCCGGCGGATGCGGCAGCGGCAGCGGCCGCGGAGTCGGGCGACGCGGGGGGCGCGGCGGCGGCTGGCGGCGGAGCGCCTGCCTCACCTTCCCCGGACGTGTCCCGTGGGGCCCGGGCCGCCTCCTCGTACTCCCCGACCGAGCCGAAGACCGGCAGCCCGGCCGACGCGGCGAGCGATCGCGACGCGGCATCGCCCGACACGATCGACAGGCGCTTGTTGCTGACCACCGCCTCGCGCGAGAGCAGCCGGAAGTTCATGCGCGAGGTGGCGATCCGCGAGCCGTACGGGACGACGAGCGCGACCCGCGTCCCGGCGGCCGAGCGGATCCGCGACGCCGCCGAGGTGATCTCGTCGTCGACGTCGAGGTAGACGATGCCTTCAGCCATGCCGCCCGATCCTAGACTTTCATCGCGCGGAGCACCCGTCGCAGGGCGGCGTCGAGCGGGTCCTCGGTCGTCTGAAGCTCGATCGCCTGGTAGGCGAGGCCGAGCGGCGTGACATCCTGCTGGTCCACGAGCAGGTCGGTCGCGTCGGTGATCGTCTCGACGATCGACGGGCTCATCACGACGACCTCCGGCGGCCGGGCGAACGAGAGCTTGCCCCAGAACGACTCCGAGCGGAGCGCCGCCTCGATCTCCGGCAGGCGCGAGCCGCCGCCGCACAGGTAGATCCGGCCGGGCAGCAGGTCGCCGCCGCCGAGCTCCTCCATGACGAGCTCGACCCCCGCGGCCCAGACGGCGGTGTCCTCGCCGACGATCGTGGCGATCTCGTCGCGCCGGTCGACCGCGATGCCGCGGGCGTAGTCAACCTTGGCGGACTCGGCCCGCGGGAACGGCAGGTCGAGCCGGTCGGCGATGCTCTTCGTGAAGGCCCGGCCGCCGAGGGCGAACATCCGGGTCCCCTCGATCCCGCCCTGGCGGACGAGCGCGACGTCCGTCGTGCCGCCGCCGACGTCCACGAACAGGGCCCCGGACTGGCGGACCTGCTCGGACCCGAGGACGCGGGCCACTGCGTACGGCTCGGCGACGATCTCGAGCAGCTCGAGGTCCAGCTGCGAGGCCACCGTCTGGAGCGCCCCGAGATGGACCAGCGGAGCGAACGCGTTGAAGATCCCGATCTTCACGTGACGGCCCTGGAACCCGACCGGGTTCGTCAGGGCGTAGCCGTCGATCGACGCGCCGACGATCGCGGCGTGGACCAGCCGGACGTCGACGTTGGGCAGGCCGGTCTCCCACGTGATCGAGCGCTCCGCCTCGCGGAGGGCCTCGCGCTGGACCGTGTCGATCAGCTTCTGGAGCTCGGCCTCGGTGATCGGGGCGTCGGGGCGCTTGCGCTCCTGGCTGTGATGGGTGGTGAAGCCCTTGACGAGCTCGCCGGCGATCCCGATCACGACCTGGCTCGGCCGGAAGCCGGCCATCTCCTCGGCCTCCTGGAGCGCGACCGAGCAGTTGTCCACGACGGCGGCGATGTCGGCGACCGTGCCGGACGACATGTGGGACAGGCCCTGGCGCTTGCGGCCGACGCCGCGGACCGTCCCGTGCCCGTCGTCACCGATCTCGAAGACGAGGGCCTTGGCGAACTCGGTCCCGATGTCCAGCGAGGTGCAGGCAGCCAGCGACTCACCGGGGTCGCGTTGCCAGATCCGGCGGAGGAAGGCCACCCGCTAATCCGGCGTCGCGAGGCGTGTGCGCACGGCATCGAGGGCGGCGGCCAGACCGTCGCGCGCGGTGCCCTTACCCTGGGCCATCTCGGGACGCCCGCCGCCCCTGCCGTCGATGGCCGGGACCGCGGCCCGGACGAGGTCACCCGCGGAGATCCCACGCTCGACGAGGTCGTCGGTGACGGTCACGAACAGCTGCGGCTCATCGGCGTCGAGGGCGAGCGCGATCACGCCCGAGTCGAAGATCCCGCGGAGGTCCTTGGCGGCGCCCTTCAGCGCGTCGATCGATTCGTAGGCGCCGGCGTAGGCAACGAGCCGGACGCCCGGGGCGACCTCCTCGGCGCGCGCGGCGAGCTCGGCCGAGCGCGGCACGCCGCCGGCCACGGCACCCGCCTTGAGCCGCCGCCGGGCCTCGCGCAGCTCGTCCTGGAGGGCCCGGATCCGGTCCGGCAGCGCGTCGGGGGTCTGCGCGCCGGCCGCCTCGGTCGCGGCGGCGAGGGCGTCGGTCCGGGCGCGCAGGAACGCGTCGGCGCCGGCGCCGGTCAGGGCCTCGATCCGGCGCATCCCGCTCCCGATCGAGCGCTCGCCGGTGATCACGAAGCTCCCGATCTGGCCCGAGGCCCGGCAGTGCGTTCCGCCGCACAGCTCGTGGCTGAAGCCTTCCACGCGCACGGTCCGGACCGTCTCGCCGTACTTCTCGTCGAAGAACGCGTCGGCCCCGGCGTCGATCGCCGCCTGCATCGACATGAACGCCGGCGTCACCGGCCGGTCGTCGCGAACGACGGCGCGGACCTCGTCCTCGATCGCCCGGAGCTCGTCGGGCGTCAGCGCCCGGTCGAACGGGAAGTCGAACCGCAGCCCCTCGGGCGTGACGAGCGAGCCAGCCTGGCGGGCGGCGTCGCCGACGACGTTGCGCAGCGCCCGATGGAGGAGATGGGTCCCGGTGTGGTTGCGCATCGTGTGGGCGCGCCGCTCCCCGTCCACGACCGCGTCCACGGTCTCGCCGACGCGGAGCCGGCCGTGGAGCGTGCCGCGCAGGACGATCAGGCCGCCGACCGGCTTCTGGGAGTCCTCCACGGTGAACAGCGACGACCCGCCACCGGCCTCGCGCAGCTCGCCGCGGTCGCCGACCTGGCCGCCGCCCTCGGCGTAGAAGGGGGTCCGATCGAGCACGACCTCGGCGGCGCCCTGGCCGGTCAGCTCGTCGTACTCCATCCCGTCGCGCAGGATCGCGACGACCGTGCCCTGCGCGGCCGTCGTCTCGTAGCCCAGGAACTCGCTGTCGCCGGCGCGCGACTGGATCGCCTGGTAGAGCGCCGACAGCTCCGCGTGGCGTGCCAATTCGGCCTTCTTGCCCGACCGGCTGCGCTCGCGCTGCTCGGCGAGGGCGGCGTCGAAGCCCGCCCGGTCGACGCCCACGCCGTGCTCGGCCGCGAGCTCGATCGTCAGGTCGATCGGGAAGCCGTACGTGTCGTGGAGCCGGAACGCGAGGTCACCCGGAAGGAGCGGCACATCGTCGGGGAGCGCCTCCGGGCGGCGCCCGATCACGCGCTCCGCATCGGGAGCGAGCTCGGCCAGGGCCGCCTCGAGCTGGGTCGTGCCCGCATCGAGCGTCCGGGCGAACTGCGCCTCCTCGCGCTCGATCGCGGCGAGGACGGCGTCGCGCCGCTCTTCCAGGTACGGGTACGCGTCGCGCATGATCTCGATGACGACCTTGCCCAGCTCGGCCATGAACGGCTCGTGCCGGCCCAGGAGCCGGCCGTGGCGGACGGCCCGGCGCATGATCCGGCGGAGGACGTACCCGCGGCCCTCGTTGCTCGGCAGGACGCCGTCGGCGATCAGGAAGGTGACCGCCCGGGCGTGGTCGGCGATCACCTGGTAGCTGAACCGCTCCGCCTCGAACTCGGCAGGGTCGTGGCCCATCAACTCGCGCATCCGGTCGTGGATCGGCACGAACAGGTCCGTGTCGAAGTTGCTCGGGACCTGCTGGAGGACGCTCGCGAGCCGCTCCAGGCTCATCCCGGTGTCGACGCTCGTGAACGGCAGCGGGACGCGGCCCGACGGCCGCTGGTCGAACTCCATGAAGACGAGGTTCCAGATCTCGAGCCAGCGCGGGCAGTTCTCGCTGTGGTCCGGGACGCACTCCGGGCCCTCGGACAGGTGGGCGCCGCGGTCGAAGTGGATCTCGCTGCACGGTCCGCACGGACCGGTGTCGGCCATCCGCCAGAAGTTGCTGTCGTCGCCGGCGTCGACGTCGCCCCAGACCGCCATCCGCTCGGGCGGCAGGCCGATCTCCTCGCGCCAGACCTGGCGGGCGACCTCGTCGTCCTTGTAGGTGGTGGCGGCCAGCCGTTCCCCCGGGATCCCCATGTCGCGGGTCAGGAAGTCCCAGGCGTAGTGGATCGCCTCGCGCTTGAAGTAGTCGCCGAAGCTCCAGTTGCCGAGCATCTCGAAGAAGGTGTTGTGGCGCGTCGTCCGCCCGACCTCCTCGAAGTCATTGTGCTTGCCGGCCACGCGCAGGACGCGCTGGTAGTCCGCCGCCCGGGTGTAGTCGCGTTTCTCGACGCCGGTCAGGACGTCCTTGAACTGGACCATCCCGGAGTTCGTGAACAGCAGCGTGGCGTCGCCGGCGGGGACGAGGCTGGCGCTCGGCACGGCGGTGTGGCCGCGCTCCTCGAAGAACTCGACGAACCGGCGTCGGATCTCGGCGGCGGACAGCGGCTGGATCCGCGGGTCGTGCTCGGTGACGGGGGACGGCATCGGCCGCAATGGTACCGAACGAAGGCCCGGATCGAGCCGTCGGTGCCCGGCCTGTCCAGTCGCGCGGGCCCGGACACCGGGCCGGATCGGCGCCCGCCGCCCGGCCGCGATTCGTGCCCGACGAGCACAGGCGCCATGAATTCGTGTTTCGGGCGCGTTCGGCCCCGGTTCGTGCGGTGGGTTCTCGCCCACGAGCGCCGCCCGGCCAGAGATCGCCGGAGTCGTTCCCACGCTCGCTCCCACAGCATCCGCGTCAGCGGCGCGGGCGGGACGGATGCCGGGTGGACGCTGGCCTCGCGCAGGCCGCCGGCGCCGACGAGGCGGGGGCGCGCTGCTTCGGTCGTCCGGCGACCGAACGGATGAACGAGGTCGATCGCGCCGGCCGCGCGACCTACTCGGGGGCCTGTTTCGGTCGTCCCGCGACCGAACCGATGATCGCGTGCCCGCAGGGACCTCTTGCCCAGCCGTTCCTTCGCTGGTTCGGTCGCCGGGCGCCCGGATCCGGCAGGGAGGCCCGGCGCAAGGCACGGGTCCAGCCCATCCTTCGATGGTTCGGTCGCCGGGCGCCCGAGCCGCGACCTCACGTCAGGCCGGGGTCACCTCGATCAGCGAGATCGACGGCATCGGGAGCGCGAACTCGAGCTCGAGGCGGCCGTCGAGCGTGACCTCCATCGTCCGCTCGGGCTCGAGCTCCTCGAGCCGATCGGCGGCGTGCAGGCGCTCCCAGCCGGCGTCATCGGGCCAGTCCCCGCCGTCCCAGTGGGCGGCGATGTTCGAGTGGGTCGCGTCCACCCGGCGATGGCGAACGCGCACATCCCCCGCGGGCAGACCCTCGATCGCGAGCGAGATCGTACGGTCCAGCTGGGCATCGCCATCGGCCTTCGCCTGGTCGAGCGTCCCGTTCCAGAGCGCGATCGCGATCCGGCCGTCGTCGGCCGCGGTCGCCCACGCCTCCACGAGGCTGCCCGCCCCGTCACCGGACAGCCTCGCCCCCAGCTCGGCGTCGCCGAGCAGCTCGAACACCCGGATCGCCCAGAACCGCGGCTTGCGCAGGTTGCCCACCGTCAGCAGGCCGAAGCCACCGTGGAACAGCCGCTCCGGCTCGCCGAGCTCGACGAAGTGGTCCGAGGCGACCCAGTACGCGAGCGATTCCAGGCGTCCGGCCGCCGAGCGCATCCCGCGCGCGACGAGCGGCGCGCCCCAGACGCTGTCGTTGATCGGCGAGCCGTGGACCGGTGAGACGCCCCACTCGGTCCAGTACAACGGGAGGTCCGGCCGGCCGGCGCGGGCCGTGATCGGACGCAGGTCCAGCGGCGAGAGGCCGTAGGTGTGGGTGCTGATGAAGTCGAGCGGGACGTCGTCGGCGGCGCAGTGGGCGAGCAGGTCGTCGACCCAGCCGACGGCGGCGGTCGCCGGGCCGCCGACCTGGATGGCGGGATCGACCGCCTTGATCGCGCGGACCGAGACGTCGTAGAGCGCGAAGTAGGCGGCCTGGTCGGCCGACCAGAAGACCTTCAGGTTGGGCTCGTTCCAGACCTCGAAGGGCCAGGTCCGGACCTCGTCGGCACCGAAGCGCTCCTGGAGGTGGCGGACGTAGTCGCTGACGAGCGCGGCCCAGCGCTCGGGGTCGCGCGGCGGCGAGATGATCCCGCGGTAGTCGAAGACGGTCGCATCCGGGTCGGACGCCAGGTCCCGCGGCATGAACGAGAGCTCGATGACCGGGCGGAGACCCGTCGCGAGGAGCCGCTCGAGGGCCGCGTCGGCCTTCTCGAAGTCGTGGACGGGACGGCCGTCGACCTCGCGGTAGACGCCGAGGCTGTCGTGGAAGATCGCGTGCGCCCGGACGGATCGCGCTCCGAGCTCCGCGCCGACGATCCGGAACGCCTCCTCCAGCTCGTCGCCCACGTTGCGCCCGCCGGGACCCTCCCCGCGCAGGAGGAGGGCGAGGTGCTCCGAGCCGATGATCGGGCGCCATGGCCGGGCGGTCGCGCCGATGCGTGACGCCGCATCGACCCGGACCTCGACCGTGGCGTCCCCGGCATCCGGGCCGCCCGGCGTCGCTTCGATCGGATCGGAGAGCGGTCCGACCGGCCCGTCGATCGTGGCGAGGGCCGCCACCGCGTACCAGGCGGGTCGTCCCGCCTCGCCGGTCGTGTCGGCGTAGCCGGGATCCGGGACGGCGAGGAGGTCGCCGGCCCGATGGTCGATCGCCGTCCACGGCCCGTCCGCGGAGTCGGCGCGATGGACGAGGTACCCCGCCGCGCCGTCGACCCGCTGCCAGCTCACCGTCACGTGCCCGCGCCCGGGAGTCGCGGTCACGCCCTCCGGCGCGGGCAGGAGCACGTCCGGCGCCGGCCGGTTGCGCGGCGCCTGCGCGCCGATCTCGTCGAACCAGGCGATCCGGGCCGAGCGCGTCGGGGTCGTCTCCGGCACGCCCTCCGGGCTGTCCGGCGGGCTCGCGACCGGGGTGTCGATCCCGGCCGCGCTGCCGGAGCCGGCGTCGACCCCGGCACCGGCCAGGGCGCGGTCCTTCGTCACGGCTTCAGGTACGCGTCGGCGGCACTGCGCGGCCCGGCCCCGAACGTCTCCATGCCGATGATCGGCTGGAGGACCTGGCGGACCTCCTTGGTCGCGAACGCGTCACGGAGCATGTCGTCGGCCAGGGCGTTGCCGATCGCGGCCATCACGATCCCCTGGTCGAGCGACAGGTAGAAGTTCGAGACGACCCCGCTGTCGACGTTGATCGAGTCGCGGAAGCCCCAGCGGTCGTAGCTGGCGAAGTCGTTCTTGATGGCGGCCAGGTTGTCCATCGTCACCTCCGGCGCCCACGGCAGGGCAAGGAAGGCGGCGTGCGGGGTCACGACCCCGTTCGTGTACGCCGACGGCGGCGGGTCGGCGACGGCCGGCCGGCAGCCCTCGAAGCCGCGGTTGACGAACGTCCGGTCCAGGTTCGAGGCGTAGCCCTCGGGGTTCATCCCGAGCGCATCGACGCCGAACTCGCGATAGCCGCCCTCGGGGATGTTGGACGGCGAGAAGCCCCAGTAGCCGTACTCGGCCTCGACCATCCCGTGATGGATCTGGGCCGCGACGGTCAGCGGATGGTTCACCTTCCAGCTCTCCGGGCCCCACTTCTCCTCGGGCACGAACAACGAGGGCATCAGCGCCTCGAACATGCTCCCACCCCAGCCCGGGACGACCTTGAAGTCCTCGTACCAGTAGGCGCCCTCGAAGACGTTGACGCCGAGATACGTCCGGTTGACGCCGACCGGCCGGGTCTCCTGCCAGTCCCAGTCGCAGCTGTCGGGGAAGGCCGGGAACGTCCGCCACGCGCCGAAGTACTCCTTCGGCGGCAGCTCGCCCTTGGCGATCCCGATGTAGCTCGCGATCCGGCTCTCGCTCACGATCGTGTCGTAGCAGCACGGCGAGTCGCCGGTGTCCGGGGCGACGTGGAACGCGATCCGGTTGACGGCCGGCCGGTAGTAGAACCCGAAATCCATGCTGTCGTACAGCGCCCGGGCCCGAGCGGAGACCTCGGGCACGGTGTTCGAGACGACCTGGAGGGCGGCGGCGAGCCAGCCGTTGTCGACCGACGAGAGGATCGGCGTCATCGCCGCCCCGCTCTCCGGCCAGACGGTCAGCTTGGCTCCGTCGCGGTGGTCGTACCAGTTGTAGTACTGGCCGCTGGCGGGATGGCGCTCCATCGTCTCGAGCGTGGTGACGGTCCGGGTGACGCGCGCGACCGCCTCGGCATGGCCGATGATCCCGAGTCGCTCCGCGACGACCGTGCTCCACAGGTAGGCCCCGATGTTCGTCGTCGAGGTCTGGACGCTGCGCGCCCCGTCGGAGCGGAGGCTGTCGGCCGGGAGGCCGCTCACCTCGTCGGTCATCGCGACGAAGCCGGCCCACGTGTCGCGAGCGTAGCCGAGCAGCGTGGCTCGATGGGCGTCGCTCAGCTTGCCCGTCCCGGCGCTGGCCGCCGCCGGCACGACCGCTCCGGCCAGGGCGATGAGGGTCGCCAGGGCGACCACGTTGACGAGGCGGTGGGCGCGGCGTGGGCGCATGTCGGTGACCTCCGTGTCCGCGGCCGCTCCGGCCGGTCGGTGCGAGCTACCCCTTCAGGCCGGTCGTGGCGATGCCTTCGGTGATCCAGCGCTGGAAGAGGACGAAGATGACCAGGACGGGCAGGACGAGGACGACGGAGCCCGCCATCAACATCCCGTGGTCGGCCTGGTACTGGCCGGTGGCGAACGTGGCGAGGGCCACCGGAAGCGTGTACATCTCGGGCTCCTGGGCCATGACCAGCGGGTAGATGAAGCTGTTCCAGCTCCCGAGGAAGGTCAGGATCCCGAGGGTCGCGAGGACGGGCGCGGTGATCGGCAGGACGATCTGCCAGAAGATCCGCCACTCGTTGGCCCCGTCGATCCGGGCGGCCTCGAGCAGCTCGTCCGGGATGCCGTACATGAACTGCCGGGTCAGGAACACGCCGAACGGCCCGACGAGGAACGGCAGGATCAGCCCCGGGTAGGTGTTGACGAGCCCGAGATTGGCCATCAGCACGAAGTTCGGGATCAGGGTGATCCCGGCCGGGACCATGAGCGTCGCGAGGACGAGGCCCATGACGAGGCGCTTGCCCCGCCAGCGAAGCTTGGCCAGGGCGTAACCCAGCATCGGGCAGAACAGGACGTTGCCCAGGGTGACGGCGACCGCCACGAGCGACGAGTTGAAGAAGAAGCGCGGGAAGTCGAGCTGGTCGAAGAGCCGGGTGAAGTTGTCGGTCGTGGGGTTCTGCGGGAGGAACGTCGGCGGGCTGACGAGGAACTCGGGCTGGGGCTTGAACGCGCCCAGGAGCATCCACAGGAATGGGCCCACCATCAGCAGGATGCCCAGCGTCAGGCCGACATAGATCCACCACTGGTTGTTGCGCCGGCCCTCGACGTCGTCGACGGCCGGGCGGCCGCCGGCCGGGGCCTGGATGGCGGTCATCGGACGGGACCCATCACGCGTCTTCGCGCAGGAAGCGGAACTGGAGGAAGGCGATGACCGCGACGATCACGAACAGGACGTAGGCGATCGCGGACGCGTAGCCCTGCTTGAAGAACTCGAAGCCCTGCTGGTACATGTACATCGTCACCGACAGGGTCGCGTCGAGCGGGCCGCCGTCGGTCATCACGAACGGCTCCTCGAACAGCTGGAGGTAGCCGATCGTCGTGATCACGAGCATGAACAGGATCGTCGGGCGGAGCATCGGCAGGGTCACGTAGCGGAAGGCCTGCCAGCGCCCGGCGCCGTCGATCGCAGCCGCCTCGTAGAGCGAGACCGGGATCGCCTGGAGCCCGGCGATGAACACGACCATCGCGAAGCCGAGGTTGCGCCAGACGGCCATCGCGATGATCGACGGCATGGCGAGCGTCGGATTGGCGAGCCAGTCCGGGCCATTGATGCCGACGGCGCCGAGGAGCGTGTTGATCAGCCCGACGTCCGGGTTGAGCAGGAAGCGCCAGACCACCGCGATCGCCACGATGCTCGTGATGACCGGGAGGTAGTAGCCGACCCGGAACACGGTCCGGAACCGGGTGATGCCGCGGCTCAGCGCGCTCGCGATCAGGAGCCCGAGCCCGAGCGTCAGGGGCACGCCGACGACCACGAAGTAGAAGGTGTTGAAGAGCGCCTTCCAGAACTTGTTGTCCGACAGGAGGGCGACGTAGTTGTCGGTCCCGACGAACGTCGTCCCGATCGGGTTCTGGAGGTCGCGCAGCCCGAAGCTGGTGAAGCTCAGGAGGAACGAGATCAGGATCGGCAGCGCCATGAAGACGCCGAACAGGATCACGAACGGGGCGGCGAACGCCCAGCCCGTCAGGTCCTGGCGCCAGCCCCGCCGCGCCGCGACCGGGGCGGAACCCCGGTCTGCGACGCCGCGCTTGGACAGCGCCGGTGCCGTCACGTCAGCTGGCCCCGAGCGCCCCGGCGGCCTGCTGCATCTGCTCGGCGGCGGCCTGCGGCTCGAGGCCGCCGGTCGTCATCTTCTCGAGGATGTCGTTGATCGCCGACGAGACCTCGCTCCACGACGCGCTGGCCGGCTGGGCCTTCGTGTCCTTGAGCTGCTCGCCGAAGAGCTTGACGTTCGGGTCGGAGGCGACCGCCGGATCCTCCCACGCGGACTGGACGGCCGGCATGACCGTCGCGGTCTCGTACCAGAGCGCCTGGGTCTTCGGATCGGACAGGAACTTCACGAACGCCCAGGCGGCGTCCTTGTTCTTGGAGTTCTTGTAGACGACAAGATTGGCGCCGCCGAGGAACGAGGTCCCGGACGACTTCTTCGGCATCGTCGCGATGGCCCACTTGTCGGCGAAGTCGGCGCCGCCGGCCTCCTTGATCAGGCCGAGATGCCAGGGGCCCGAGAAGAACATCGGGAAGTCACCCTTGACGAAGGCCGGCGTGATGTCGAAGCCTTCGGGGACGGACTTCGGGGTCAGGCCCTCGACGAAGAACGAGTTGTAGAAGGTGAGCGCCTCGACGGCCTGAGGGCTGTTGAGGACGGGCTTGCCCGACGCGTCGACGACGTCGCCGCCGTTCGACCACAGGAACGGGAAGTACTCCTGCCAGTTCTTCGTGCCGAGCGAGATGCCGTACTTGGCGCCGCCCTTCTCCTGCATCGCCTTGGCCATGGTCTTGAGCTCGTCCCAGGTCGCGGGCGGAGCCGTGATCCCGGCCTTTTCGGCGATGTCCTTGCGGTAGTAGAGGAGCCGGGTCTCGACGTACCACGGCACGCCGACGACCGCGCCATCGACGATGTTCGTGTTCCAGGCGCTCTCGAAGTAGGCGCTCTTGTCGAAGTCGGCGGGGACCGTCTCGAAGGCGCCGGTGGCGCCGAACTGGCCCATCATGTCGGTGCCCATCTGGCTCACGTCGGGGGTCGTGCCGCCGGCGATCGCGGTCTGGAGCTTGGCCACGGCCTGGCCCCAGTCGACGGGCGTGACGCTGACCTTGACGCCGGGGTTCGCCTTCGTGAACTCGTCGGTCAGGGTCGTGAGCTTCGTGCCCTCGTTGCCCATCGCCCAGACGGTGAGCTCACCGCTGAGGGCGGCCGCCGGGCCGCTGCTGCCTCCGGGGCTGCTCCCGGCAGCGCTGCTGCCGGCCGGGGCGCCGGAGCCTCCGGCGGGGGCGCTCGTGCCCTTGTTGGTGCCGCACGCGGCAACGCCAACGGCGAGGACGACGGCGAGGGCCAGCGCGAGCTGGCGGGGGAATCTGTGCATTCGTGAACCTCCACCGGTCGAGGGTCACGGTCGTGACCGCCGCCGGAGCCCAGCGTGCGCCTGTCGCTGGCCCGTGCGTCCCTGTCGAATCGCCGATCCGGTTGCAGTCAGGTGTCAACGGCGTTGCGTCGGCGTGTCAGCCGGCTGGGCCTTCGGCTGGCCCGGCGGGGGCGCCCGGGGCCGAGTTCCGCCACACGGGCACAAGGGACACGGAATTGCGATCGGGCGCTCTTGAACCCGATTCCTGCAGCACATTCCCGCCCGTGGGCACCGGACGCGCGAATCGCCAACGCCATGTCGGATCCACCCGCCCCACGGGATCCTCGCCAGAAGCCCCGGGCCGGTGGGGCCGCCGATCAGCGAGGCGCTTCGGTGTCCGGGGTTCGGTCGATGTCGGCGTTCGCGCGGCGGCGCTGCCAGATCGTGGAGCCGGCGATCGCCGCGCCGACGAGGGCACCGAGCGCGAGGCCGCGGGCGAAGGTCGAGGCGCGTCGATCGCCCTCGTCGCCGGAGCCGCCGGCGACGGCCCGGATCAGGGACTCGATCGGAGCCGGGATGCGCGGGTCGTCGCTCATCCGCCGGCCCTCGCGCGCCGCGTGGGGCCGAGGATCGCGACCAGGGCGACCAGGCCGATCCCGACCCACGCGAGCAGGGACGCGGTCACGAGCCGGAAGTCGCCGATCCGCAGCAGGTCGAGCCCGAGCCGCCCGCCCAGCTCGTCGCCGGCCCACGCGCCGAGGATCGCGGCGATCACGAGGAGCGGCAACTGGCCACCGGCCGAGCCGCGAATCGCCACGAACAGCGCCGCGTGGAAGATCCCGACGAGGATGGCGAGGACGATCGCGGGCCCGATCACCTGGCGGCCACCAGGTCGCGCGGCTCGGCCCCAGCCCCGGCCTCGGACGCGTTCGCCACATCCTCCACCCGCTCGATCCGCCCCCCGCCGAGCACGACCTCGCCGTCATCGATCACGCACGCCTGGCCGGGCGCCGCCGCCCAGACCGGCTCATCGATCGTGACGACCCAGCGCCCGCCGCGGCGGGGCTCGTCGGCGCTCGCGGGCCGGAGCGTGGCTGCGACCGGCGCGGCACGATGCCGGATCCGGACGCTCGCCCGGAAGGACCCGTCCGGCCCCACGGGCGCATCCCCCGCCACGAACGTCACCGCGCTCAGGGCCACCGTCCGCGTCTCGAGGTCCTCGCGCCGCCCGAGCTGGATGGTGTTCGAGCGGGGATCGATCCGGCTCACGTAGCGCGGCGCATCGGCCGCCACGCCCAGCCCGCGCCGCTGGCCGACCGTGAACCCGGCCGATCCGCCGTGCTCGCCGACCCGGGCCCCGTCGGCGTCGAGGATCGGCCCCGGCTCCGGGCGCCAGCCGGCCCGCTCCCGGAGCGCATCCCGGTAATCCCCGCCCGGGACGAAGCAGATCTCCTGGCTCTCGGGCTTGTCCGCCGTCGCGAGCCCGAGCTCGCGGGCAATGGCGCGGACCTCCGGCTTCACCAGGTCGCCGAGCGGGAACCGGGCGTGCTCGAGCTGGTCCTGGCGCAGGCCGTACAGGAAGTAGGTCTGGTCCTTGTCGGCGTCGCGCGCGCGGAGCAGGCGCGTCAGCCCGTCCGGGCCGCGGTCGCGTCGGGCGTAGTGGCCGGTCGCGACCGCGTCGCACTCGTACAGGTGGCGGGCCCGCCCGAGCAGCGCCCCGAACTTCACGTACGTGTTGCAGTCGACGCACGGGCTCGGCGTCCGGCCGTCGAGGTACGCGTCGAGGAACGGCTGGAGGACCCCCGCATCGAACTCGCGCTCCAGGTTCATCACGTAGAACGGGATGCCGAGCTGGTCCGCGACGCGCCGGGCGTCATCGGCCGCGTCGAGGGAGCAGCAGCTCTTCTTGAACTCGGAATAGCTGTCGGCGGCATCGTGGAGGCGCATCCAGACCCCGACGACGTCATGCCCCGCGCGGTGGAGGATCGCTGCCGCGACCGACGAATCGACGCCACCGGACATCGCGACGAGGATCCGGCTCACACGCCGATCCCCTGCCCCAGCGGATCGGCGGCGACCGCGACCTGGCCGGTCCGCATCGAAGCGACGACGCGCGGGA
>DASSPG010000037.1:0-2128 GCA_035699725.1 Candidatus Limnocylindrales bacterium | reverse complement strand
GATCGCCCTGACCGCGACCAGGTTCACGGTCACCCCGCGGCCACCGACCTCCTTCGCGAGCGATCGGAGGAGGATCTCCTGTGCGCCCTTGGCCGCGGCGTACGGTCCGGAGCCGGCCGGCGCGTTCACGGCGGCGGCCGTGGCCACGGCCACGACCCGGCCCCAGCCGCGCTCGGCCATCCCGGGAACGGTGGCCCCGACGAGATGGATGGTCGACCAGACGTGCTGATCGAGCTGCGTCTGGACGCCCTCCGGGGCGACGTCGACGAGCGGCGTCCCGGCTTCGAAGCCACCGACGGCGTGGACGAGGATGTCGATCCGCCCGAACCGTTCCGTGACCGCACGCGCGGCCGCCTGGGCGCCGTCCGCGGTGGAGACGTTCCCGACCCCAGCCGCCCACCGATCGTCCGCCAGCCGCAGGTCCGAGGCGACGGCCGCGAGCCGGCCGGCGTCCGTCCCGCCCAGGCCGAGCCGCAGCCCGTCGGCGGCGAACGCGGACGCGACGGCCCGTCCGAGGGCGCCGGTGGCGCCGGCGATGAAGGCGACGCGATCGGTGGGTGGCATCGGGGCCATTGTCGGCGGTCGCCGCCGAGGGCGCTCGCGCCCCGGCCGGCGTCGCCGCGGCTCACGCTCCGGGCGGGGTCGCTCGCCGCCTCCTTCGGTCGGGCATCATGGCCGGCGATGCGACCGAGCCTGAACATCCTCGAGCCCGAGCTCATCGGCCGCGTGGTCGATGAGGCGAAGCGCGTCCTCGCCGAGCACGGCTTCGAGATCCGCGGAGACGAGATGCGACGGCGCCTGATCGCGGCGGGGCTGCCCCAGCGTGACGATGGTCGGATCCTGTTCCCGCGCGACGTCGTCGAGGCGGCGATCGCAAGCGCGCCGCCCTCGTTCCGGCTGTACGACCGGGCGGGCGTGGAGCGGGCCGACATCGGCGGCGATCGGGTCCACTTCATCCCGGGCTCCAGCGGGCTCAAGATGCTCGACCATCGGACCGGCGAGGCGCGCCAGGCGCACTCGGTCGACTTCGCGGAGTACATCCGGCTCGGCGACGGCCTGCCGAACATCCCGTATCTCGCGACGGCCTTCTCGACCGGCGACCTGGAGCCGCAGGTCTCGGACGCATGGCGGCTCTACCTGTGCCTGACGAACTCGACGAAGCCGGTCGTGTCGGGCGCGTTCACGGAGCACGGCGTGCCCCGGATGGCCGAGATGATGGCGCTCTTCCGGGACGGCGTGGACGACCTGCGGGCCCGGCCGATGTCGATCTTCACGATCACCGCGACGGGCAACTTCCGCTACTCGGAGGATTCGTGCCAGAACCTGATCGACTGCGTCGAGGCCGGCATCCCGGTCGAGATCGTGCCGGTCACGCTGATGGGCCTGATCGCCCCCGTCACCGTCGTCGGGGCGACGGTCTTCCACACGATCGATGTTCTGGCCGGGATCACGATGGCCCAGGTGATCCGGCCCGGCGCGCCGGTCCTGTTCGGCGGGGCGCCGGCGACGTTCCACATGAAGATCGCGTCGTCGCCGATGGCCGCGATCGAGGCGCTCCAGCTCGATGTCGCGTACGTGGCGGTGGCCAAGTCGCTCGGGCTCCCGACCCAGTCGTACATGGCGCTGTCGGATGCGAAGACGCTCGACGCCCAGGCCGGCGCGGAGACGTTCGGGAGCGCGCTGCTGGCGGCCCTGGCCGGCGTCAACTCGGTGTCGGGCCCGGGCATGCTCGACTTCCTGCTGGTCTTCTCGCTCCCGAAGCTCGTCTTCGACGATGCGATGTGCGGCCAGGTCCTCCACTTCGTCCGCGAGGTCCGCGAGCTCAACGACCTGCCGGTCCACGAGCTCGTCGACCAGCTGATGGCCGACCAGCACCTGATCATGGCGCCGCACACCACCGAGCACTGGCCGACCGAGCTCCACCTGCCCTCGCCGCTGATCGATCGCGACAACCGGGAGGCGTGGGTCCGGGCGGGCGCCAAGGAGATCGACGAGCGGGCGGGCGACGAGGTGAACCGCCGGCTCGCGGCGTACCGCCAGCTGGAGACGGACCCGGCGCTCGACGCCGAGCTGCTCCGGATCATCCGGTCCGGCATGGTCGATCCCTCGACGCCGCTGCCGATCGTCC
>DASSPG010000036.1:0-5446 GCA_035699725.1 Candidatus Limnocylindrales bacterium | reverse complement strand
GCGTCCCGGAAGCACGGACCCCGTGGGAATTGGCGACCGCGGTCGTCTCCGTCCCGGTGGAGAACGACCCGTAGGCCGTCACGCCGGCGTCGTCGGCCGCGGCGATGACCGCACGGACGCCCGTCGCCCGGAGCTCCGGGGAGGCGGTCGCGGTCGCGGTCGCATAGGCGGCCGGGACCTCCTCGACCGGGGTCGGCTTCGGAAGGCCGCCCCAGTCGTCGAGCTCCTCGACGACGCCGGCGATCGCCGCGGCATTCGTCGCGAGACGCCGCAGGCCTTCCTCGTCGGTGCGGCCGCTCGAGGCGACACCGACACAACGACCGGTGACGAAGCGCAGGTTCACGACGACGTTCGTCTCGGCCACGTTCTGGTGGATCTGGCTGTTGGCGAACCTGGTGAGCGCCGCATCTTCGGCCATGACGAGCGCCTCCGCCTCGGTCGCGCCCTCGCGCATCGCGTGGGCCAGGGCCCGATCGGCCAGGTCGAGGGCGTCGTGTGCCCGCTCGTCGTTCATGGGTGAGGGCTGCCGTCGTGGCGCGGGCCGTCGTTCATCGGTGGGCGCCTACCACTTGCCGACGCCGACCTGGACGTCGCGGAACCTCGCACCGGGGACGGCGTGCCCGACATGCCCGGTCTGCCCCGGCTCGCCCTTGCCGCAGTTCGGGGTCCCGAGCATCACGTAGCTCGATTCGTCGCCGACCGCGTCCATCGACCGCCAGAACTCGTAGGTGATCCCTGTGTAGGTGGGGTTCTTGAACAGCCGGCCCTTCCTGCCGCCCTTGATCTCGTAGGCGACCTCGGTCGCGAACTGGAAGTTGAGCCTGCGATCGTCGATCGACCAGGAGCGGTTGGAGGCCAGATACAGGCCGTCATCGGTGGAGGCGACGATCTCGTCGAGGCTCATGCCCGGCTTCGGGAGGAGGTTGATGTTCGTCATCCGGATCAACGGGATCCGGTTCCAGCCGTCGGCGCGCATCGCCCCGCCGGACCGTCGTCCGATCCGCGGCGCGGTCTCGCGGCTCGAGAGATAGCCGACGAAGATCCCGTTCCGGACCAGCGGCACCTGCTGCGCCGCGACGCCCTCGTCGTCCCAGCCGAACGTGCCCATGCCACCGGGTGCGGTCGCGTCCGCGACGATGTCGACCAGGTCGCTGCCGTAGCGGAAGCCCTCCTCGAGCTTGTCGGTCGTCAGGAAGCTGGTCCCGGCGTAGCTCGCCTCGGTCCCGTAGACCCGATCGAGCTCGGTCGGGTGGCCGCAGCTCTCGTGGACCTGCAGGTAGAGCTGCGACGGATCGAGGATGACGGTGAACCGGCCCGACGGGCACTGCGGAGCCGAGAGCAGCTCGACCGCCTCCTCGGCGAGCGGCCCGGCCCGGGCGACGAGGTCGAGTCCCCGGACGTACTCGTAGCCCGCGGCCTGGAACGGCCCGCCGTCGGCGTCAGGGTAGGTCCGGCGCTGGTGCTCGTCGCCCTCGATCGCGTTCACCTCCACGCCGGCCCCGACGTGGGTGAACGTCTGCTCGGTCCAGCTGCCGTCGGTCGCGCCGAAGGTCCGCATCTCGCGCTGGGCGTCGTAGCGGGCCTCGGTGAAGGCGACGCCGTCCACGCTCCGCGCGGCCTCGTCGGCGGCGAGCAGGAGGCCGATCTTCTCCTCCAGCGGAACGGCGAAGGGGTCCTCCGCGATCGGGGTCTCGTAGGTGCCGTGAGCCGGCGGCCGGTCGTCGAGCCGGACCCGGTCGCGGAGAGCGGTGGCGCTCGCCTTCGCGATCCGGACGGCGTCCGCGGCGACCCGATCCGCCTCGGCGGCGGTCAGGCGCGAGCTGCTCGCGAAGCCCCAGGCGCCCTCGACGAGGACCCGGATGCCGAACCCCTCGCTCTCTCCCGAGGCGACGCCCTCGACCCGGCCGCTCTTGACCGCGATCGACTCGTCGCGGCGATGCACGACCCGTGCGTCGGCGTAGGCCGCGCCGAGCTGGACGGCCGTGTCGAGGGCTCGGTCGCTGAGATCGCGCATCGGGGCGGGACTCTAGCAGAGGAGGGGAGCCGGCCTCGCTCGGGCGTTTGCCCTATCGCCGTGGGTCGCGGCTACAGGACGGGCGCCGCCGTCAGTGCCTGCCAGGTCAGGACGAGGCCGAGGGCGAAGACGGCGACCGAGGCGACGAGCGGGGCGACGGCCGCGAGCCGGCCGAGCGCCGAGGCCCGCGGCATCCGGTCGAGGCGACCGCGGGCGAGGATCATCGTCAACCCGACCCCGGTCATGACCGCCGCCATCCCGAGCCCGAAGGCGACGACGAGCACCAGCCCGAAGGCGGGGCGGCCGGCGGCGATCGAGCCGAGCAGGATCAGCAGGGCCGACGTCGAGGGCACGAGGCCGCCGGCGAGGCCGAGGACGAACAGGCCGCGCCAGGACAGGGCCGAGCCGGCCGACGGCAGGTGGCTGTGGCGGATGCCGCCGTGACGGTGCTCCCTCCCGGGTGCGCCGGGCTCGTGCTCGTGGTCGTGCTCCTCCTCACGGTGGCCGTGCTCGTCCGCGTGGCCGTGCTCGTGCGCGTGGTCGGCCGCGGGCGATGACGCGCGGAGGCCCGCCCGTCGGCGCAGCTCGCCGAGCAGCATCCAGCCGCCGATCGCCACGATCGACACCGCCGCGATCACCGGCGTCACGCGGTACACGACATCCGGCGGCAGCACGTTGCCGGCACCGAGGATCAGCACGGCCAGGGCGAGGATCCCGAGCGTGTGCGAGATCGCCACCGACAGGCCCAGGCCCAGTGCATGGATCGCCGTCCCGCGCGACCCGATCAGGTAGGCCGCCATCAGGGTCTTGCCATGGCCCGGGGTCAGGGCGTGACCCGCCCCGATCGCCATTGCGGTGGCGAACGCCGCGAGCAGGACGAGCGGCGTCAGGTCCGCGGTCCGGAAGATCGCCGGCAGCTCGGCGCCGACCCCGCCCGGGACCGCGCCCGATTCGGGCCTCCCCGGCAGCGGGCCGGTCGCAGGCGTGGCCGACGGTGCCGGAGCCGTGGCGGCGGGCGTCACCCGGATCGTCGCGGAGCGGATATCGAGCGGCTGGGCAAGTTGGTCCGCGGGGTAGGCCGTCAGCCGGGCACTGGGGCTCGTCGCCGGCAGCCCGTTCGTGTCGAGGCTCGTGCCGGCGCCGGTCGCGAGGATCTCGCGCCAGCCGATCCGCTCGGCGTACGAGTCATCGGCGAACGTGACGGTGACCGGGGCGGTGATCGGTGCCGGGAAGTCCGCTCCGATTGCGCACTCGAGGCGGAGCGTCGACAGCCCGCCCGCGCCGGGCGGAAAGGAGACGGTCGAGGCGCCCCGCGCCGCGACGAGCGGAACGCCGTCGAGCGCCAGCCGCAGCTTCCCCGTGAGCGCCGCGCAGGCCGACCCTGCCCAGGCCGCGGCTTCCTCGTCCGACACGCTCCCGTCCTCGTCGGCGTCCATCGCCTGGCGCTCCTGGAACGTCGGGATCTCGGCCATGTCGATCACGAGGTCCAGCTCGACGCGGTCCGGCGCGATCCGCAGCTCCGCGAAGTGGTTGATCGTGAAGTTGCCGAGCGGATGGGCTGCGACGGCGGCGGGCGCGGCCAGGCCGGCGAGACCGGTCATCACGGCGGCGAGCAGGCGGAAGGCGGCGCGACGTCCCATGTCGGCGAGGGTACGTCGGACCGGCCCGGCCGGATCAGGACGCATTCGATCCGGCGCACCGTACACTCGCGGCGTGACCAGCCCATACCCGCCGTCGCGCCGCGGCCGGTTCATCACGATCGAGGGGCCCGAGGGCGCCGGCAAGACCTCGCAGGCGGCCCGCCTCGTGGCCGCGCTCCGGGAGCGAGGCCACGCGATCCGGAGCACCCGCGAGCCCGGCGGCACGGCCCTCGGCGAGCGGATCCGCGCTCTGCTCCTCGCGCCGACCGAGACCCCGATCGACCCCCTCGCCGACGCGCTCCTGTTCAACGCCGCGCGCCGCCAGCTCGTCGGGGAGGTCATCGAGCCGAGCCTCGCCGCCGGGACCACCGTGGTCTGCGCCCGCTTCGCCGATTCGACGCGGGCCTACCAGGGCTACGGTGGCGGGCTCCCGCTACCCGAACTTGAGCGGCTCGAACGGATCGCGACCGCGGGCCTGGTTCCGGATCGCACGATTCTCCTCGACCTGCCGGTCGAGATCGGCCTGGGCCGCAAGGCGCCGGACGACCGGACCAGGTTCGAGATGGGCTTCGACCTCGGCTTCCATCGCCGCGTGCGCGCCGGCTTCCTGGCGCTGGCGGACGCCGAGCCGGGACGCTTCGTCGTCGTCGACGCCACCGCGGACGAGGACGACGTCGCCCGGCTGGTCCTCCGCGCGGTCGAGGACCTGTTCGCGGACATCGGCGTCCGCGGTGAACCGAATCCGCCGGCCGTGCGCATCAATCCATGAACGAGAGCCAGCCCGGCCTTCGCGGACGGACGGCGTCGCCCGTCGACGACGCCGATCAGGCAGTCCTTGCGCTCGTCACCGCGGGACAACTCGATGCCCTCCAGGAGCTGTACGACCGGTACCGAACCATGGCCTACTCGATCGCATTGCGAATCACCGCCGACGCGTCCCTCGCCGAGGATGTCGTCCAGGAGGCGTTCCTGGGCGTCTGGCGCAACGCCGGCAAATACGTCACCGGGCGCGGCAGCGTGAAGACGTGGCTGCTCGCGATCGTCCACCATCGCGCGGTCGATGCGGTGCGCCGTCGGCGGCCCACGACCGAGCTTCCGGAGCGCGAGGCGGTGCCGCCACCCGCCCTCCGGCTGCCCGACATCTGGGACGACGTCGCGGCCGGGCTCGACCGCGAGGAGATCGCCGCAGCCATGGCCACCCTGTCCGAGGTTCAGCGCGAGGCGATCGAGCTGGCCTACTGGGGCGGGCTCACGCAGCAAGAGATCGCAGAGCGAACCGGGACGCCGCTGGGCACCGTGAAGAGCCGCGTCCGGCTGGGCCTCCTTGCCCTGCGCCGAGCGCTCGTCGGTGACGACGCGGGGGCCTTCGAGGCCGCCGGACCGGAGGGATCGACATGACCGATCCGCGGATCCTGACCTGCGACGACGTCCGGGAGCTCGCCGGGCTGTACGTGCTCGGGGCTCTCGAGCCGGCCGAGGAAGCCGCCGTGCGCGACCACCTCGCGACCTGCGCCCAGGCGCACGACGAGATGGATGCGCTCGGCGGGGTGGTGCCGGCGCTGCTCGAGGCCGACCTGGTGACGATGGAGCTGGTCGAGCCGCCGGCGAGCCTGCGTGACCGGATCATGGCCGCCGCGGCCGCCGACCTGGCCCGACACACCACGATGCCGGCAGCAGCCGCGACGCCGACGACGGCGCCCGCGTCTCCGTCGCCGGCCGCGCCCGCGGAGCCCCTCGCCTTCCCGTCGGCGGCCGAGCGAACGCTCCGCGCCGAACGGACCCGCAGCCGCAC
>DASSPG010000035.1:0-16201 GCA_035699725.1 Candidatus Limnocylindrales bacterium | reverse complement strand
TTGACGGCGCGCCGCCACCCGCCCCCCTTCCCGTACCCCCAGGAGAGACCAATGCGCTCGTTCCGGCTGCGTTCGCTGGGCGCGCTCGCGCTCAGCCTCGTCGTCCTCGCCCAGACCGTGGCCGGCGCCACGGCCGGGATCACGGTCACCAGCGTCGGCGGCCAGACCGTCAAGAGCGGCTCTGTCAAGGATCCGCTCAGCGGCACGGTCGACGTCCGCGGGTCCGCGACGCTCGGCACCTCCGGGGGCGGGGCCTCGACGACGACCCCGCTCGTTGCCGACGCGGGCGACAGCTCGTTCGTCAAGATCGGCCAGCCGGCGTACCTCGTCGGGACCGGTTTCGGTGGTGTCGAGCCGTACACGTTCGCCTGGTCGGCGACCGCCGGCTCGATCGACGGCGCCGACGCCCCCACCGCGTCCTTCGGCACGAGCGGCCTCGCAGCAGGCACCTACACCGTCACCCTGCGCGTGACCGACGCGGCCGGCGCGAGCGCCAGCGACACCGTCAGGATCGCGGTCTACGACCCCAACCCCCAGGTCCTGCTCGACACGACCGTGTCCGACTCCGCCCCCGGTACCCTCGTCACCGGCGAGGAGATCCCCTTCCCGTTCGAGGTCCCGGCGGGCACGCTCCGGATCGACGTCACCGCCTCCTGGAGCATCCCGGCCAACGACTACGACGCGATCCTGCTCGATCCGGCCGGCGTCCAGCGCGACGACAACGGCGCGGCTGCCGGCGCACCCGAGGTTCTCGGCTACGCAAACCCCGCGCCCGGGACGTGGACCCTCGTCCTCACCAAGTACGCGACGTTCACCGAGCCTGCCCTGCATGTCGTCGCGACCGGCGTCACCACGGTCAACCCGCTGCCGAGCGTCGACACGGCCGGCCCGTGGCGCTTCCTCGTCGGGGCGACCCAGTCGCTGACCGCGTCGGTCACCGGTGGCACGACCCCGTACGCGACCGGCTGGGACACCGACCTCGACGGCCGCCTCGACGCGACCGGCACGTCCGTCACGACGAAGCTGCCCGAGGGCCGCCACCTGGTGACCTTCAAGGCGACCGACGCCAATGGCTTCGAGCGGCGCGAGACCACGAGCGTCTTCGTCGCCACCGAGGCCAACCTCGCTCAGTCCACGACCGCCCTGACCGTCGTCGGCGTCGCCGACTCGGGCGTCAACCCGTACCACCTCGAGTTCAGCGCGACGACCTACCCCGACCCGGACGTTCTCGCCGCGACCGCCAACTTCACCCGCCATCCGTCCGAGTACCTCGCCGGCTACCCGGCGAGCTCGCAGGCCCTGCCGCTGACCCTCGGCGCGGGCTACTACCCGGCCAAGGACAAGCCCGTCTTCGCTGCCGTCGAGCAGGGCAAGATGTACTGGATCCCGGGCACCAAGATCATCGGCGCGGTCGATGCCGACAACAACGCGGCCTCGAACGCGGCCGCGGACGCCACGCCGATCCTCGATGACGACGGCCACGGCACCGGCTCCAGCTCGGTCTCCACGGGCAACCGCTACGGCTACTGCCCGACGTGCCTGCTGTTCTTCGTGGAGGGCCTCGACGAGACGATCGCGACGAGCTACCCGTTCGTGGACATCACCTCGCACAGCTTCGGCTACGTCGGTGGCCTGCCGATCGGTCCGGTCGTCGGACCCAACGAGGCCACCCGGGCGGCTGCCGAGCGTGGCCAGATCACCCTCTTCGCCGCCGGCAACGGCGTCGGCAACGCGTTCGACGTCCCGGTGGCGACCTACGGCTCCGACCAGACCGGCGCATCCTGGAACATCACGGTCGGGGCGATCCGGCGCGACAGCCAGCGGGCCATCGTCGGCGACGGCATCCCGGTCGACATCAGCGCCTGGGGCGACGGCAACCTGCCGTCGGCCTGCCGGACCGGCACCGTGGGCCAGTGCGCCTTCGGCGGCACGTCCGCCGCGACCCCGTACACCGCGGGCGTCTTCGGGACGGTCCTGACCGGCGTCCGCCGGGCGATCGGCGACCCGAAGGCCGGCCAGCGGCCCGGCCAGGTCGTCGCCGAGGGCACGGCCATTGCGGGTTCCATCTACCTGTCCGACGGGAAGCTGACCCGGACCGAGCTCCGCGAGGCCGTCCTCAAGACCGCGTTCCCGCTCAACCAGGAGAACCGCGTCTCGACCTTCCCCTTCCCGGCCACCGCGCCCTACGCGGGCGAGAGCAACGTCCTCTTCGAGGGCTACGGGGCCGCCACCCCGGAGAGCGCGCAGCGCGCGATCGACGTGATCCTCGGCCGGGCGCTCCTGCCCGATCGCTCCTTCGAGGACGAGTTCTTCGTGCTCGACCAGGCCATCAAGGACACGCTCTACGGCGGCTACGACCGCGACGGCGACGTCGACTTCCAGGGCCTCGTCGGCACAACCCTCACGCCCGCCTCGGTGGCGAGCGTGGAGGGCACGATCGCCGCCCTTCGCATCGCGGCCGAGAAGACCGGCGCGGCCACCGCCCTCGCGACCCAGACCGGGCAGAACGCGCTGACCTTCTACCTCCATCGCCGGTTCACCGCCGAGCCCGACAAGCCGGTCTCGTGCGTGGCCGACGACAACGAGTCGTACCTCGACGCGAACGACACCGCCGGTGACCTGGAGTGCTTCGAGAACCGCGTCACCAGCGTCCCGGCCGCCTACCGCCCGCTCGGGATCTATGCCCAGGAGGGCATCCTCGACGCCCCCATCCCGGCCGGCTCGGACGTGTACGCCACGGTCTACGTGGCGTCGGAGACCCCGACCGTCGGGCGGGCCACCGGCGTCCTGATGGCCACCGATCGGGAGATCGGGACCGGCGTCAGCGCCGTCGCGCCGATCCTCGGCTTCGGGACGGGCTCCGGGTCCAACGCCCAGGGCAACCCCCTGCCGAACGGCGGCGGCTGCGAGGTCGCGGGCGAGCTGTGCTGGACCAGGTTCGACCTCTCGTTCGAGACGACCAGGCCGGCCTTCGCCGGCGAACCGATCACCTTCCAGATCCAGCTTCTCGGGGTCCGGGCCTATGCCTTCGGCCACGAGGGCAGCCATGCCTCGAAGGTCGCGATCGTCGCGGCGCCGATGCCGGCCTCCGGGCTCGAGTTCGGAGCGACGATCGAGACCCCCGCCGACGGTTCCACCGTCGTGACCGGCTCCGACGTCGTGGCCGGCGGACGGTATGCGTTCCCCGACCAGGGCTCCGATCCGACCGGTGCGGGCGACCATCCCACGACCCGGCGGGTCGAGGTGTCCCTCGACGACGCCTCGTTCGGTTCGCCGCGGACCGCCGTCCTCGACGAGGCGAGCGGGACGTGGAGCGCCCCGCTCGGGTCGCTCGCGGCCGGCAGCCACACGGTCCACGTCCGGGCGATGATCGACCAGACGGCCTCGGCAGTTGCCTCGTCCACGTTCACGGTCGGCCCCGACGCCCGCGTCGAGTGGCAGGTCGTCGATCGCAACGCCGCTCCGGATCCGTCCGCCTGGCAGACCGCCAGCGGAACGACCGCCTGGAGCTACAGCTTTGCGACCGGTGACTACGGCGCCGGCCAGCGGACCCTCGTGACGCGCCTCATCGAGAGCGGCCTCGAGACCGCGAGGAGCCTGGTCAAGGCTCGCTTCAGGTAGCGCAGCTCCCCGGGATCGCGGCACTGCCAGCCGCGATCCCGGGCCTCCGAATTCCCGGAGCAATGATCCGTTGCGGTGCCCTCGCGCACCGCAACGTCGCTGATCCGGGGGTGAACCTCGCGATGAATGGGGAGATAACGATGAGTGGCTATGGTGAGGTCCGGTTGATCGCGGTAAGGTCGGCCTGACATCTGGGAGCAACGCATCGACGTGTCCACGCGTCCGCACTCGATGATCCGGTTCGCCGCCCTCGCGGTCGCCGCCGCGCTGGCCTTCCTCGCCCTGCCACTCGCCGGGTCGGCGAGCGCCGCGACCCGACCCGCGCCGAAGGTCGTGCTGATCGTCGGGCCCGCCGGTGGCGCGACGCCCTACTACCGGCGCCTGGCTGATGAGGCGGCCGCGGCGGCTGCGAAGCACACCCCGAACGTCGTCAAGGTCTACTCCCCGAATGCCACCTGGCCGAACGTCAAGGCCGCCCTCCAGGGAGCGTCGGTCGTGGTCTACCTCGGCCATGGCAACGGCTGGCCGAGCATCTACCGCGACGCGCTCTTCCCGGCCACCCAGAACGGCTTCGGGCTCAACCCGCACGCGGGTGCGGCGGACTCTCACCAGTACTTCGGTGAGGCGAGGATCGGATCCGAGATCAAGCTGGCGAAGGACGCCGTCGTCATCTTCAGCCACCTCTGCTACGCCAGCGGCAACACCGAGCCGGGCCTCGCGGAGGGCACCCTCGAGCAGGCGCAGCAACGCGTCGACAACTACGCCGCCGGATTCTTCCGCGCCGGCGCCGGCGCGGTGATCGCGGATGCCTACCTCGCCCCGACGTACTACGTGAAGGGCGTCCTCCGCGGCGGCACCCGCTCGATCGACGCGATCTGGAAGACCGCTCCCAACCGCAACGACCACTTCCTCCGGTTCGCGAGCCAGCGGACGAAGGGCGCGATCGCCCAGATGGACCCGGACCGGGTCGACTCCGGCTTCCATCGGTCCATCGTCCTGAAGGCGAAGCTGACGAGCGCCCAGGTCGTCGGGAACGCCGTCCGCGGGCCGCTCGAGCCGGCGCCGATCCTCGAGCCGAGCCTCACGGGCCTCGGCGTGACCTTCGGGGCGCCCGATCTCGCGAACCCGCCCACGGTGGGGGCGAAGACGAAGCTGATCCTGCCCGTCGCCCGCGACGCCGCGGCCCTGCTGCCGGCGACGCTGATGGTCGGGACGCGCTGGGATCGCCTCGACGGCGGCGCCAGTCCGGGCGCCTCACCCGAGCCGGCGCCGGGGGTCGAACCGGCGCCCGCCACGGACGACGATCCGGGGACCACCGCGACGGACGCCCCACCGATCGACCTCGTCGTGCCCGAGCGAGCCGGCGATGTCGTCGACCCGGTGGCGGCCACGAAGCTCGCCACGGGCGGGATCGAGGTGCCGGTCACCGTGCCGACGACCCCCGGCCTCTACCGCCTCGTCTCGACCGTCCACGACGCCGACGGGCAGGCGTTCGATGCCGCCACCCAGGCCCTGATCCCCGCGCTGGTCGTCCGGGTCACGGGTCCCCTCACCGCGGCGTATACCGCTCCGGCGACGGCCACGACGGCCGCCGGCGGTCCATTCGCGCTCGCGGTTAAGGTGACGAACCTGGGCGGGCAGGCGTGGGGCCGACCGGCGGAGCGCCATCGCGTCGACGCCGCCGAGACCGTGCCGGCGTCGCGGGCCACGCTCGTCGCTCGCTGGGTGGATCTGGGAGGGTCGAGCGCCGGCGGGTCGGCGGCCGGGGCGGCGGCCTCGTCCATCCTGCCCGCGGGACTCGCGCCGGGCTCGTCGGTCGAGATCGCGTTCCGGATGACCGCGCCCGCAGCGCCCGGCGAGTACCTCGTGGTGCTCGACGTCGTCGACCCCAGGACCGGGTCGCTGGCCGCCGCGGGCGTGCCGCCCGGCATCGTCCGGGTGACGGTGACCCGCTAGTCGGCCGGCGCGCGCGGGGGGCTACCATCGGGCCGTGATCGAGCGAACGGTGCCGGGATTCCTGCCCAGCACGCACGGCTTCCATTTCGCGAACGCGTGGCCGTCCGGGCCGACCGTCCGGCTCGGCCCGTTCGACCCGCGAGTCCTCGGGGTCGGCGATGCCTCGGCTGGCCTGTGCGGGGGGATGTGCTACACGGTCGCCGACCTGTACGCAGCGGGTGTGGCCGTGCCGCCGGATCGCGAGCCGCCGGCCAACGGCTCGCCGCGCTTCCGGGCCATCGTCCGCCGCCAGGTGGAGTCGCTCGCGTGGATGAGCGTGCCGATCCGGTTCTGGCTGCGGGCGGCGCTCGGAGGCTCGTTCGGGCGGGAGCGCGTCGAAACCACCCTCGAGCGGGAGTGGCCGAGGGCGCGCGCCGCGATCGACGCCGGCGACCTGGTGGCGGTCGGGCTGATCCGGGTGGCGGGCCGCGACCCACGCCGGCTGACACGTAACCACCAGGTGATCGCCTGGGGCTACGCTGAGGACGGGCGGGGGGTGACCCTGCGCCTCTACGACCCCAACTGGCCCGACCGCGACGACGTGACGATCACGATCCACCTCGACCCCGCGCTCCGCCCGACCGGCGCGAGCCAGTCGACCGGCGAGCCCCTCCTCGGTTGGTTCGTCCTGCCGTACGCGAAGCGCGATCCGACCGCCTGGCGCTGAGGATCGCGACGCGCCTCCGTGAAGCGTCGCGCCGACTTCGGGACTCCGGTGTCGGCGCGGGCGACGCGATGAGGTGAGTCCGGGCGCGTTCGCCTTCGGAGGACCCGGGCTGGTCGGCGATGGTCGGAGCGAGCGAGTCGCGCGCCAGCTGGTCCCGGCCGGCCGCCCTCAGACCTCGGGCAGCACCTGGGCATCGGTCTGGGCCGGCGCGAAGAGGTCACCGACCTCCGCGACCCGCTCGACGATCGTCCGGATCGTCCACCGATCGGGCCGGAGCTCCGGGTCGTCGAGCTCATCCCAGGTGATCGGGGCCGACACCGGCGCGCCGGCCGCGGGCCGGACGGCATAGGGCGCGACGAGGGTCTTGATCGAGGCATTCTGGGTGTAGTCGAGGCGGGCCCTGCCGCCGCGCGCTGCCTTGGACCAGTCCCAGGACACCAGGTCGGGCACGGTCGACCCGATCGCCCGGCTGATCCGCTCGACCCATGCGCTCGTCTCGGCGAACGCGTACCGCGGCTCGACCGGGATCCAGACCTGGATCCCCCGCTTGCCGGTCGTCTTGGGATAGCCACGCACCCCGAGGTGCCCGAGCGCCGTCCGGTACAGCCGGGCGAGAACGAGCGTCTCCTCCCAGGTCGTCTTCGTGCCCGGATCGATGTCGATCAGGGCGAAGGTGGGCCGGTCCGGGGCGTCCAGCCGCGACGTCCAGGCGTGGATCTCGAACGCGGCCTGGTTGCCGAGCCAGCACAGGGCCGCGACGCGATCGGCCACCAGGTGGTCGTTGGCCTCGCGCTCGGCCACGCCGACCTCGCGCCAGCGCCGCAGCCAGCCGGGGGCGCTCTCGGGGATGTCCTTCTGCCAGAAGCTCGGGCCGCCGGCTCCGTTCGGGAAGCGCTGGAGGTTGAGGGGCCGCTCGGCGAGGTGCGGCAGCAGGGTCGGCGCGATCCGCGCGAAGTACGCGATCAGCTCGCGCTTCGTGATCGGCGCATCCGACGGTTCGGTCGGGTGCGGCGGGAAGAGGACCTTGTCGAGGTTCGTGAGCTTGAGGTCGTCGCCCCGTTCGCCACCGACGTGCCAGACGCCCTCCCCCGCCATCGAGGCGAGCCGCTCGAGCTCATCGGGCTCGGCCGCGTCGGGCAGGGCGGCTCCCGCGGCGGTGGTAGACGATCCGGCCACCGACCGCTCCGCGGCCGGACGCTTGCGGGCGGGCACGGGTGCATGTTCCCCCGGATCGCCCGACGACGGTGGCGCCGGCGGTTCCGCCGCCTCGGCCGACGCGACCGCGCGGTCGGACGCCACGGCGACCTCGCGGACGACGAGACGCGGGTCGCGCCCGACCTCGAGGCCCTTGAATGACGTCTGCCGAACGTGGCCGTCCCGGGTCCAACCGCCGATCTCGGCCCGGATCACCAGCTCCGGCCGGATCCACGTGACACCGCCGAGATCGCCGCCCCAGCGGCCCCGGTAGTCCTGCGGCGGCGGCGGGTCGAAGGGCGGCGCGTCCGTCGTGAGCGGATCCATCGCCGCGAGCAGCCGCTTCCGGGTCGCCGCGGTGAACCCTGACCCGACCTTGCCCGCGAACCGCAGCCTGCCGTCCTCGTACACCCCGACCGCGACCGCGCCGAGGTCACGGGCGTTGCCCTCCCCCGGCGTCCATCCGCCGACGACCAGCTCCTGCTCCGGACGGATCTTCAGCTTCAGCCAGGCCGTGGTCCGGCGACCCGGCTCGTAGCGCGACCGGCGGAGCTTGGCCACGATCCCCTCGAGGCCGCGCGCCTTGGCCGCCGCCATGAACGCCTCGCCCTCCCCGACGACGTGGGACGCGAACCGGACCCGGCTCGTCTCGCGCAGGACGCTCCGCAGGAGGCGCTTGCGGTCCTCGAGCGGGACGCCGAGGAGCGAGCGGCCATCGAGGTGGAGCAGGTCGAACACCTGGTAGACCAGCGGCCCGGCCATCGCCGTCCCGGCGCTCGTCCGGCGTTGACTGATCCGCTCCTGGAGCAGCGAGAAGTCGGGCCGGCCCTCGTCGTCGAGGGCGACGACCTCGCCGTCGACGATCGCCTCGCGGGCGTCGATCCAGGTCGGCGGCGAGAGGAGCGCGCCGAAATAGGTCTCGGCGTCCTTGAGGCTGCGCGTCCAGAGCTTGACGGCCCCGTTGCGGACGACCGCCTCGACCCGGTAGCCGTCCCACTTCACCTCGAACAGCCAGTCCGGATCGCTGAAGGCCTTGCCGGCCAGCGTCGCCGCCATCGGCTCGATCCGGTCGGGCATCGCCTGCTCCACCGCCGAGGCGAGATCGATCCCGGCCACCGCCGCGGGCTGCTCGCTCACCCACAGGGCATCGCGGTTGGCCTTGACCTCGTCGTTGGTCCGGCCGGTCTTGACGCTCTGCGGGTGGTCCTCGGCGTCCCAGCCGGAGACCGCGTCGGCGTCGCGCTTCTTGATCAGCAGCCACTGCTCGCTGTCGTCCTCGAAGGCGGTGGCCGGGGCGGAACCCGGGCGGCGGCTGGTGCGCACGATCGTGAAGCGACCGCGCACCTTCTGGCCCGCGAGCACGAACTTCAGCTCGCCCTTGTCGATCGCCTTGACCGGGTCTGGCGTCTCGGCCTCCGGTTCCCAGGTCCCCCAGTCCCACACGATCACGTCGCCGGCGCCGTACTGCTTCGCCGGGATCACGCCCTCGAAGTCGAAGTACTCGATCGGGTGGTCCTCGACGTGGACGGCCATCCGCCGGACCGCGGGGTCGAGGGTCGGCCCCTTGGGCACGGCCCAGCTGACCAGGACGCCGTCGATGTCGAGCCGGAAGTCGTAGTGAAGGCGGGTGGCGCGGTGGCGTTGCACGACGAACCGCCCGGTTCCCTTGGGCGGGTCCGTGGCGCCGGCGGGCTCCGGGGTCTTGCCGAAGTCGCGCTTGCGGCGGTAGTGCTCGAGCGGCATCGCCGCTCAGTCTGCCGGGTTCTGGGCAGGAGCGACGGTCAGGCGGACGGTCAGGCGGTCTTGCGCCTGCGGGTCTTGGCCGGTGCCGCCTCGGCAGCGGCGCCCTCGGCCTTCGCCGCCTTCGACGTCGTCGCGGGCTTCTCGTCCGCTTTCTTCGCGCGGGCCTTCTTCGCTTCGGCCACGCTGACCGGCTTGTCGGCGGCGCGCGACGCCTTGGCCGCGTTGACCGACGCCTCGAGGGCGGCCATCAGGTCGACCAGCTTGCCGCCCTCCTCAGCGGGCTCCGGCGCCGTGACCTCGTGACCCTCGATCTTCGACTCGATGACCGACATCAGGGCGTCGCGGTACTCGTCCTTGTAGTCGGCCGGGTTGAACTCGGCGGTCATCGCGGACACGAGCTGGCGGGCCATCGCGAGCTCGGCCGGCTTGAAGTCGTAGTCCTCGTCGGGCAGATCAAGCTCGGTCGTGGAGCGGATCTCGTCGGGCCAGTGGAGGGTCGTGAGCAGCATCGTGTCGCCGAACGGATCGAGCGAGGCGAGCGCCTCGCGATCCTTGATCACGACCTTGCAGATCGCCTTCAGGCCCTCCTCCTGGAGGACCGAGCGGAGCAGGTAGAAGGGCTTGCGCCCGATCTTGTCGGGCTCGATGTAGTAGGCCTGCTTGACGAAGCGGGTGTTGGCGGACTCATCGTCGTCGGCCTTGGTGAACTGCTCGATCGCGATCGACCGGACGGTCTTGAGCGGGACCTTCTCGAGGTCCTCGTCGGTGATCACGATGTACTCGCCGGGTGAGTACTCGTAGCCCTTGACCGTGTCCGACCGCGAGATCGGCTCATCCTCGACGGGGCACCACGTCTTCATCTGGATCCGCGACAGGTCCTTCGCGTGGAGCATGTTGAAGCGGATCGTGTAGTCGGACTCGGTCGCCAGGTAGAGCTTGACCGGGATGGTCACGAGCCCGAACTGGATGGCCCCTTTCCACATCGCGCGTGCCACGGCAGGTCCTCGTACGGTTGCCGGGTCGATCCGCGCGGGCGGACGTCACCGGCTCCGCATGATAACGCGGGCATGCAACGGTCCCGGGAGGGCGGGGATGGCCGGCGGCGCTTCAGGCCTCTTACAGGTTCGAGGACCTAGCGGAGGACGACGAATGCGTCGACGTCCACCCGGCCGTTGCCGACGAGGCGGACCTCGATCGAGTGCGTGCCCAGCGTGGCGAACGTCGTCGTGTACATCACGACCCGGCTGCGGCCCGAGCTCGCCCGGAAGCTGACGGTGCCGCGGTAGACACCGTCGACGTAGATCGCGGCCGACCCGCGGGTCGGGCCCTGCGGGGCGACGAGGGCGATGCCGCGACCGCTGAACGTCGTCCGGACCCGGGCCCCGGCAGCCTTGGCGTACGTGGTCGACCCGCCGGAAGCGGCGGTGTAGAGCTGCTTCGTCCAGGTTCCCGTGTAGGTCAGGGCGGAGTTGCGATCCTGGACGAGGGCGTTCGAGACCGACGGGCCGTCCGCCCAGCCGCTCCAGTTCCCGACCGCGTCTCGGGCGCGGACGCGATAGCGGTAGCTGGAGCCGAGGGCCTGGGTATCGAGGGCGGACCGGACCGAGGCCGCGGTCGCGGCCGTGGGAGTCCACGGGCCACCGTTGACGCTCTCCTCCAGCTCGTAGCCCGCGATGGCGGTCGTCGGGTCCGAGGCTGCCGGCCAGAAGACCCGCGATGGGACCGTGCTCGAGCCGAGGATGCCGCGGCTCTGGGCGCCGACGGCCGGCGGCAGCGCGACCGGCGGATCGCCCTCGATCCGGATCGTGGCCGTCGCCTGCTGGATCGACCCGTGCTCGTTCCCGCTCACCGTGACCGCGTAGGCGCCCGGCGCGAGGCCGGTCGGGACGGTCACCGCGAGGGTCGAGGCGGCCGTGCCGAAGCCGTAGACGCTGGTCAGGTCGAAGCTCGCGGTGGCGCCGGAGGGGAGTCCGCTCGCCGAGAGGCGGACGCGCTCGAACGAGGTCGTCGAGCGAGTGATCGTGATCGGGAACCGGGCGATGCCGCCGGCCTCGCCGAGCACGACGTCGGAGCCGGTGGCGACCCCGAACGTGCCGCGCGGCCCGAGGCGGGACACGTCGAGCAGCTTCTCGTGGTACGGATCCGGGTCGGTCGAGGTCTGCCAGTTCAGGGTGCCCAGGTACTGGAGCGCCTCGCGGACCTCGGCCGGGGTGAGCCCAGGACGGCTCGCCTTGAGGAGCGCGGCGGCGCCGGCCACGTGGGGCGCCGCCATCGAGGTCCCCGAGCTGTACTTGTAGCCGCCGGGCACGGTCGACCAGATGCACTTGCCCGGGGCGATCAGGTCGACGTCCGAGCCGTAGTTGCTGAAATCGGCGAACGTGTCGTCGACGTCATACGTGCCCCACGAGTAGCAGCGGTTGCCACCGAGGCCGCCCGCCTTGCCGTCGCTATCGGCCAGGGCCGACACCGTGATGACCTCGTTGTAGGCGGCAGGGACGCGGGCGGCGGCGCTGCTCGAGTCATTCGCCGCGGCAGCGACGACGGTCACCCCGCCCGAGACGAGCCTGCAGATCGCCTGGTGGAGGAGATCGTTGTTCGTGAACCCGCAGTTGGCATCGTCCTTGCCGTACTTGGCGACGCTCATGTTCACCGACTCGAACAGCGGCCGGGTCGGGTCCGACGGGTCGCGCTGGGCGGCGATCCAGTCGAGGCCGCAGACGTACCAGCTCAGGAGGCCTTCGCCCGTGTCGTCGAGGATCTTGACGGCCCACAGCCGGACGCCGGGGGCGACGCCGACGACGCCGTTGCCGTTGTCGATGGCGCCGACGGTGCCCGCGACGTGGGTGCCGTGGCCCTGGACGTCGCGCCACAGGGCGCGGTTCGTGGTGGAGCAGTTGTAGCCGCCGGCCACGTTCAGGTCCGAGACCACCGCGATGCCGGTGTCGACGACGGCGACGTCGGCGTCGACGCGCTCGTCGAGGCCGTTGATCCTCGCGACGGTCGAGCGCGTGGCTCCGCTCCGGCTGATCCCGGTCGGGATCGTCTGGGCAGCGATCTGGATCTTCTCGTCGGCGACGATCATCGCGACCGACGGGTCGTGGCGGAGCGCGGTGACCTGGCCGCGGTCGAGGATGGCGGAGTAGCCACGGAAGGCGTGCTTGAACGTCCGCTCGGAGGCGAAACCCAGGCGCTTGCCATGGCGTGTCGCGGCAAGCCCGGCGTCGACCCCGGGGTCGAGGACGACGATCCAGCGGTTCGTGGGATCGGTGGGGGACGCGGGACGCGCGCCCTTGCCGGGCGCGGAATCCGGAGCGACGGTCGCCGGGGCCGGCGCGGCCGGATCGACGGGAGCGGCGACAATCGGGGCGGGCGTGGCGGCGTCCGGCGCGGCCGACGACTCGGGGGCCGGCTCAGACGTGGGAGGTACGGGGTCGGCGTCGGGCGCGGGTGGCTCGACGATCGGCGCCGGGGAGGTCGACGCATCGGGCTCCGCCCCCACCGCGCTACCGACCGACGAGAGGAGCAGGGCGGCGGCGGCGAGCGTGGCGAGCGTGCGTCGCATGACGAGTCTCCGGCGAGGATGGGTTCTCGAAGGCGACGCAACGGACTCCCTCGGATCCGGACTTCGCGTCGACGTTCGTCAGACTCGGCGTCCGAGGCACCCGGCGACAGGACCCGGTGGTCCCATGCGGACATGGCCCACACGTCCCAACCCCACCGTTCCCGATTGAACCACACCGGACTGCACCCGTTCGCACCCAACCCGCGCAGGCGCGACCGGCGACCCGATTCAGTGGGCGGTGGCCCGCGCGACCCGGATCTCGGTCTCCGCCTCCACCACCCGCGCGATCACGGCCTCACGCAACCGATCGAGGCCCGCCTGCACACCCGCGGTGCTGGTCGCGATCGACGTGAGCGTGGCCTTGATCCCCTTCAGGGCGTCGAGCTCCGCCTTCACCGCTTCGAGCGCCCGGCGAACGGCCTCGACATCGATCTCGGCGGCGACATCGCGCAGGCCGGCGACCGCGTGCAGCCTGGCCAGGCGAAGCGCAGCCTCGAGGATCGCCGGATCGGGCGCCTCCGGATCGATCACGCAGTACACGTCGCCGCCGCGCACGTCGAACGGCGCGATGCCGGTGGGGGCGTGGGCCGGGCTGAAGACGACCAGGCCGACCGCGGCCGCGCGGTTCTGCTTGGCCTCGCGCAGCTCTTCCCGGATCGCCCGGACCGACATCCCGCGGTCCTTGGCTTCCACCACCACGCGGACGTCCGCGCCACCGGTCCGTGCCGGGTCGATCGTCACGACGAAGTCGCCCTTCTTCGAGCGCAGCACCTCGCCCGTCTCGCCGCCCGTCCGATCGACGAGATCGCCCATGCCCCGGGCCACGTCGCCGAGCATCGCCTCGAGGACGTCCTCGAAATCGCCGCCCTTGGCGGCGGAGCGAGCCCGTTCGGCGCCCCGCGCCGCGGCCGCCGCCTCGATCGCGGCCAGCCGTTCGTGGAGCCGCTCGAAGCCGGCGCTGACCTCGCTCCGGAACTGGTGCATCGGGGAGTGCTGGCGCGTGGGGTCGAGGAGCATCGCGAGCTTGGACGCGTCGCCGTCGAAGTAGCGCCCGAGCAGCGTCTGCATCCGGCCGATCGCGCTGTCCCGCTTCGTCTCGTCGAACAGCTCGTTGACGTACGTCCGAAGCGCGCCGCGATCGCCGAGGAACTTCTCGAGCGTCCGGGGCAGGCGCCCGTCGCCGTCCGCGAAGTTGGAGCGGAGAACCTGGTCGAGCGCCTCGGCGGCCTTCGCGTTCGCCTGCTCCGACGAGCGGAGGAGCTTGTCGAACTCGCTCCGGACGAGATCGACGTCCACGCTCACCGTCGCGTCCTGGAGGGCCGTCAGCCCGATCCTGAGCGCGCGCTCGATGAACGCCGGCCGGTCCTCGGCTGGATGATCCGCCACGATCGCGGCGAGGGCGGGGTCCCGGACGACGAACCGCTCGATGACGATCCGATCCGGATCGACGCGGACCTCGTTGGTCGGGAGCTGGACGATGCGGGCTTCCATGCCGCGCATCCTGGGCGTCGCCTGTGACAGCTAGCGTGTCACGCCGATCCGGCCGCCCGGAATCGGCGGATCAACCGGCCGCGGCGTCGCTCCGGCGGACCGTCGCCTCGATCAGCCCGTGCGGCTCGGTCGTCGCGATGTAGACCTCGCGGTCGTTCTCGATCCCGAACTGGGCGAGGTCGTAGGTCCAGTGGTGCAGGTTGGGCAGCGACATCGACACCTCGGTCAGCTCCGGATGGCGCTCCAGCATCGCCGTGCCGACGATCCAGATCGAGGCCTGGACCGAGACCGAGTGGTGATCGGCCATGACCTCGAGGAGGGTCGCCCGCACGGAGGCGAACGAGCGGTCGAAGTCCACCGCCTCCACCGGTCGGTAGGCCCACGACGCGCTGACCTTCGTGGCCATGATCCGGTCCTCGGTCTCCTTGAGGGTCGTGAACCGGTCGCGCGGGAAGCCGCTGAACGCCGAGCGCGTCGTCTTCATGACCGACAGGCTGTCGATTCCACCTCGCACCGCGATCGCCTCGCGACCGACCACGACCACGCCCGTCCGCGTCTCGGACGTGTCCCGCGTGAATGCGTCGGGCGCGTCGCCGATCGGGCGCCAGGCGTGCTCCGCGATCGACACCCTCGCCCGCTCGACCTCCGCACCTGCCGCCAGGAAGTGACGCCCGAGGGCGATGCCGAAGTCCTCGATCGACCCCGTCAGGTGCTCGGCCGCCAGCGCGTAGGCCGTGTTCTTCATCGTGTCGGTCGCAATGACGGCGCTGTTGTCGCCGTCCATGTACGAGGCGTCGAAGTCGCCCTCGAGCGCGATCGCGATCGTGAGGTCGCGGACCCGGTGGGGCGTCCGGTCACGGTCGACCTTGACGAGACGGATCGCCGACTTGCCGTAGGAGTTGGGACCCATCTCGATCACGCCGGCACCTCCGTGGGGCGAGCACCGTCCGCCCTTGTCGAAGCCCGAGTCGCGCGATCGCGGGCGATCACGACCACGTCACCGAGGGCTCGCCGGATCTCGGCGTCCCGGCTCGCACCGAGCGCGGCCTCGAGGACGGGCACCAGCTCCGGGCGCGAGCGGCCGTTGACGAAGAGGCAATAGCGGAACCCGAACCGGTCCTCGTATTCCCGGTTGAGCCGCTCGAGGTCCGCGATGGCGGCGCTCGCGTCGGCGTCGTAGCCCTGCTCGCGGAACGAGGCGGCCGACACGGACGCGGGCGGGGCGCCGAGCCGGGGGTGGGCGTCGATCAGCTCGAGCTGCTCGTCCTCGGGCATGGCGGCGGCGATCTCGGCGGCGCGGGCGAAGAGTGTGGACTCGTCGCGGAACGGGCGCGCGGCCGCCAGCCGGGTCAGGAAGCGCGGCGCCCCCTCGAACCAGGGAGCGACCGCCGCGACGAACGCGTCCTCGGGTAGCGCATCCAGCGCCGCGACGTCCAACGAGCCCATCAGCTGCCGCGGTAGGTCGTCATCGAGAACGGCGCGAGCAGAAGCGGGACGTGGTAGCTCCGGCCAGGATCAGCGATCCGGAGGTCCACCGCCACCCGCCGGAAGAACGCGTCGTCCTCGCGCCCGATGTCGAACTCGAGACGGTAGTCGCCCGCCACCAGCGGGCGCTCGAGGAGGTCGCGGATCCTGCCGTCGTCGTCGGTCAGCGCCTGGGTCATCCGGATCGGCGCCGCGCCGACGTCGAGGCGCAGGAGCGTGACCCGGATCCCGGCCGCCGGCAGGCCGCGCTCGGTGTCGAGCACGTGGGTCGAGATCGTCGGTCCCGCGCCGTCGGTCAACGCTATCCTCCGTCCATGACGACGCTCCAGATCGAGGTCGGCGACCTCCACTTTACCGCCCGCTGGGAGCCCGAGGCGCCCCAGACGATCGAGGCGATCCGGCGGATGCTCCCGATCCGCTCGAAGCTGATCCACTGCCGCTGG
>DASSPG010000034.1:0-2231 GCA_035699725.1 Candidatus Limnocylindrales bacterium | reverse complement strand
GCAACGAATCCTGGTGACACTGGCGGAGAGGCCATACCCGTTCCCATCCCGAACACGGAAGTCAAGCTCTCCAGCGCCGAAGATACTGAGAGGGCAGCCTTTCGGGAAAATAGGTCGTCGCCAGGATTTTTGCGTTCCCGGGGACTTCGCCTGTCGGTAGGACGCGTGGTCGTCAGCTGGGCGGTCGGTGCAGGGGCGACCGCGCTCGTCGCCCGGTAGACTGGGCGGCGATGACCGTCCCCGTCGGCGCGGACGGAGGCTCGGAGCCGGGCCTGACCGGCTCGCCCGAGGCTCCCCACGATCCGGGCTCGCGCCCCCGGCCCTTGCCGTCCGCCCGCGATGCCGTGCTCGGCACGTGCCCGTACCTGACCTCCGCCGGGGGATCGTGGCGGACCACGACGCCGAGCCGCGACCATCGCTGCGCTGCCGTCGATCCGCCCGCCGCCCAGTCGACGGACAAGCAGCGCCGCCACTGCCTCTCGGCGGACCACACGCATTGCGCGATCTTCCGTGCCGCCCGTGACGCGCGGGCCACGAACCTGATTGCCGGAGCGGATCCCGTCGCGATCGAGCTCGCGGATCGCCGCCGCCGACCGATCGCCCGCACGGCGCCCATCCTCCTCGAACCGCCGCGACTCGTGGATCAGGCCGTCCAGTTCAAGCTCGATCGCGGGCCCGGCCAGATCGCCCTGATCGGCCTGATGGTCGTCGCCTTCGCGGTCGTCGCTCTGTCACGCCTCGCGGGCGGAGCCGTGCCGGTCGCGCTGCCATCGGCGTCGCCCTCGCCGGTCGCGGTCGTTCCGAGCCCGAGCCCGTCACCGACCGTCGCGCCGTCGCCGTCGATCGAGCCATCCGTCGCTCCGTCCGCCAGCGCCGCGCCCGCCTACCGAACGACCTACAAGGTCCGCAAGGGCGACACGCTGCTCGCGATCGCCCGGCGCTACGGAACGTCGCCCGCCAAGATCCGGGCCCTCAACGGGATGACCAGCTCGACGCTCCGGATCGGCCAGGTGCTGAAGATCCCGTGAGCGCGGACGCGTCCCGGCCGGGCCGCCGGGTGACCCGCTAGACCTGGCAACCTCGGCAGAACGACGTCACGAACCCGCCGGGCTTCACCTCGCTGATTCGCGTTCCGCAGCGGGGGCAGGGTTGACCGCCCTTGTCGTGGACCGCCAGCCAGTCGCGCGCCTGCTTCTCGAACGTGGGCGGAACGCGCTCCCGCAGGACCGCGATCGCGCGCTCCATCGTCGACCGGGTGGCGCGGTACAGGGCGTCGACCTCCTCGGGCGCGAGGGAGGATCGCTTCCGGAACGGGAGTAGCCCAGCCGCATGCAGGATCTCGTCGCTGTAGGCATTGCCGATCCCGGCGACGAATGCCTGGTTCTTGAGCAGGTTCTTCAGCTCGCCCGGGTGGCGCCGGATGCGCTCCCGCCAGACCTCGATCGTGAGCGAGGGATCGTCCGCGTCCGGCCCCGGCTCCTCGTCGGTGAGGCCGGGAACCGCGCGCTCGACGCCCGCCGGAAGGAGATAGACCTTGCCCATCTGGGTCGGGTCGCGGTAGCGGATCTCGACCGTCGCGTCGTCCGCCGGCAGCCATGCCGCTCCGGACGTCCAGCGCGCGCTGCCGCGCGGCCGCCGAGGCCGGGATCCGAAGCCGATCACGACCGCGGTCCTGCTCGGCAGGGCGGTCTCCGGCGGTGCCAGCTGGAAGCGACCGGTCAGCATCGGGTTGACGACGACCCGGTCGCGCTCCAGCTCGAGCAGGAGGAGCTTGCCGCGCCGACGCACGGCCCGCAGCCTCTGGCCGACGAGGGCCTCCAGCTCGGCGGGCGTGCCCCGGACGGCAAGGGGTCCGGGAGCTCGAGCGGAGCTCACCGCGCGACCGGCGAGGGCTGCGTGGAAGGCGTCCGCGACGATCGCCAGGTCGGGTAGCTCGGGCACGGTCGGGCGATTGTAGCGGCGTAAACCGCTGTGCTAGACTCTCCCGGCCCTAGAAGGCAGACAGCTGAAGACACGTCCAGCCATGCTCGCCACGAAGGGAGCGGACCGCGGCCCACCTACCACGGACCACCTCTGATCGTTCCGGACCCGGCCTGGGCGCTGCCCAGGCCTTTGTCGTGTCTGGGGACTTGACCGACAGGAGAGACCAGACCGTTGACCGAGGAACTGAAGGACGGGTCCGTCCAGGCTGAGGCGACCGCCTCCGGCGAGGACCAGACCCCCGATCGGGC
>DASSPG010000033.1:0-1299 GCA_035699725.1 Candidatus Limnocylindrales bacterium | reverse complement strand
CTCCGGCCGCATCCGCCCCTCGACGTGGCTGACCAGGTGGAGCACGTGGCTGTAGCGCTCCACCTCCATGTACTTGCTGACGGTGACGGTCCCGGGCCGAGCCACCCGGCCGAGGTCGTTGCGGCCGAGGTCCACGAGCATCACGTGCTCGGCGCGTTCCTTTGGATCCGCCTGGAGCTCCTCGGCGAGGAGCGCGTCGGCCTTGGCGTCGGCACCGCGCGGTCGGGTCCCGGCGATCGGATGGGTCGTGAGCCGGTCGCCCTCCACCTGGAGGAGCAGCTCGGGCGAGGCGCCCACTACCTCGAAGGTGGGCGTCCGGACGAAGAACAAGTACGGGCTGGGATTGACCCGGCGGAGGGCGCGGTACAGCGCGATCCCGTCCAGGCGAGCGCCGGTCGTTGGATCGACCGGCAGATCGAACGACTGCCGTCGCGCCAGCACCACCTGGATCGCCTCACCGGCGGCGATCGCGTCCTTGGCCACCTCCACCGCGTGGACGTACTCCTCGCGACCGAGGCTGATGTCCGTGGCGCCGCCGATGGTCGCCGGGCCGAGAGCGGCGGCCGCGGCGGCTCCGCGCGCTCGGACGCTCGCCCCGTTCAGCTCCGCCCTGCTCGGACGCGCCGTGCGCTCCAGGGCCTCGAAGATAGCCGCCTCGGCGATCCGGTAGCGCTCCTCGAGCCTGGGGGCTTCGGTGTGCAGCGAGGCGATCGCGGAGAGCGTATGCGTCAGGTGGTCGAAGACGAGGACGAGGTCGGTCTCGATGAAGGCCGCGAGCGGGACGCCGACCGGGTCCGGCCCGGGCGTGGGCACGGTGGGCTCGAACGCGGAGATCGCGTCGTAGGCCAGCGCCCCGACTGCGCCGCCGGTGAACCGCGGCATGCCCTCGCTGGGCGCGACGCGGCGCTTCGGGACGAAGGCCCGGATGGCCGCCAGCGGATCGGTTGCCGCCAGCGTCTCGAACGGGAGGTCCGGCGCGTACACGGGCACCGTGACCGGCCGGGTCTGGATCCGCGCCTGGTCGCCGCGCACCTCGAGCAGGCGCCGCGGCCCAACCCCCAGGAAGGAGTAGCGCCCGAGGCGTTCGCCACCCTCGACCGACTCGAGCAGGTAGCCGGGACCGCCGTCGTCGAGGCGCAGGAAGGCACCGATCGGGGTCTCGAGGTCGGCCGACCGCGTGGCGCGCAGCAGGATGGTGTCCGCGTTGGCGGCGAGGCGCCGGGTCTGCGCCAGGCTGATCGGATCGGCGGTGCTCATCGCGGTTGGCCTCGAGAATCAAGAACGACCATTCGTCCCGGG
>DASSPG010000032.1:0-24472 GCA_035699725.1 Candidatus Limnocylindrales bacterium | reverse complement strand
GCGGTCGCGCGACCCGTCACACGAGGTCGCCAGGCGCGCCTTGGGCGAAGTAGGCGGCACGAGCGCGCTCGTCGGCGGCGGAGGCACCGTATCGCTGGAGCATCTCCGGCGACGACCACCCCATGAGGCGCATGAGCGCGTTCTCCTGCATGCCGCCCTTGAGGTTGAGGTGCGCCGCCGTGTGCCGGAACTGGTGCGGATGCACGTGCCCCAATCCGGCAGCGCGCGTCCGCTCGACGAGGAGGTTGTTGAGCGCCGGAGGTTCCATCTGAGCGCCCATCTGCGAGACCCACAGGAACCGCGACGCGGCGTACTTGTGCGTCCGGCGGAGGCGGAGGTACCGCTGCAACGCCTGCGCCGTCTTCGCACCGAACGGCACGACTCGCGCCTTCTTGCCCTTCGCATTCTCGTGGCGGACTTGGACGAGGTGCTGATGGAGCAGCAGGTCGTCCATGTGGAGGCCCATGAGTTCGGCGCGACGCATGCCAGTGTCGAGCAGCAGACGCAGGATCGCCGTGTCGCGACGATCGGCGAACGTCTTGCCGGAGCAGGCGTCGAGCAGCGCGCGGAGTTCCTCGATCGAGAGCACAGGCACGGGCTCGGTCGGCTTGGTCGGCGCGCTCATGCCGCGCATCGGTGTCTTCTCGACGATCTCTTCGTTCACCGCGAAGTTGAAGAACGCGCGCAGGCCCGCATACCGCGTGTTCGCCGTGCCGGCGGAGTGCTTGCCCAACTGATCCGTCATGAACGCTTGGAGCATCGCGCGAGTGATCTCCGGCGTGCTGCGCGGGTACCCACGATCACCGAGGAAGCGATCCAACGTCGCGAGCGTGAGGCGGTACGACTCGACCGTGCTGGGCGAACTGTTCCTCGCGCGCAGCGTGTCCGCGAACCACTGGAAGTCGGACATGAGCTGCGACGGCGCGGCGCTCGGAAGGGCGATCAGGTTGTTAGCAGCGGACGAGCGGGGCATGACGGTGACTCCTTGCGACCGATCTTGCGTCGGCGGCTGCGCATCCTGAGTCCCGTCTCCGAATAATGTCAACCAACATCGCTGTGGCAACGGATTAGGTCAACCGAAAGGTTGACGATTATTCGTCCACCAGTGCGATCCTGATCCGCTTGTTGATCCGCCCCTTCGACTCGTACCCCTGAACACGAATCTGCCCAACTTCCCGCGTGTTCGAGACGTGCGTGCCACCGTCGGCCTGCAAGTCAAGCCCGACGATTTCGATCGTCCGAATTTCCTCGATTCCGGGCGGCAGAAGGTTGACCTTTGTGCGGATCAGGTCCGGGATCGCGAACGCCTCGTCGCGCGGCAGGACGTTGACCCGGACGTCTCGCCGGCGGGCCAGCTCGGCGTTGACCGTCGCCTCGATCTCGTCGACGAGGTCGCCGCTCATCCGCTCGAACTCGAAGTCCATCCGCCCTGCGCCGGGCTCCATGTTGCCGCCGGTCACGAGCGCACCGTAGTCGCGCCAGACGACGCCGCAGAGGGCGTGGAGCGCGGTGTGCGTCCGCATCAGAGCGTAGCGCCGGGCCCAGTCGAGGTCCACGGTCAGCACGTCGTCGCGGGCGGGCGGCCCGCCCGTCGACGGCTCCAGCTCGTGGACGATGTCACCGCCGACCTTGCGGGCGGCGCGGACCGACCACGTCCGTCCGTCGCCGGCGCGCAGCAGCAGGCCGCGATCGGACGGCTGGCCGCCGCCGCCCGGGTAGAAGACGGTGCGATCCAGCACGACGAGCGGGGCCTCCCCCGAGTCGTCGACCGTCGCGACCCGTGCCTCGACGGTCCGGGCGTAGGCGTCGGAGTAGCAGAGCTGCTCGCGCACATCCATCGATCGGGCCCTCGGGACGGCCGGACGCCGGCGTTACGTGGCGGTGAGCGTCCCGACCATGGTGGTCGGGTGGACCTCGCAGAGGTACTTGTACTCGCCTGCCGCGAGCGCCGGCACCTGGTAGACCCGCTGGCCGGGTCCCGTGAAGAAGGCGGTGTCACCCTGGACCGCGACGGCCGACCCGTCCGGGTTCTTCAGGACGAGGTTATGCGGCGCCTGGTTGTCCTGGTTGTCGAACGTGAGCGTGAACGGGGTGTCAGCCGCCGTCTCCGCGGTCGTGGGATCGAAGCCGCCGGTCGTGGCGCCGACGGGGGCCACGATCGTCAGCCCGGTGCCGCCCGAGGCGGCGGGGCTGCCGGCGGCGGATGGAGCCGCCGACGGGGCTGCGCTCGGCGCGGCGGACGGGGCTGCCGGCGGCTCGCCCGATGGGGCGCCCGACGCGGCCGGCGTGCTCGAGGGAGCCGGGGCGTAGGTCCAGCCGGGGGCGCCCCCGGACGAGCAGGCGGCGACGGCCAGGAGGGCCAGGAGCGGCAGGATCAGGAGGGGCGGGCGGCGCATCACGTCGGGTGACCTCGGAAGCGGGTGGTTCGGTGTCGCTCCAGACGAGTGGAGCGGGCGACGGGCAGTCGCGTCGGGCCCGAATCTACCGTCCGGACGAGGAACCTGCCGCGATCGGTTCGGTGAGCCCGAGCCGGATCGCCACCGCGGCAGCCTCCACCCGGCCCGACACGCCGAGCTTGGACAGGATGTTGCCGACGTGGACGCCCACCGTCTTCTGGCTGATGAAGAGGCGCTCACCGATCTCGCGGTTCGTCCTGCCCTCCGCGATCAGCGAGAGCACCTCGCGCTCGCGCCGGGAGAGGCCGAAGGTGTCCGCCTTCGCTGCCGTCGCCGTCCCCACGACGCCCCGGACGAGCGCGGTCGCGTCTCCGGCTCGCCGATCGTGGGCCGGCTGGCCGCTCCGGTCCGCAGCCTGGCCGCCCGTGCTCGGGTGCGGCCGCGCTCCGTCCGCGCCCGGGCCCACCGCGACCAGCTGCCCCTCTCGCTCGTCGCCGATCGTGGCCTCGGACGGTGAGCCCGGGACCGCGACCCCTGCCGTTGCCTCGGGGAGGTCCAGCAGGTCGTCGACGGCCGCCGGCAGGCGGATCATCGCCCGGTTCGCGAGCTCCCGGATCTCGCGCAGGAGCGGCCTCGCCGAGAGGCCGAGGGCGATCCCGGCGGCCTCCTCGAGGGCATCCCGGGCCGGCCCGCGGGCGGCGCGACCCTCGCCGCCGGCGAGGACGGCCTCGGCCTGCCGCCAACGCGCCTTGGCGACCTCGTACGGGCTGTCGAGCTCCGACCAGGCCCGCGCGAGACGGTCCCAGGCCCGCGGATCGTCGCGGCCCTCGAGCCGGTCGCGATGGGCCGCGGCCAGCGCGATCCAGGTGTCGGCGTCGCGCCGCGATCCGACGGTCGGCGGGACGCCCGAGCGCTCGACGGCCGCCCGCGCCGCGCCGACCACGTCACGCGACCGGGTCCGGATCGCGGCCAGCGCGGCGAGGTCGCGACGCGCCGCCGCATCGATCGCGGCCATCGAATCGACCTCGGCGACCGTGGCCGCCATCCGCGCGATCAGGCTCCAGTCGCCGCTGTCCTTGACCAGCTCCCAGCCACGGCCCGCCGCGCGCCCGGCGTCGGCATGGTCGCCCTGCCAGAGCGCGAGCGATGCCGCCGCCCGGTAGATCGGCACGGCGTGCTGGGCGTCGCTGACGGTCTCGAGCTCGACCAGCATCTGGCCGAGCCAGCGCCCGGCCAGCTCGCCGGCGCGCGTCTCGATCTCCACGATGGCAAGGTTGTCGATCGGCCGGGCGAAGGCGACTCCGGCCGGGCTCCACTCGAGGGCCGTGGCACTGATCGCCCGTGATTCCTCCCAGCGTCCGATCACGAAGAGGGAGTCCGCGGCGTTGGCGCGCAGGAAGTTGCCGTAGACCGCCTCGAGGCCGGCCTGGCGACTGGCCTCGATGCCGGCGTAGGCGACGTCGGCCGCCTCCGCCCGCCGGCTGACGTGATCGAGGACCGTCGTCAGGTTGGCGTAGATCCGGAACAGGTCGTCGAGGTCGCCGGCCCGCTCGGCGACGATCCTTGCCTCCTCGAGCAGCGCGACGCCGGCCTCCGGCTCGTCGCCCCAGCCCAGGGCCACCGCCAGGGTCGTGGTCGCATGGGCCAGGAGCGAGTCCGCGTCCGGCCCGATCGCGGCGGCAATCCGCATCGCATCCCGGGCGAGGACCTCGGCCCGGCCGAACTCGCCGTCGAGCATCGTGGCCTGCGCGAGCGCCGCCAGGACGGTCGCTCGCTCGAGCGTCGGGCCGTCCGGCACGAGCTCGACGCCGCGCTCCAGGGCCGCGAGCGCGCCGACCCGATCGCCCGCCGCCCGCCGATAGCGCCCCATCCGCTCGTGCAGGAGGCCGAGCGCGACGCGATCCCGGCGCTCGTCGAACCCACCGAGCACCGACTCGACGTAGGCGACGGCGCGAGCCGGCCGGCCGGCGGCGAAGGCGGCTTCCGCGGCACGCAGCTGGAGCGGCGTCGAGGCCTCGCGCGACCGCGAGCGCCGGCCGCGAGGCTCGGGCGCCGATCCCGGGGCGGGCTCGGCGAGGGCCTCGGCCGGGGACGTCTCGATGAGCGCGAGGGCCAGCTCGAGCGACTCGAGGGCGTCCTCGGACGCGTGGGCGGCCTCGGCTCGGCCAGCGGCGTCGACCGCCGCGCTGAAGGCTCGGTCCGGGACGTGCGCGTCGAGCCAGTGGCGCGCCGATTCGCGGGGGTAGCCGACGAGACCCGCCGCGAGCGCCAGGTGATGTCGGTGGCGCAGGCGGGGCAGCAGGTCGGCGGCCGCGGCGCGCCGGATGTGCTCGTGGCGGAACGCGATCCCGAATGGATCCTCGACCAGGATCCCGCTCGTGAGGCCCTCCTCGAGACCGGCCGCCAGATCGGGATCGAGCGCACCCTCGCCGCGCCGGGGCAGCGTCGACGACCGGGGCGGCAGGCGGTCGGCCGTCAACTCGAACGCCGCCGCGGTCTCGACCAGCTCGTCGCGATCCAGCGGCCGGCCGGCGAGGGCAAGGAGGCGGATCACCCGGCGGCACTCCGGTCCGCGCCGGGCGAGGCGGGCGATGACGAGCTCGGCGAACGCGCCGGTCAGGGCCGTGTCCGAGAGCTCGCGCCGGGCAGCGAGGAGCTCCTCCGCGACGAGCGGCAGCCCGCGCGAACGGTCGGCCACCAGGACCAGGGCCGACGCGGTCGGCCGCTCACCCTCGATCGCGTGGACGAGCTCGGCGAGCTCGCTTCGCGCGAGCGGCGCGATCGACACGCTCGCCGGCCGCCGGCCGGACGTGCTGGCGGCCTCGGCGAGGGTGGCGTGCAGCGGGTGATCCCTGGTCATCTCGTCGGGGTGGTAGGTGCCGACCAGGGCGACGCGCTGGTGGCGTCGGATCCGGCTCATGAACGAGACGAGCGCGCGGGTTCCGGCGTCGGCCTCATGGAGATCCTCGAGGACGAACAGGACCGGACGCTCATCGGCCAACCGGCCGACGACCCCGAGCAGACCCTCCAGGACCCGGCCCTGGCGCCGCTCCGGCGCCGTCACCGTGGGGCGGTGCGGCAGGGCGCCGACCGCTGAGAGGCGGCCGACGACCTCCGGGAACAGCCGCACGACGTCCTCCGCCGCCGGCCCGACGAGCCGGGCCAGGGTCGGGTCGTCGATCGCGCGGAAGATCGGCCCGAGCGCTCGGATGACGGCGCCGTAGGGCTCGTCGGAGCCGCGCCGGAACGACCGGGCGCGGACGATCGAGAACGGCTCGGACAGGGCGGTGACGCGGCGGCAGACCTCGTCGACCAGCCGGCTGACGCCGACGCCGCCGGGGCCGTCGATCAGGACGGTCGTCGCCTCGCCGCCGGCGACCGCCTCGAGCGAGGCCGCCAGGCGCACGAATGCGGCGTCACGTCCCACGAACCTCGCGCTGCTCACCGTCGCGGGCATGCCCGGCATTCTAGAGGCCGGGATCGACCACGCGGGCGTCCGGATCGCCCGAGCGGTGCGCCCGGGGACCACGAGCCCGCCATCGCGCCGCGGCCCTTGACGGACGCGTGATACTCGGGCCGTGCCCAACCGGCGCCGGCGGTCGGAGTGATCCGGACCGTGGGTCGCCGCGAACCTACCGTGCCGGAGGTCGGGCGACCACCACTCCCGTCCCTCCGCTCACGCGAGCGTGGCGCGCGTTCCGCGTCACGAGAAGGAGGTTGGGAGAACCATGAGCAACAACAGCACCGTGATGGGCTGGGCGGCCCTGTCGGGCATCGTGCTGGCCGCGGCCGGCGTGCTCGGCTTCCTGAACACATCGCTCGCGGGCACGGCCGACGGGTCGCTGCTCCGGGTCGACACCGTCCACAACGTCGTCCACATCGCGACCGGCCTGGTCGCGCTGTACATCGCGTTCGGGCTCAAGGGAGAGGCGCAGGTCAACGGCCTGCTCGGCTTCGGCATCCTGTACGTCGTGATCTTCGTGGCCGTGCTCCTGAGCCCGACCCTGTTCGGGATCTTCTCGGTCGCGGCCAACACGACGATCCACATCATCCATGCGGCCGTCGCGGTCGTCAGCCTCGCGATCGGCTACATGGCCCGTGGCGGCTCGACCGTCACGGCGCGCTGACCGAACGCCTCCAGCCCGCTCGACGACACCTGGTCACGGCGATGGATCACGACGGCGGACACGGTGTCATCGAGCTGAGCGCGGCGCTGATCCTCGTGGTCGGCGGCGCCCTTCTCACCACCCTGACCATCCGGACGCGGCAGGCCCGCCCAAGCCTCGCCGCGTCCCGGACGTCGGGTTCGCGGCCGCGTCCCGGCCCGGGGGAGGTCCTGGTCGGCCGGCCTGCCCTCGCCGTGCAGACGGCCGAGCCGTCGCTCGTCGCGATTCTGGCCACCCTGTCGCTCGGGGCGGCCGCCATTCACCTCGCGGCCGCCCCGTCGCACTTCGTCGAGATCGGCGACCTCGCGATCGGCTTCATGCTCGCCGCCGGGTTCCAGGGCGCCTGGGCGCGCTGGTGCCTGGCGGGTCCGTCGGCCCGGATCGTCGCGCTCGGGATCGCGGGCAACCTCGCGATCGTGGCCGCCTGGGCCTGGTCGCGGACGATCGGCCTGCCGCTGTCCGGCGGGCTCGTCCAGGAGGGAGTCGGCTTCCCGGACCTAGCGGCCGTCGCGTTCGAACTCATCCTCGTGGCGGGCCTCATCGGGCTCGTCGCCGGGCGGCGCGGCACGAGGCGCATGACGGCGCTCCGGCCGGCGGCCCGCACCGTCGGCGCGATCGCGCTCGTGCCGGTCGTCGGGCTCGTCCTGATCCTCACGTCCCTCGCGACGATCGCGATCGCGGCCGGGCTCGATCACGGGCCTCCGTCCGTTCTGCCGGGCGCGCCGGCCGCCATGGATCACGGCGCCCGGCACTGAGCGATGCCCGGCCCGGCGGGGCAAGGGCGCGTCGAGCTTGACGCGGCGCCGATCAGGCGCGGGATCGAGCCGTCAGGAAGGCGGCCAGGACGTCGTCGTCCACGTCTGCCGGCGCGCTCGATGGCGCGGCGTCGCTGACGATCTCGCCGAGCGTCATCTTGTGGAGCCAGCCCTGCCGGCCGTCCGGGCACAGGACCAGCCAGTACGTCCCGGATCGCTCGAGCAGCTGGACCTCGTCACCCTGGTCGACCTGGCCGATGTCGGTCGCGCGCAGCTCGTCCGGCGCATCCAGGAGCCGGACGACGCGGTAGCGGATGACCCGCCGCTCGCGGCCCTCGAGCGCGGTCACGACGCCGCGTTCGAAGCTCAGGTGCGGGACCGCGGCGGTCGCGGTGCGATTGGGGTCGGCCTTGCGCGCCTCCAGCAGCGACGGCCGCCGCCAGCGGGGCATCCCGGCCTCGACGTCGACCGGCCCGGGCACGGCTGGACCGCGGACGACGGCGGCCCCGGGCACGGCGTCGTGGCCGTGAGCGGCATTGGCGCGGAGAACCTCGTCGGGCGCCGGTGGCTCCTCGTCCCGGCGCTTCTTGCCGAAGATCGCGAAGGCAAACGCCATGGACGCGGCACCGGTCAGTCCCACCACCATCGGGATGGCGCCGATCGCCGGCGGCTGCTCGATCCCGAGCGCCCCGAGCGCACTCGCGAACGCGCCCCAGCCGGCGCCGCCGGTCAGGAGACCCTGGCGCCCCGCGTCGCCGCTCGGCGTGTCGCCCGGCGGGCTGCCGCCGGCGGGCGGCCCCGCCGGCCCGACCGCGCCGGCCACCATGCCCGTCCCGTCGGGATGGCGACCGTCGAGCTCGCCGTCGGTCGCGTCCGGGCCGTCGCCGGGTGGGCCTCCCGGGTCGCCGCGTGGGTTGCCGTCCGGGCGATCGGGCTGATCGGGGCTGGTGGTCGCGCCGGGAGCAATGGACGGGTCGGTGTCCGGGCCGGGCGTCGGCACAGCCTCGACGGAAGGTGCGGGCGTGGACGCCGGCCGCGGGGTGGGTTCCGGACGCGGCGTCGGATCTGGAGCCGGTGTCGCGTCCGCGATCGGCTTCGGCGTGGGCTTGGGCGTCGGCTTCGGCGTGGGCGCGGGAGGCGGGACCGCCGCGGTGATCGTGACCGTTCCCGCGGCCACCGCGTCGCTGAACTTGCGGGTGTCATCAGCCGTGAACGTGACGCTGTGGACCCCGACCGGCAGACGCGCGCTCCACGTGTACGTGACGCCCGACTTCCACTTCGTCCCGGCCGCGCCGGTCATCCGGTGCGCCGTCCCATCGATCACGACCGACACGTGCGCGGGCTCGGAGCCCTCGCGGTTCCGGTACTGCACCGAGAACGTGATCGTCGTCGCCGTGGAGCCCGTGCGCGGGCTGACGGAGGGGTCGTAGAGCATCGTCGGGCCCTGGACCGCAAGGACCGGGACGACGAGCGCGAGACCGGCCGCGAGCGCCAGCCACAGCGCGGCGAGCGGGCGGACCGCTCGCCGTCGAGGCTGGGTGGCTGGACGCTGATTCGGCACGGTGGGCATGGACCTCCGCCCGGGCACGATCTGGGCCCGCGCTGAGCCCACAGTGCTGGTCGGCCGAACCGCTCGCAATGGTACGGGTGTCCCACTGGTCTCGCCCTCCGGCGGACGTCCGTCCCATGCCGCCCTCGTGGATCCGCGTCGCGCCGTGGTGGGGTCCGCTGGACTGCGGGGCGGTCGATGGCCCGGTCGGCGCGGCCGTCGTGACCCGATGTGACCATTTCGCCCCCGGCTTCGACGGGCGAGGATGGCCGCGTGCAGGTCATCGCGCCCCACCATGCCACCCGACCGCCGCTCGGTGCGGTCTTCATCGGCGTCTCCGTCGGGGCGATCCTGCTGATCGGGGGGCTGTTCCTCGCCTGGCTGGCCTTCGCTACCCCGGTCCTCACCGGGCTGACCGAGACCGCGATCCGGCCGACGCCCGTCCAGCTCGCGATCGGCGCCGCCGTGTGGGGGTTCGCCCTGGTCGCACCGGCGAGCTTCGCGATCGTCGGGGCGATCCGCCTCGGCCACGTGGCTCGGACCCTGTTCGCCCGCCCGTCGGTCCGCGCGCTCGCGAAGGCCGCGGGCAGCCTCGGGGACGAGTACATCGCGGCGAGCAACGTCCGCCTTCCGGACGGCCGGATCGTCCGTGATCTCGTACTCGGTCCGTTCGGGATCGCGGTCCTCAACGAGCTGCCGCCCGCCCGGGTGACGCGACGGACGGGCGTCAGCTGGGAGATCCGGCGGGCCGACGGCCGCTGGGTCCATTTCGAGAACCCCCTCGAGCGGACGACCCGCGACGCGGAACGGATCCGGGGCTGGGTCGGTTCGATCGAGCGGGACTTCGTGGTGAAGGTCTACAGCGCCGTCGTGACCCCCGATACGACGCTCGCCCGGACGCCGGGCTGCGCGGTCGTCACATCCGAGCAGGTCCCCGCCTGGCTTGCGTCGCTGCCGGCGGCCCGGGCGCTCACGCCGGACCGGAGGGCGGACGTCGCGGACGAGATCCGCAGGATCGTCCAACGCACGTAGGAGCCGGACCACGCGCCCGTGCCCGCCGCGGCGGGCGAGGGCTGGTAGGGGAGCCAGGACTCGAACCTGGAACCAGCGGGATATAAGCCCGCCGCTCTGACCGTTGAGCTACTCCCCCGGCGCGATCCTACTCCCGGTTCCGGCCGCGCGCGACGGCGTGCCCCTCGGGACGGTCAGTTGCCGCCCTGGCCGAGGATCCGGCCGGCGAGGGCGCGCAGGCTCAGCGGCCGCGGGTTGAGCTTCGGCTCCGCGCCGTGCCCGTCCCGGGTCTCGCGCACCGTCGGCGCGCCGCCGGGAGCGTAGGCGTGCGCGGGGAGGGTCGCCGCGATCTCGCGTTCCTCGTCGGTCTGGACCGCGGCGATCGGCAGGTCGTCGGGATCGAAGGGGCGCGGTGTGTGGTCGACGACCGGCGCCGGCCGGGCATACGCGGGGGCGCCGTAGAGCTTGGGCAGCGCGACGTGCTGCTCGTCCATCGCCACGAATGAGTCCTCGCAAGCCTTCGTCGGATACCCGACGCAGGGATCATAACGAGGTGAGGGTACCGCGGAATGGTACGAATGGACCACGATCTTGCGATCCCGTGACGTCGGAAGTGGTGCTCGGCCGCACAACCGGCCGCGGTCCGGTCCCTAGCCGAGCAGCGGCCCGACGACCTGGAGCACGACGACCAGGACGAGATAGCAGATCGGCACGGCCGCGAAGAACCCCAGCGCCGCGCTCCACGGCGAGCGCGTCGTCGCGGTCCCCGAGCCGCGCGGTTGCGGGACCACGAGCCAGGTCACGACGCTCCCGACGACGAGGACGATGAGCACGTCGAGGGCGAGATACAGCGTCCGCAGGTCACCGCCGGGCAGGACCGCGCCACGGCGCAGGGCGACGTCGTAGGCGAGGTAGCCCAGCCCGAGGACGATCGCCACGACGAGGCTCGAGAGGACGGCCCGGACGACGGGCCGCGGGGCATTGCGGAACTGGCGCCAGCGGATCTCGACCTGCGAGCGCTGCCGGACCGGGCGGGCCGATGGGCGGGATGACGGGCCGGCGGCGGGCCGGCCGGGGTCGCTCACTGCGGGTCCTGGCCGAGGATCGTCAGCCGCTGCCGCGGCGGCAGCGTGTCCGGCGTGTGGCCGGCCAGCAGCTCCACGGCGGCGGCGACCCGCTCGATCTCGGCGTCCGTGGTGAAGAAGCCGACGCTCAGGCGCACGGCGTCGATCGGCGGGATGGTCCGCGCGATCGCGAACGTCCGCGATCCCAGCTCGGCGAGCGTCGCGTCGGAGGGCCAGCCGGCAATTCGGAACGTGACGAGGGTTGCCATGCTCGCCAGCGGCGTCACGACCGCCACGCCCGGGATCGCGGCGAGGCGCTCCGCGGCCCGACGCGCCATCGCCCGGCCGCGGTCATGGATCCACGGCAGGCCCACGTACATCGACAGCCAGCCGCAGCTCCGGGCGAGTCCGACGACGGACGGCTTGTGGAACTGGGTCGCGTCGAACCGCCGCGCGTCCGGCCAGAGGCGCCCGCCGTCGGGCCCGAGCGATTCGTACGAGAACCAGCCGACCACGCTCGGCAGGACGCGACCGATCACCGCGGGCGAGACCCACAGGGCCGCAGTCGCCTCCGGGCCGAGCAGCCACTTCTGCCCGGCGACGCCGTAGAAGTCCGCGCCGAGGCCGTGGACGTCGACCGGGATCGCGCCGGCAGCCTGGGCGCCGTCGACGACGACGATCGCGCCGCGATCGTGAGCGAGAGCGGCGATGTCCGCGATCGGCAGGCGCCGGCCGGTCGTCCAGAGCACCTCGGACAGCGCCACGATCCGCGTGCCGGGCACGATCGCGGCCGCGAACCGCTCGATGACCGCCCGGTCGTCGTCGGCCCCGTCGATCGCGACCAGGTCGAGCCGGGCTCCGCGCCGCTCCGCCGCGAGGAACGCCGGCCCGAGGATCGCCGCGTGTTCGTCCCCCGTGCTGACGATCCCGTCGCCCGGCGCGAGGTCGAGTGCGCCGATGGCGGCGTTCATCGCGACCGAGGTGGAGTGCGTGATCGCGACCTCGTCGATGTCGGCGCCGATCACCGCGGCGACCGCGCCCCGCGCCTCGGCGAGCCGCTCGAGGAAGGTCTCGAAGTAGTCGGGATGGGCGCGCCCGGTCCGGAGCTCGTACTCGGCGATCTCGGTCATCGCCGCCGCGGTCTCCGCCGGCAGCGGCCCGACCGATCCGGTGTTCAGGTAGATCCCGGCGTCCAGCGCGGGCAGAGCCCTGCGGACGGCGGCCAGCTTCTCCGCGTCGGGCAGGAAGGGGGCGACCACGGGCCTATGATATCGAGCATGTCCTCCCTGGCCGGTCGGCGGCTGCCCCGCACGCGAACGGCCGGCGGCCTCGCCCGCCCGGAGCTGCTCGCCTCGACGGACTGGCTGGCCGAGCAGATCGGCCGCCCGGACGTCCGGGTCCTCGACGTCCGCTGGCGACCCGACGGCAGCGCCCAGGGCGTGTGGGCGGCGGGCCACATCCCGGGCGCCGTCCACATGGACTGGCGGGCGGACCTCACCGATCCCTCCGAGAGCGGCGACACGCTCCTGCTCGCCGGTCCGGAGCAGGTCGCGCGCACGTTGTCCGTCGCGGGCGTCGGCGACGGCTCGACCGTGGTGGTCTACGACGACACGGTCAGCCTCTTCGCCAGCCGGACGTGGTGGAGCCTGCGCGTCTACGGGCTCGACTCGGTGCGGATCCTGGACGGTGGCTACCCGGCCTGGATCGAGGAGGGCCGGGCCGTCTCGAACGCGGTCGGGCCGCCGCCGCCGGCCCGGTTCACCCCACGGGCGCAGCCGAGGATGCGGCTCACGACGAGCGACGTTCGGGCGCTCCTGTCGTCGCCGGACGTGACGCTGCTCGATGCGCGCGCGCCGGCCGAGTACCGCGGGCACGAGGGCAACACGAAGCGGCTGGGCCACATCCCTGGCGCGGTGAACGTGCCGGTCGGCGCGATGACGCAGCCGGGGAGCCAGCACTTCCGGGCGGGCCACGAGCTGCGCGAGCTGTTGTTCAAGGCGAACGTCGCACGCGGCCGCCGGATGGTCTGCTACGACGGGTCAGGGATCGCGGCCGCGAAGCTCGCCTACGCCCTGACCCTGCTTGGGCACGACGACGTGGCGGTCTACGACGGCGGCTGGTCCGAGTGGGGGAATCGTCTCGACCTGCCCGTCGATCGGTAGCTGTCAATCCTGGGCACGCCATCGCTGCCCTTGTCGCGTCCGGCCCGCGATATCCACGAGCGCAGGCCGGCGACTCCGCGCCCCGCAACGAACCGCGCCAACGGCTCGGAACTACCAGCCGGTGGCGCTTCCGGCGTCGCCGGGGCCGGTGGCGTCGCCCTGCCCGCCACCCTCGCCGGCCGGGGCCAACCCGCCAGCCCCGCGATCGAGACCGGCCCACGGGTCGGCCTCGCGATGCGGGGCAAGGATCTGCGCCCGCTCGCGGTTGACGGCGACCAGCGCCGCACTCGCGCGCGCCTCGCCCACGGAGTCCGACCAGTAGGTTGCGTCGGTCACGGGGATGAACCGGCCGGTCAGCTCGCTCAGGGCGTCGCGCAGGTCGCGCTCGGGCAACAGGTGGACCCGGCCGACCACGCGGAACGGCGGGATCGACACGAGCGCCTGCTCGGCGACCTTCGGCGTCCGGAGGTCCGGGCGCGGCTCGACGGGCGTGTCGGCGGCCGCGAACAGCACCGCCGCGAGGTTGACCTGGGCGAACTCGGTCCGGACCGGCGTGCCGCGCGACCCGTACTCGTCCACCACGGCGTCGGACAGGACGAGGAAGCCCTCGTCGGCCCCGTTGAGGATGTCCGTGATCCGGCTCTGGCGGGAGCGGATCGTGCCCTTGATGACGAAGGCGTCGGTGAACAGGGTCAGGGGGACGAGGTTCGGCTCACCCCCGAGGAGCATCGACTCGAACATGTCGGGAAGGATACTCGCGCCCGATCACCGCAAACCGGTCAGATCGTCCCGTCCGGACCGGGGGACGACTTCCTGGCGCCCGCGGTCACCAGCTGCTCGGCGCCGTGCTGGAGACCCTCGTACAGCGCCCGCACGGTTTCGAGCGTGTCGATCTCGTCGGCCGGCTTGTCCGGCCGAAGGTTCGCGATCCGGGGGAAGCGGAGCGAATAGCCCGACTGGTGGCGCTTCGAGCGGACGATGACGTCGAACGCGACCTCGACGACGACGGTCGGCTCCACCTGGCGGTAGCGGCCAAAGCGCTGGATCGTGTGCGCCTCGAACCACGCCGTCATCTCGGCGATCTCGGCGTCGGTCAGGCCGCTGTACGCCTTGCCGATCGTGACGAGGCGGTCGTTCTCGGTGTCCCGGACCGCGAACGTGTAGTCCGACAGGACGCCGTGGCGCTTGCCGTGGCCGACCTCGACGCCGACGACGACGCAGTCGATCGTCGCGAGCGCCTTCTTCATCTTCAGCCAACCGAGGCCGCGCCGACCGGGCGAGTAGGTGGAGCGCGGGTCCTTCACCATCAGCCCCTCGTTCCGCCGCTCGCGGGCCCCGTCGAAGGCGGCCTCGAGGGCGTCGACGGAGGTGACCGAGACCAGGTGGCTCAGGGCGAAGACCCCGCCCTCCCCGGCCAGCGGCAGCTCGAGCGCCTCGAGCCGGCGGCGACGGTCCTCGAGCGGCTCGCCGAGGAGGGCCTCGACCGGTTCGCCCACACCCCCGACCCCGAGCGCGTCGAACGCGACGTAGATCACCGGCACCTCGGCCCGGATCGCGGCCGACGGCGACTTCCGGCCGAGACGCGCCTGGAGCGAGATGAACGGCAGGACGGTCCCCTCCCGCCAGGCGAGGACCTCGCCGTCGAGGATCCCGTCCCAGGCGAGTCCCCGGGCGCCTTCCACGATCTCGGGGAACTGGCTCCCGATGTCGTGGAGGTCGCGCGAGAAGAGCCGGACGTCGTCTCCCTCGCGATGGAGCTGGGCCCGGATCCCGTCGTACTTGTCCTCGACCCAGACCGGCACGCCGAGCCGCCTGACGATCTCGGCGGCGTCCTCGGCCGGCGAGGCGAGCATGAACTTGATCGGGTGGAAGAGGCCGAGGCTGGCCTCGCCGAGGCGATCGTCGCGGGCGAGGCCGGCGAGCACCCCGATGTCGCCGGTCAGCATCCCGGCCCACTTGACGGCGTCGAGCGGGCGGTCGAATGCCCGGGCGATCGCCGCCTCCACCAACCCCTCGCGAAGCCCGATCCGGAGCTCGCCGGACAGGATCTTGACGATGAACCGGGCGGTCCGCGGGTCGGACCGGGCGAGCAGCGCACGGAGCAGCCCGCCCTTCGCGGCCGGGCCGGATGCGCGCTCGATCGCGGCGAACGCGGCCGCGACCTCAGGGAGCGTCGGCGAGGTCGCCGGGTCCGGAGCATGGCCCGCCTGGGTGAGGACATCGGCCACGGCGAGGCCCAGGTCGGACGAGCGGTCATAGGCCTCCCCGATCGCGCTCCGCGGCAGGCCCGCAAGGTCCGTCACGGTGGTGGCGATCGCCGACCAGCCGAGCCCGGTGGCGCGCTGGTCGGCCTCCGGGAAGGGGCGGCCGGTCAGGAAGACGGCGGCGATCGGGAGCTCCTCGGACGTCAGGCCGGCGAAGTAGTCGGCGAGGAGGGCCGTCTTCTCGGAGGTCCGGGTCGTGGCGGCGACGCGCTCCGCGACCTCGCTCCAGCGACGCATGGCGGCGATGGTATACCGTCCCCCAGATGGCGCCCCGGACATGGTTTCCCGAGTCGCTACCGGGCGAACGAGTCGTCCTCCGTCGCCACGTGCCCGCCAACCTGCGGGCCTTCCAGCGCTGGTATGCCGATCCCGACGTCGTCCGCCTGACGCGCTACCAGGACAGCCCGATGCGCCCGGACGAGATCGAGCGGTTCTTCGCCGCCCGGGCGCTCGGCACCGATTCGCTGGCGATGGCGATCCACCTCCGCGACGACGACCGCCTGATCGGGACCTGCGCCCTGTCCCAGCTCGATGCCGACAATGGCTCCGCGCTGTTCCACATCACGATCGGCGAGAAGGATGCGTGGGGCCGCGGCTGCGGCACGGAGGCGACCCGGCTGATGATCGCGCACGCGTTCGAGGGCCTCGGGCTGCATCGGGTCGGGTTGAGCGTCTTTGCCTTCAACGAGCGAGCGATCCGGTCGTACCGGTCGGTCGGGTTCGTCGTCGAGGGGCGGGCGCGCGAGGCGATCTGGCGCGAGGGCCGCTGGTGGGACGAGATCTCGATGAGCATCCTCGATTCCGATTGGGCGGCGCTCCGGGCCGACGGCGCGGTTGCCGCGGACGGTGCCTCGGCCGCTCCCGGCTCCGCTCCGGCGTCGTCGTCCGTTCGTGTCGAGGCCGGCACCGGCCTCCGGGTCCGATGAGCGGCGCCGGACCCGGATCCGAGGCAGCCCGTCGCGACGCCCGTGAGCTGATCGCCGCCAAGGGCCACGTCGTCGACAACGCACGGGCACTGATCGCCCGGCTCGAGGCCGCGTTCGAGGCGGGGGACCTGCAGCGGACACCGCTCCTGATGCAGTTCCTGGCCGACCTCGAGCCCGCGCTCGAGCAGGACGAGGGCCAGAGGCTCGGCGGCAAGAGCGCCGAGGCCGCCCGGTTCATCCTCCGCGCGATCGATCGCGAGCTGGACCGGGCCTAGGGCTGGCTGGGGGCGGCGCTGGGCGCCGGGCTGGAGGTCGCGGCGGGAGCCTCACTCGCCGGCACGGCGGGCGTCGCGCTCGGTGGCTGGCTCGCCGGTGCAGCCGGTGCCTCGACCACTGGTGTCGCCGATGGCGAGGGATCCGACGGCGGCGGCGACGTGGCGGGGGTCGGGCTCTGGGTCGGCGTGGGGGTCGGGCTCGGCGGAGGCGTGGGGGTCGGGCTCGGGGTCGGCGTCGGCGTCGGATCCGGCGGGATCGGCGTCCCGAGACCGTTCCGGATCGGGGCGATGATCACCCAGCGGCGGTACCACTCGGACGACATGGAGGCGACCGAGCTGCGGCGCCAGCCCGCGCTGTACGGGTCGTCGAGCGGACTGTCGGTCTCACGGTACGACTGGAATCGATAGCGCGTGCTGCCTGAGAGGAGCGACGTCCGGCTCAGGTACTTGTTGACGATCGCGTCCGAGCGCAGCGGATCGGACAGGTACAGGCCGTTGACGGTGAAGTTGGTCGAGATCCGCGGGTCCTCGCCGGTCACGACGTAGCCCGTGATGACCTGGGCGTGGCCACCCGCCCAGCCGAGCATCCCGACGGGCTTGCGGAAGCGGGCAATCGCGCGGACCGCGCCCTTGAGTGCGCCGTCGAACGAAGCGTAGGGGAGGTCGTCGTAGACCCGCTTCGTGGGGTCGGTCATCGCGGACGAGCCCCAGCCGTAGTAGTTCAGCGCGTTGCGCCAGCCGTGGGGATCGGAGCCGGGACGGCCCGCGGCGAGCGTGTCGTGCGCGCGGGCGAAGTACAGGATCGATGTCATGTCGCGGTAGTCGCGCGGGTCCGGGGTCCGGTGGTAGCGATACGGCGTCCAGCGGAACCGGTCGCCGCCATCCCCGGCCATGGCGGTGAAGTTGAGCATCATCATCGCCGCGGCGGCGGTGCACGCGGTGTAGTACGGGTCCTGGTAGACCATGCCGCCGGAGCGGTACAGGTTCATGCGCCAGGTCGTGGCCGCACCCGCGCTGGCAGGCAGCAGGCCGACGAGGAGCAGGACGGCGGAGGCGAAGGCGAGCGACGAGCGAAGCCGGCTCAAGCGATCGATACCCCCCACGAAGTCGCGGCCATCGACCTGACGACCCGACTTCAGGCTGGCGCAGCCGGGAAGCCGCGCCAATGGTCCGATCGTACCCGAACGCGCAAGCCGGACGGATCGGAGGGGCTGCGGGACGATGCGCCCATCGGATCCCCGAGCGGTGCTCAGCCCCGGTTTCGGTCGCCCGGCGCCCGAAGGTGGGGGCGAGGGACCGCTCCTTCACCCGTTCGGTCGCCCGGCGCCCGAAGCCACGGCCATCAGGCGATCGGGCGATCAGGCGATCGGGCGATCAGGCGATCACGCGATCGTCCCGGACCGCAACCCCGCCCTTCGCGACGACGACCGGCCGCTCCAGCTCCGTCACGTCCGCCAGCGGATCGCCGGCGACGGCGACCAGGTCGGCGAACCGCCCCGGAGCCAGCGAACCCACCCGGTCGGACCAGCCCATCAGCTCGGCCGCGGCGGTGGTCGCCGTCCGGATCGCGTCGAGGGCGGTCATGCCGGCCCGGACATACGATGCGAACTGGCGGGCGTTCAGCCCGTGCGGGTAGACCCCGCTGTCGGTCCCGAACGTGATCCGAACGCCGCGCTCGATCGCCTTCGCCACGACCGCCTCGGCTGCGACCTGCGACTCACGAAGCTTGCGCATCGTCTCGGCCGGCCAGTCCTGCGGCCCGTCCGGCCCGAGCGCCCACTCGCCGTCGTACAGATCGACGCTGTAGAACGTGCCCGTGTCGGCGAGCATCGCGATCGCCTCGTCGTCGAGGTAGCTCCCGTGCTCGACCGACCGCGCACCCGCCCGGATCGCCCGCTTCGCGCCCTCGGCGCCATGGGCATGGACGGCGACATGGGTGCCGTACCAGGCCGCCTCCTCGACCGCCGCGCGGATTTCGGCCTCGGAGAGCTCCGGCGCGCCGGGCACGCCGCCGCGAGTCAGGACCGCGCCCGTGCCGATGCACTTGATCATCGTGGCGCCGCCGATCAGCAGGCGACGGACTCGCTCCCGGACTTCATCCACGGACCGCACGACGCCGAACCGGAGCTCCTCGGGGAGCGTGATGTCGCGGGCCAGCCCGACGACGTCGCCGCCGCCCCACGGCGCGGTGATGAACGCGCCGGCGCACTGCATCCTGGGTCCGGTGACGTCGCCGCGGTCGATCGCGTCGCGGAGGGCGCAGTCCGTGAAGGCGCGGAAGGAGCCCAGGTCGCGGACGGTCGTGAAGCCGGCCCGGATCGTGTCGCGCGCGTGGCGGACGCCGATCAGCACCTCCTCCGCGGCCGAGGTCGTCGTCGACGGCACGCCCGCGGTCTGCACGTCGCCGACGAGGTGGGTGTGGGTGTCGATCAGGCCGGGCAGGACGGTCAGGCCCGAGAGGTCGAGCTCGGCTGCGTCGTCCGGGGTCCCCTCGCCGGCACCACCGATCCCCGTGACCCGCCCGTCGGCGCCAACGTGGATCACCCGGTCGTGGTCCACCGAGCCGGCCTCGACATCGAGCAGGCCGCCACAGCGGATCGCGATCGGTTGCGCTGGCATGGTGGCAACGATACGGGCCCCGGGACGCGCCGGGGTGCGGTTGCCCACTGAGCGGGCGCCGTGGAGGCTGGGAGCGCCGCCAGGCTCCGATCTGCGCGCTTGGCGGGCAATCCGGCGACGGACACGCCCGATTCGGACGTTTGCGGGTCCCCCGCCCGGCCGCCAGCCTCCAGATGACCCGCTGAGCGGGCATTCGGCGCCGGCGAGTGCCATTGCCGCGCCAGATCCTTGACTCTCGCCCGGCCCGTGGGTTCAGGATGGCGCCGTGGACGACGATCTGCTCTCGATCGGACGGTTCGCGCGGCTCGCCGGGCTGAGCGTCGGCGCCCTGCGCCATTACGACGAGCTCGACCTGCTCCGGCCGGCCGACATCGACCGCTTCACCGCCGACCGCCGCTAATCGGCGCGGGCAGCTCGCGACCGCGCGGACGATCGCCCGCCTGCGCGACCTGGAGCTGCCGCTCGACGACATCCGGGAGGTCCTGGCGATGGACGACCCCGCGGCGCAGCGGCGGGTGATCGCCGCCCACCGGGCCCGCATCGCGGCCCGCTCCAACCGATTGACCCGGCTGCTCCACATCACCGGGCGGCTCAGCGAGGGAACGGACCCGATCATGACGAACACCGTCACCGACCCGACCGCCGCGACGACCGTGGCCCTCGATGCCGCGACCCACCGCCAGCTCGGGGTCGACCTCTACCACTCGACCTGAAGCCTGCTCGAGACGCCGGACCGCACGCCGGCCGAGACCGACGAGATGATCCATCGGGCCCACGCGTCGCGCTGGCACTGGGCCCGGGCCGCCGACACGGCGCCGGTGAACCTGGCCCGTGGAGAGTGGCTGTGCTCACGCGTGCACGCAACGCTCGGGCGCGGGGAGCCCGCCCTGTGGCACGCCCCCACCGTTCCGTGGAGATCAACGAGTCGCTCGATGCCGGAGCGCGCGAGGCCTGGGACCTGCCCGCGGCCTACGAGGCGGTGGCCCGGGCGTCGTTCGCGGCCGGCGATCCCGCATCCGGCGCGCTCGGGAAGACCATGGCGACGAGGGCCCTCGAGGCCGTCGCCGATCCTGACGACCGCGAGCAGATCGCCCACGACCTCGCGACCCTGCCCGGCCGAGGGCGTCTGGCCCGGCGACGTAGAATCTGCCCATGACAGACACGAAGTTCGGAATCCTCCTCTGGAATCAGGCCACCGATTGGCCGTCCTACGCCACCGCCGCTCGCCGGATCGACGACCTCGGCTACGAGCACTTCTGGGCGTGGGACCACCTGTACGCGATCTTCGGCGACCCGTACCAGCCGATCTTCGAGGGCTGGGCAAGCCTCGTCGGGGCCGCCGGGATCACGAAGAACGTCCGCCTCGGCCTGCTCGTCGGGGCGAACACGATCCGGAACCCGGGCCTCCAGGCCAAGCTCGCGGCGACCCTCGACCACATCAGCGGGGGCCGGGCGATCCTCGGGGTCGGCGGCGCCTGGATGGAGCCCGAGCACACCGCCCACGGCATCGAGTTCGGGACCGGTTTCGGTCAGCGCCTCGACTGGATGCACGAGTCGGTCGCCGCGATGCGCGCCTTGCTCGACGGCGAGGAGGTCACCTCGGAGCCGGGCGGCCGGTACACCTTCGACCATCTCCGCCACCACCCGCTGCCGATCCAGAAGCACGTGCCGATCATGATCGGCGGCTCGGGCGAGAAGAAGACGCTCCGGACGGTCGCCCAGTACGCCGACCTGTGGAACGCGATGGGCTCGATCGAGAAGATGGCCCACAAGATCGAGGTCCTGCGCGGCCACTGCGACGCGGTCGGGCGGGACATCGCCGACATCGAGTTCACGCTCGGGATCAAGGCCACGATCCGGGACAGCGAGGCCGAGGCGGAACAGGTCTGGAAGGCGGCGATGGAGCACAACCGGACGCCGCTGTCCGACGTCGCCGACGACGACACGTTCTGGAACGGAACCCCGGAGCAGCTGGCCGAGAAGCTGGCGCCATACGTCGAGCTGGGCTTCCGGACGGTGATCTCCGAGCAGCCGGCACCGTATGACGACGAGACGCTCGAGCGCCTGATCGGCGAGGTCAAGCCGCTCGTCGAGCGCGGCTGACAGGACGGCCGGGCCAGACCGGCGGCCCACCACGATGAGCCGGTCGATCGGCAGCGCCATCGGGCGGCTGCTGGCGGTCTTCGACACCGCCGACGCGGCCGACGCGGCGGCGGGAGCGCTGACCGCGTCGGGCGTTCCCGCCGACCGGATCGAGCGGTTCGTCGGGCCGGCCGACGCGGGCGCCTTCGATGCAAGCGGCGGGCGACGCGGCTGGCGCGGGCGCCTGTTCCGGATCCTCGAGTTCAGCTGGGCTGACCAGGCGCCCGACTTCGCCTGGTACGAGGCAGCGGTCCGCGAGGGCAAGGTCGTCCTGAGCGTCCAGGTCCGCGGAGATGCGGCCGTCAGGTCGGCAGCCGCGATCGTGGCCGAGCACGGCGGCCACTTCGTCAACCACTTCGGCTGGTTCGAGACCCGCGAGATCGCGCGCTGGCGGGGCCCGGAGCCGGACCTCCCGGGCTTCCTCCGCCGCTGATCGGCCCGCGGGTCAGCGGGTCGCGTAGCGGAGGTAGACGACGCCCGAGGCGAAGGTCTGGGTCTCGAGCAGCTGCAGGCCGATCGGCCGCTCCAGGCCCGGGAAGAAGCGCCTGCCGCCGCCGAGGATCACCGGATGGATGACGAGCCCGTACTCGTCGACGAGGCCGCGCTGGATGAAGCCTTCGGCGAGCGTCGGCCCGCCGATCCCGAGGTCGCCGCTGAAGTCGCGCCGGAGCTCCGCGAGGATCGTCTCCGGCTCGCCGCTCATCAGGCGCCAGCCGGCCGGCGCCTCCTGGATCGTGCGCGACACCAGGATCTTCGGGTGCGCGTTCCAGATCCGCGCGTACTCGATCTCGATGTCGCTGACGCCCGGCTGCGAGGCGGCCGTCGGCCAGTGCGCGTTCATCACTTCGAACAGCTTCCGGCCGTAGACGAGGGCGTCGAGCCCCCGCTCGCGCTCGTTGAACCAGCTGTGAAGCTCATCGTCGACGGTCGCCCAGTCGAGCGAGCGATCCGGCGACTCGATGTAGCCGTCGAGCGAGACGTTCAGCAGGAAGATGACCTTGCCCATCGCGGCAGTATGACCGGAGCGGCGTGCGGCGCCCGTCGGGGGGACTGGCCCGAGCGCTGAAGCCCGGCCGCCTGATGGTCGGCCTACGGTCCTCGGACGCGCAGCCGCGTGACGGCAAACTCGAGCCGGCAACCCTGGGTCGCGACGGGATCGCCGTCCATCTCGGTGCGGGTGCAGCTCGAGGCGGCGGGATGATCGAAGATGCCGGTGACCTCGACGATCTGTCCGACCGGGAGCACGTCGGGTTGTTCAGCGCTCGGGTCGAGGTTGAGGACGAACCAGTCCGTGTCCGGTGGCACCTTCGTCACGGCAGGCTCAACCAGGAGGTTGGGGCTGCCGCTCCCCAGGAAGAACCACCACGGTGTGTACCACGGTCCGTCGATGTTGCAGTTGCAGTCGAGCAGACGAGCCGCGACCGTGATCGGGACTCGGGGGAAGCAGAGCAGCCCAACCGCGCGCGGCAGCGCCGCCAGCGAACCGATGTCGGCGGGGACGGGCGGACACGTGAAGTGGCTCGGGGCGATCCATGGCTGGCCGTCCCTCGCGGCGATGGCAATCCATCCACTCGGCAGGTTCCGCGACGTGAGCGGAACGACCTCGTACCAGACATACCCCGACGCCGAGACCGGGCCTCCGAGAACGTAGAGCTGAGTCCCGAGCGGGAGCAGCGGCTGAAGCTTGGTCGAGTCCTCGCTGACTCGGGGCTCGGAGCGGACGCGCAGGCCGTCGCTCGCAGTGGTTGTCACGACACTCTCGACAAGTGGATCGACGGATGAGGGCTCCGGCGCCCTCGACGGGGTCGGGGCCAACGTCGGCGCCAGCGTCCCCGACGGGCGCGGAGAAGCGACGTGCGATGACGGCGATCGCAACGCCGATGGCAACGCAGACGGCATCGCCGAGGGGGACGCGGACGGGGACGCGGACACCGGCGCCGACGGGGACGGTGCCGGACCGTCAGAGGCGGGGGCGCTCGCGGGCCCGCAGGCGCCCAGCAGGGCCGACGCAACGATCACGACCCACTGGGAGGTTGACGACCGCATCTCCGTGACCCTCGAGCGCAGCTCTCGACTCTGGAGAGTACGACGCACGCCGCGCGGGAACGTTGCGTCCGGGTCAGCCGGTGTCCCGGGTCACTCGACGGAGCGATGCACCGCTGCGGGATGCAGCGCACAGCAGGTCACCATGTCGGTCCCCCTCGGCGAGGGCGCGATCGGCAGGAGAAACCCTTTCGGCAAGGGTTACGTGACCGTCTTGTCGGAGAGTGTCCGCCATGACACTGGAGGAAGGCGGGCACGGCGGTTCAGCGCTTTCTCGACACCAGTTCGAAGACCCGTGTAGGACCGGAGAATCCCTTCAGGGTCACGTGGCGGCCGTCATCGAACACGAAACCCCGCTGTGTGCCGACGTCGCGAACGAGGTCAGACGCGAGGATCCGACCAGCATCGGCCGCATCACAGATCCGGCTCGCCAGCGTGACCGTCGACCCGAACAGGTCGCCGTTGTGGTCGACAGGTTCGCCGGCAGCGATCCCGATGCGCACGCGAAGTTCGGGTGTCAGACCGTCGACGGATCGCGCCTCGAACCCCGCTTGGATCGCCATCGAGCATTCCAGGCCGTTCGCCACATCGTCGAACGCGGCCATGATGCCGTCGCCCGTGTGCTTGACCTCCCGTCCGCGTGAGGCAAGGAGCGCCCGACGAATGATCAAATCGTGCTCCGTAAGCAGGACCATGAACGCCGACTGTCCGACCGCCTCGAGGATCGACGTCGAACCCCGCAGGTCCGTGAACAGGATGGTCCGGAAGGGATTGACGGCTGCGGTGTCGCCGCCGGTCTCGTTGATCCTCCCAAGGAGCCGCAGGACGCTGTCCTCCGAGACACTGATGATCTCGTTGGGAATGAGTCCGTGGGTTGCCTTGTGTACCGCCGTCAGCAAGTCGCTCGTGGGGGCTTTGGCCAGGCAGAATGCCTGTCCTTGATCGGCATCGAACCAGTAGGCGAGGAACTGCACGCCGAACTGGGCACCCATGTCGACGTCGGCCAGATGCGCCTGTGCGACTTGTTCGGCCGTCACTCCGGGCACGTCATGGCGATCCATGAAGAGCGCCATCTGGATCCTCCTGCGGCTGACATCATC
>DASSPG010000031.1:0-10699 GCA_035699725.1 Candidatus Limnocylindrales bacterium | reverse complement strand
ACCTTCGAGAACCGGCGGAAGACGCGGACGTCGAACCGTCCGTCGTCGAGGCGCGCCCCGGGCGCAACGGTCATGCCCGCCCCGCTGTACGGCCCGTTCGAGACGGTGATCATCAGCGCCCGGGTCCGGATCTGCCCGTCGTCGAGGTCGATCGTCATCCGGGCCGGCCGGTAGCGCAGGGCGACCCAGAGCGTGCGGACGATCGAGGACCAGTCGCCGTCGTCGAACCGCTGGGCCTCGCGGAACATCGCCGCGTTCATCCCCACGGAGCCCGCCTCGTAGAACGGCCGGCCGGCGACCTCGCCGACGTCGATCACGGCCTCGCTGCCGGTCGCGATCGCATCCGCAGCCGCGCCGACGTCGCGCGGGATCCCGAGGCTCCGGGCGATGTTCATCACGCTGCCGAGCGGCAGGATCCCGAGGGCCGTCGAGGAGCCGAGCAGCTTGCCCGCGATCCCGGCGACCGTTCCGTCACCGCCCACCGCGACGACGAGGTCGTAGCGGCGGCTCACGGCGTCACCCGCCTGGGCCAACGCATCCTCGGCCGACGTCGTCGCCACCAGCTCGCTGCCCAGCCTGGCTCGGGCCATGAGCTCGCGCACCTGCTCCTCGGTCAGGCCGTTGGTCGAGATGCCGCCCTTCGATCCGGCCGAGGGGTTCCAGATCACGCGGATGCGGGCGTGCGACCGGACGGGCGCCTCGCTCGCGTCGCGCGCACCCTCGGCCGCGCCGGCAGCGCCCGCCGGGTCGGTCGCGTCGGCCGAGCTTCTGCCAGCCGTGCTCCCGTCGGCGACGGTCGCTTCCGGCGCCGTGGCTGCGGGCTCGCTCACCGCGCGCCCCGGACCGGCAGTGCGACGGCGTGGTCGGCCCACCGGCCGACGGTCCCGCCCTCGGCCGCCTTGACGCGGCGGTAGCCACCGACGACGAGCACGAGATAGGTCGTGCCGAGCAGGTAGGAGGCGGTCACGTCGGTCGGCCAGTGATGGCCCTGGTAGATCCGGCTCGGCCCGACGAGGGCCACGAGCCCGACGAGGCCGCCGGCCGCCACCCGACGGATGACCGGATCGCGAACGAGCGTGTGGGCGAGGTAGGCGAGGAACCCGTACGTCCCGACGTACGTGATGACGTGGCCGCTCGGGAAGCTCGAACCACCGAGCGGCGCCAGGGCGACCCGGAGATCGGTCCCGGCGATCGGGCGCGGCCGGTCCATGCCCGCCTTGAGGACGGTGGACAGGGCACCGGTCCCCCATGCCACGGCGAGGAACGCGGCCTCGGTCCGGAAGCGCAGGATCCCGAGGCCCCCGATCAGGAGCGGCGGGATCGTGCGACTCTGGGGCGGGAAGCCGGGCCACGAGGCGGCGGCCATGAGTCGGTCGAGCCACGGCCGTCGCCGGCGCTGGAGGCGGAGCGTCAGGGCGAGGTCGATCGCCTCGCTCCGACGGGCCCGGACCGCGGCGAGGATCGCGCCGAACCCGACGAGACCGGCGACGGCAGCGGCGCTCGCGAGCCGGCCCCGGGCCAGGGCGGTCCGGCGTGGGACCGCGCCGGCGTGGGCGGCCCGCGCCGCGCCCGCGATCAGGTCGGTGGCGCGGGCGGAGTGGAGCGCCGTCGTGCTGGGCATGGTGGCGGATTCTCGGCGAACGGGCCCTCCCATCGAACCGGCGGGCGGGGACGCCGGGTGGCAGGTCCGTTGCAAATGGGGTGGATACCGGAGCTCGCGTGCGCCTCCCCGCCGCGACGGCCGATCGGTCGTTGTACCCTCGCCGTACGTCCGACCGCAGCGCACCGATTCGAGTGAGGGTCCCCATGCCGCGCATCGTCCGAGGAGCACTGCTCCAGGCCACCTGGACCGGCGACAAGGAGTCGATGATCCAGAAGCACGAGGCTGCCGCCCACGAGGCGTCGAAGCAGGGCGCCCAGGTGATGCTCTTCCAGGAGCTCTTCTACGGGCCATACTTCTGCCAGGTCCAGGATCCCCAGTACTACAGCTACACGGAGCTGATCCCGGACGGCCCGACCACGCGGCGGATGCAGGACCTCGCGAAGCAGACCGGGATGGTCCTCGTCGTGCCGATGTACGAGGAGGACGCGAAGGCGTCGGGGATCTACTACAACACCGCTGCCGTGATCGACGCCGACGGCAGGTACCTGGGCAAGTACCGCAAGACCCACATCCCGCACGTGAAGGGCTTCTGGGAGAAGTTCTACTTCCGGCCCGGCAACACCGGCTACCCGGTGTTCGAGACCGCCGTCGGCAAGGTCGGGGTCTACATCTGCTACGACCGCCACTTCCCGGAGGGCGCCCGGGCGCTCGGCCTCAACGGCGCCGAGATGGTCTTCATCCCGAGCGCGACCTCGCGCGGCCTGTCGGAGTACCTGTGGCGGATCGAGCAGGTCAGTCACGCGGTCGCCAACGGCTACTTCGTCGGGACGATCAACCGGGTCGGGATCGAGAAGGACTACGGCGACGACGACTTCTACGGCCAGAGCTACTTCGTCAACCCGCGCGGCCAGTTCATCGGCGAGGTCGGGTCCGCGTACGACGAGGAGCTGATCGTCCGCGACATGGACCTCGATCTCATCACCGAGGTCCGCCAGACCTGGCAGTTCTACCGCGACCGCCGGCCGGACGCGTACGAGGACCTCGTGCGGCCCTGACGGGCGATCGCGCTGCCGCCGAACACCTGCCTGGTGGGGAGGATCTCGATCGCCGTCCGGTCGACGATGGGCGGACGATTCCAACGCCGCCTCGACGACCGTCGCGACATTTGCCGGCTGGACCGCCTCGACATCGTCATACAGGGCCGCCGACGCCTGGTCCAGGTCGCGCCTGTCCGGGCCGGTCCAGGACTTCGTCGATCGGGTGACCGCGCACCTGCTCGACCGGATCGCAGCGACGGGCCCGCGGACGCCCTGATGAGCCGCCCTGACGATCCGTCGCGATCGCGCACACGCCGGCGGTCCGATGCTACGCTCGCGTCTCCTGCCAGATGCCGGAGCCGGGAGGCGGAAGCGAATGCAGTTCGGATTCACGCTCAAGCCCGAGCACACGATCGAACGGACCCTCGCGCTCACCCGCCAGGCCGAGGCAGCCGGCTTCACCGCGGGCTGGCTCTTCGACTCGCACGTCCTGTGGCGTGACCCCTATCCGTTGCTGACGCTGATGGCCGAGGCCTCCGAGCAGCTCCGGCTGGGAACCTGCGTCACCAACCCCGCCACCCGCGAGCCGAGCGTGACCGCCTCGTCGCTCGCCACCCTCGACGAGCTGAGCGGCGGACGGATGGACCTCGGGATCGAGCGGGGCGACTCCGCCAGGCGGCTCCTCGGCAAGCCGCCGACGACGATGGCCGCCCTCGAGGAGGCGATCCGCGTCATCCGGGCCCTCGTCGCGGGCGAGCACATCGAGTACGAGGGGATGGATCTCCACTTCCCGTGGACGAAGGGCTGGGACCTCCCGGTCTGGGTCGCCGGCTACGGCCCGATGGCGCTGGCGATGACCGGCCGGGTGGCCGACGGGGTGATCCTCCAGCTCGCCGATCCCGACCTGATCGCCTGGCTCGCGGCGCAGGTCCGCGAAGCCGAGGCGGCGGCGGGGCGACCGGCCGGCTCGGTGCGGATCCAGGCGGCAGCGCCGGCCCACGTCGGGGATCTCGAGCTGTGTCGTGACCGGACGCGCTGGTTCCCGGCGCTCGTGAGCAACCACGTCGTCGACCTCGTCAACAAGTACCCACGCGAGCAGCTGCCGGAGTCCCTGACCGGCTACATCCGGGATCGGGAGGGCTACGACTACCGCCACCACGCCGAGGTCGGCTCGTCGAACGCGGGCTTCGTCGGCGACGGCGTCACCGACCGGTTCTGCGTCCTCGGCTCGGTCGACGATCACGTGGCGAAGCTCCGGCGGCTGGCCGAGGTGGGCGTGGACCAGTTCAACATCTACCTGATGAACGGCGACGAGGAATCTGTCCTCGAGGTGTACGGGCGCGAGATCATCCCGGCGATGTCCGACTGGGCACCGGCCGACTCCTGAGTCGTACCGGGCCAACCGCCTGGGATTCGCTTGTCAGGTCGAGCCGGCCGCAGAGCGCCACCTGACCCGATTCGCACAGGGGTCATGACCCGAAGGTCGGGCTGGTCGGCGACGCCATCGTGGGGCACGATGGCACCGCCCTGAACCGTCCCGATCCCGCTCCCGGAGGACTCCTTCCCGTGCCTCGCCTCTCCACTCCGCTCCGCCGCCACGACCCGTTCTGGGACCTCGACGGGGAGAGTGCCCGGCGCGCCCGGACGCAGCGCCGGGTGGTCCGCCAGGCGATCTGGCTCCTGGTCGTCATCGCCGTCGCGTTCGCGGCGACGCGACTGCCCTCGGTCGATCCGGAGTTCCTGATCCGGGGCGACGGCCGGCCCCTCCTCGCGGGCGCGCTCCTGACCCTCCTCGGAGCGAGCGCGCTGCTGGCCCTGGCCCGGATCCGCCACACGACCCACTGACGTCGCGGTCACCGGCGTATCGCTCCCGGCCGGGCCCGACGTCCGTGTGCGCCGTGGGCCGCCCGCGGTGCCGACCGACACCGCCAATGTCGTCCGGGACCGCCGCGTACCACGCTTCGGGGTAGTCCGGTCGGGTCGATAGGCCGCCCGTCATCCTCGACAACGGGACCCCTGCCGGGTCGACACTGCGCGCCGAGAGCGCGGTGTCACCGGAGGGACCTGTCGTGAAGCCCCGTTCAACCGCCAGAAGGTCAACGGCCGGCGTCGGAGTCGGGCTGTTGCTGGCGCTCACCTGCGCGAGCCCCGCGGCGGCCGCGACGACCGTCAACCTCGACCAATGGGCCAGCACCGACCTCGCCTGGCAGAACGGCAATCTCAACGGCAACAACTCGCGCTATCCCGAGGGTGGGATCGTCCCGTTCCGGCTCGCCATCGAGGGACTGGCCGTCGGCAACCACTCGCTTCACATCAACTACGACGTGACCGCCGGCGGCCACAAGGCCTACGACTTCCTCGCGACGTGGAACGTCACGAATGCCGGCGGCAGGATCTGTGCCACGTCGGGCGGCGGGATCTCGTCGATGTGCCCGAACCTGCCGCCGTCGTCGTCCGCCGCATTCCCGATCGATCCGTTCGTCATGGACGGCCTGTCGGTCCATGGCGCCCAGTCCTATTCGGCCGCACCACGCCGCCTCACGATCTGGGGCGGGACGATCCAGTCGATCTCCGTGCCGGTCCACGCGGGCCCGACCAGCGGCAACAGCAGCGGTGACATGGTGGTCCGGTTCCGGGCCAGCGGGCCGGCGGTTCTCCTCGCCTGGGGCGGGCACCTCGCCCAGTCCGCGTACTGGAACCGGCTGAACGGAGGGACGAGCGATGGGGCCGGCCAGGTGTCCGGCTCGCCGTGGCACATGCGCACGCTCCAGCTCGACGGAGCCGGCAACAAGAACCAGGACCGCTCGATCCAGCCGAGCGCGATCGTCGGTGAGCTTCCTCCGTTCGCCCTGGCGCCGCCTCAGCCGGCGCCCCAGCCGGCGCCGCAGCCGGCCCCCCCGGCGCCGCGGCCAACGCCGCCCGGTGGCGGGAATCCGCCGTCGACCGGGGGCGGCAACCCCGGCGTGCCGTCGGTGACGATCCCGCCGACCTCGACGCTGCCCCTCGGTGGGGCGGGTTCCGCCTCAGTCGGGCCCGCCGCCTCGCTCATCACGACGGGCCTCGCCACCCTCGCGTTCCTGCCCTGGATCCGCCGCCGCCGCCGACCCTGACGTCCCGCGCTTCGCTATCCTCCTCCCCTGCCCCGCTCGTGACGACCGGCCGGCCCGGAACGGCCGGTCACGGGGCCCGGGTCCACGCCCCGCGGAGGAGGATCGATGCGTACGCTGATCAGCAACGGGACGATCGTCACGGCCGAGGGCACGGCCGCGGCGGACGTCCTGATCGACGGTGAGGTCGTCGCCCAGATCGGCACCGATCTCGCGGCCAACGGCGTCACCGCCGACGAGTCGATCGATGCCGCCGGGCGGTGGCTGATCCCGGGCGCGATCGACGTCCATACCCACATGGAGCTGCCGTTCGGCGGGACCTTCGCCAAGGACACGTTCGAGTCGGGGACGCGGGCGGCGGCCTTCGGTGGCACGACGACGATCGTCGACTTCGCGGTTCAGTCGCGCGGCTCCTCGCTCCGCGAAGGCCTCGACGCGTGGCATGCCAAGGCCGAGGGCAACGCCGTCGCCGACTACGGCTTCCACATGATCATGAGCGACGTCAACGACGACACGCTGGCCGAGATGGACGGGCTGGTCGCGGAGGGCGTGCCGGACTTCAAGCTCTTCACCGCGTACCCGGGCGTCTTCTACAGCGACGACGGGGCGATCTTCCGGGCGATGCAGCGGACCGCGAAGAACGGCGGCCTGATCATGATGCATGCCGAGAACGGGATGGCGATCGACGTGGTCGCCGCCGATGAGGTCGCGGCGGGCCACACCGATCCCTACTACCACGGCGTGGCCCGCTACCCGATCTTCGAGGGCGAGGCCACGAACCGGGTGATCCGCCTGGCCGAGGCGGCCGGCGTCCCGGTCTACATCGTCCACCTCTCGGCGCGCGACGCGCTCAACGCGGTGCGCGAGGCGCGTGATCGCGGCACGAAGGCGTACGCCGAGACCTGCCCGCAGTACCTGTTCCTCTCGCTCGACGACATGAAGCACGGGTTCGAGGGGGCCAAGTACGTCTGCTCGCCGCCGCTCCGCCCGGCGGACCACCAGGCCGAGCTCTGGACCGGGCTGATCAAGGACGACCTCCAGCTCGTCTCGACCGATCACTGCCCGTTCGACTTCGAAGGCCAGAAGGACCTCGGCAAGGGCGACTTCCGCAAGGTCCCCAACGGACTCCCCGGCGTCGAGGACCGGGTGGACCTCCTCCACGACGGCGGCGTCGTGGCCGGCCGGATCACGCCGGAGCGCTGGGTGGAGATCATCTCGACGGCACCGGCCAAGCTCTTCGGCATGTTCCCGCGCAAGGGCACGATCGCCGTCGGGTCGGACGCGGACATCGTCGTCTACGACCCGGCCGCGTCGCGGACGATCAGCGCGGCGACCCACCACATGGACGTCGACTACTCGTGCTACGAGGGACGTTCGGTCCAGGGTCGCTCGGACATCGTGCTGTCACGTGGCGCGGTGATCGTCCGTGACGGCGCCTTCACCGGGCGCAAGGGCCACGGCCGGTTCCTCAAGCGCTCCCCGGCGGACCACGCCCGGATCAGCTGACGGGCCGCACCCGCCTCCGAGGTCGGGCGCCGTTCCAGGGCGACGCGGCGTTCCACGGCGAGGGGAGTGTCCGGACGCCTCGTCGTCGGCGCCGATCACCGGGCCGGCGGGCCTCCCGCGGGCGATCCGGGCTAGACTCGGGACGATCCCCGCCGCCTGACCCGCGAGGTCGCATGCCCGCTGATCTGCTGACGATTGCGTTCGCCCTGACCCTGGTCGTCAACGCCCTCTTCGTCGTCGTGGCGATCCGGGCGCTCCGGCCCGGACATCATGGTGCGGACGGAGCCGCGGTCGAACGGGACGTCACGAGGCCGCCGCTCCGGCAGGCCGGTCCGGGGGCGGTTCGACGCGATCAGCCCGATGTCGTCCGGGCCGTGGCCGCTCGCCGGGCGGCGCTCGGCGACGCCGAGTCCAGGCCCGAGGCGGCGGTCGAGAGCACGTCGGCGCCGGGCCCCGCGGCGGCTCAGGCGAGGGCCGACCGCGCGCCGGCGGTCGAGCCGGAGGCGACCACGTCCCAGGCGGCCGAGCCGGTGCCGGTCGCGTCCAAGGCGGTCGAGCCGGAGGCAACCACGTCCCAGGCGGCCGAGCCGGTGCCGGTCGCGTCCAAGGCGGTCGAGCCGGAGGCGGTCCACATGTCGCCGCTCGCCGAGCGGCTCCTCGCCGAGCTCGAGGCCGCCCGGGCTGCCCGCGATCCGGCCACCGGGGCGCGCGTCGACGCCCACCTGCCCTCGGCAGCGCGGCCCAGGTCCCCAGGGGCCTCGGAGGAGTCGCCGCGTGCAGGGGCGCCGGGCCCCGCGTCAGAGACCGACCGCCGCAGCCCCACCAAGGCCCGTGGCAAGGGCCGGCGGAAGTTCTCCCTGCCGCCGCTCGACGAGGACCACGAGAAGGTCAGTCGCTCGATCGAGTCGTTCCTGGCCGGCGGGGATCCGATGGCCGAGGGCGGCGCGGGTGGCAGCTCCGGATCGGCCGGTGGCGCAGCCACGACCGTCGCCCTGATCGCGGTCGTCGGCGCCGGCGACGACCCGGTCGACGGCAACCCCGCGGCGGCGATCGTCGAACGGACGCTCCGCTCGGCCGCCCGCGCCACGGACGTCGTCGAGGTCGCGGACGGGTCTCGGTTCCGGATCGTGTTGAGCGGTACCGGGGAGCTCGCCGCGCGTGCGTATCTCCGCCGGGTCCGGGCGACGGTCGAGCCGCTGCTCGAGGCCGCGGACACCCCGCTCCGCCTCGTGATCGCGACGGCGACCGTGCTCGACGAGCCCGCCGAGACCGCCGCGTCGGTCGCCGCGCGGCGACTGGAGCTGGCGCTCGCTGCGGCTGCGACCGACGGCACCGACGACGAGACCTCGGCGCCGCGCGCCGCGGCCGACTGACGAGGCCTAGGCGCCGTCTCGCGCGCGGTCGTCGCCGGCAGCCCGGCGGGCATTCGGAGCCACCAGGAGGCCCAGCGCAACGACGGCCACGATGAGGTCGATCACCTGCTCAGCGCGCAACGGGCCAAGCACGGCGGGGTCGCGCCAGGTGCTTGCGACGATCGCCCGGACCAGCGCCCAGGCAGCCAGGGCAACGAGGAACAGCCGCCCGTCCGGACGCCGGAACGGCGGGGACAGCGCAAGCACCATGACCGCGCCGATCACGATCGTCACGCCGATCGCCTCGAGGGCCTGGGATGGGATCGATGGGGTGTCCGGAGCGAGCGATCCCCACGGTCCCGGGCCCAGGTACGCGGTCGCCGGCTCCCCCGTCGTGGGCTGGCCCTGACCGCTCCCGCCGAGCACCGAGCCGGCCTTGGCGAGGCCCGTCACGAGCAGCATCGGCAGGGCGGCGACATGGAGCCATGGCCCCGGCCGGCCATCCAGCAGGATTGCCACGAGGGTGCCCGTGATCGCCCCTCCGACGACAGCGAGCGTCAGCTCCACGCTGCCGACGCCCGGGTCGAGGATCCGGCCCGGGACGGCCAGGAAGAAATCGGGATGGATCAGGACGTAGCCGAGGCGGCCTCCGACCACCGCGCCGGGCACGATCCCGAGCACGACGAAGACCAGATCGTCCACCCGCAGGCCGGCCCGCGCGACGGCCAGCCCGGCGACGACCAGTCCGGCAAGGATGGCGCCGGCCACGGCCACCGTCTCGAGTCGGACGGCACCATCGCCGATCCGCAGGAGCGGATCGAAGTCGAACGCGATCACGGCGGACGGCACGATCGTCAGTGTAGGTCGGCACCGGCCCGTTCGGCGCTCGATCGGGTGACACCGGTCGCGCGAGCCGGCGAACGCGATGCGCGGCAGCGCCGAAGCGTTCAACGTCCGGGTGTCGGCTTCCCGACACCCGGCGTGTCGTTGCTCCGCTCACGACGACGTCATCCTCCCGACGACGATGGCCGCATCGGAACGGTGTCCGGGGGGAACACAACCGAGGGACGGACGAGGGGTTGCCCGTCCCGGGGGGATGACGACCTGCGGCTTCCTGGGGGGGCCGCGGGGCCGCTCGACGGCAGCGCCCGGCCTCCTGGGGGGAACGCCGGGCGCTGCCGTCCGACTCGCTGGGAGTCTGTGATGCGAGCAGTCAACGCGACGCTCGAGATCCGCCTGCTGGGTCGCCTGGACGTCCGCGCCGGTGGCGTCCCGATCCGGATCGGCGGCCGTCACGCCCAGGCGCTGATGGGTCTGATCGCCCTCCGTCCGCGCCCCCGCCTCCGTGACACGTTGGCTGCCGAGCTGTGGCCTGAGGCAGGAGCCCCGTCGGCGGCCTCGCTGCGCCAGGCCCTCTGGCTCGTTCGCTCCACGCTGTCGGCCGCCGGCGTCGACCCGGAGCGCTGGCTCGACACGGAGCAGGACGCGATCGGGTTCCAGCGCGACATCCGACTCCAGCTCGACGTGGCCGCATTCGAGGCCCTCGCGGGATCCGCCGACCCCGACGATCACGAGCGCGCGGTCGCCCTGTACGCCGGTGATCTGCTGGAGTGCCTCGGCCACGAGTGCTTCGCTGCCGACCGCGAGCGCCTGTCCGACGTGTACGAGGACCTCCTCGCGATCGTGGCTGGCGAGCGACTCGAGCGAGGTGACACCACCGGCGCGCAGCACGCCGCGACCGCGCTCCTCGGCCGCGATCCGCTCCGCGAGGAGGCACACGCCGTGCTGATCGCCGCGTACGGCCAGGCGGGATCGCGTTCGCAGGTCGTCCGCCAGTACCGGCGCGTCTGCGCGATCCTGCACGAGGAGCTCGCCGTGGAGCCCCTGCCCGAGACGGACGTCACGTACCGGATGGCGCTCGCGGCGGCCGCCGTGCGGTCAGCCGAGCGTGCCGTCGAGCTTGGCTACGAGCCTGCGCCGTACGTGCCGGTCCTCGTCAACAGCGCCTGACGGCCGCTCCTCCACCAGGGCCCGGTTCTCCCGCCGGACCCGCTCCAGAATCGGAACGGCCCCGGCGATGCCGGGGCCGTTCCA
>DASSPG010000030.1:0-18996 GCA_035699725.1 Candidatus Limnocylindrales bacterium | reverse complement strand
AACCCGGGCGACCACATCAGCGAGATCGCGCTCCTGAAGAGCCAGATCAAGGACGGCGTGTCGCGCTTCCTGTACGAGCAGACGAAGCGCCGCCCGATGGTCTTCCCGGTCGTGGTCGAGGTCTGAGGGTGGCCCAGAAGCGACGCACCCCGGCCCGCCGGTCGGGCACGCGCCGGAAGTCCAATCCGAGCCTGCCGACGATCCCCCTGCCGTCGGTCGGCCCGGAGGTCGCCCGCTCGATCCTCGGGATCGTGTTCCTGGTCATGGGCGCGGTCACCCTGATCGCGCTGGCCCTGCCCGGGCAGGGGGCCCTGACCGATTGGTGGCGCGACTCGATCGCGCCGTGGTTCGAGACCGGTCGCTGGCTGCTGCCGTTCCTGCTCCTGGGCGCGGGGGCCTACCTCGAGGTCGGGCCGGGCCGCCGCCCGAACTCCGGCTGGGGCGCGACGATCGTGGGCGTCGCGATCGCCTACATCGGGTTCCTCGGCGCATTCGAGGTCCTCCACCTGACCTTCCTGGACACCGACCGCGGCGGCGGACGGATCGGGCGGTTCCTGGCCGGTCTCCTGGAGCCGCTGCTGACCAGCCCGGGCGCGTTCGTCGTGTGCGCGGCGATCTTCGCGATCGGCCTGATGATCGCCTTCAACCTCCAGTTCAAGGAGCTCCTGCGGCCCATCCTCCGCTCGCTCGGCACGTTCGGTGGCTGGCTGCGGGCCACGGCGGCCGCCTCGTTCCAGCGCCAGCCCGCGGCGCCCACCAGGTCGCCCGCACCGCGACCGATCGCGCCGTCCGCGCTGGAGCCACGACAAGAGCCCGCCGCACGGAGCATCCTCGACGAGCCCGGGCCGGCGGGCGGCCCGGCACCGATGAGCCAGACCGTCTGGACCGGGATCGGCGATGGCGTGGCCAGCCGACCCGCCCGGAGCGCGGCACCGGCCGGCGGGACCGCCACGCTGACCGCGACTGCCCTCGAATCGCTCCAGGCGATCGACTGGGTCCTGCCGTCGATCGACCTGCTCGATGCCCGCCCCGCCGCCAGGGTCGGCGCAGGCGTCGACCACGAGACGAACAAGCGCCGGATCGAGGAGAAGCTGCTCAGCTTCGCGATCCCGGCCGAAGTCGTCGCGATCAACTCGGGCCCGGTGGTGACCCAGTACGAGGTCAAGCCCCAGCACCACGTCAAGGTCTCGCGGATCGAGGCCCTCGCGGACGATCTCGCGATGGCGCTGTCGGCCCGCTCGATCCGGATCGAGGCGCCGATCCCGGGCAAGGACCGGGTCGGCATCGAGGTCCCCAACTCGGTCAGCGAGATCGTCGGCTTCCGGGCGCTCGTCGAGGAGAGCAAGATGCTCGGCGCGACGAGCCCGCTCACGTTCGCCCTCGGGCGCGACGTGTCGGGCGCCGCCTATGCGGTCGATCTCGCCAAGATGCCGCACCTGCTCGTGGCCGGCGCGACCGGATCGGGCAAGAGCGTCTGCGTCAACGCCCTGATCACGAGCCTGCTCATGCGGGCCCGGCCCGACGACGTCCGGATGATCCTCGTCGATCTCAAGCGCGTCGAGCTCGCGCCGTACGACGGGCTGCCCCATCTCCTCCAGCACGTGATCGTCGAGCCGAACGAGGCGAAGGCGGTCCTGAACTGGGCCGTCCGCGAGATGGAGGAGCGCTACAAGATCCTGGCCGGGCACAGCGTCCGCAACATCGCCGCCTTCAACGCCCGCCCGGAGGTGGCGGCCGAGGACGGCGACGAGGAGCGGATGCCGTACATCGTCCTGATCATCGACGAGCTCGCCGACCTGATCATGCGCGAAGGCCGCAAGGTCGAGGATCCGATCGTGAAGATCGCCCAGAAGGCCCGCGCGGTCGGGATCCACCTCGTCCTCGCGACGCAGCGCCCGTCGGTCAACGTCGTGACGGGGCTGATCAAGGCCAACGTCCCGTCGCGGATCGCGTTCGCGATGGCCTCCATGGTCGACTCCCGGACCGTCCTCGATGCGCCCGGGGCCGAGGACCTCATCGGCCGGGGCGACATGCTCTACCAGCCGGTCGACCTGCCCCGCCCGGTCCGGATGCAGGGCGTGTTCGTCGGCGATCGCGAGGTGGCCGAGGTCACCAAGCACTGGCTCGCCCAGACGGGCGGCCGGACGTTCTACGACGAGGACATCCTGGCCTACGGCGATCCCGAGGACGGCAACGGCAGCGACGGCGGCCAGTTCGGCTGGCTGCGCAAGTACGGCGTCGACGAGATGACGGTCCAGGCAGCGGAGCTCGTGACCGTCTCGAACCGGGCCAGCACCTCGATGCTCCAGACGAAACTGAAGCTGGGCTTCGCCCGCGCCAGCCGGGTGATGGACGAGCTCGAGCGCTACGGGATCATCGGACCCCAGGATCCGCGCAACCCCGCTTCGCCCCGCCAGATCTACGGGCCGGACAACTGGCTCCGCACGATCGACGACGGCGATGGGGCGGACGAATGAACGATCGTCCCATGGTCCCCATCTGGAATCATCGGTGCGACGGGGTATCCTCTCCCCCGAGGTCGGCTGCCGACGCGCGCGTGGATGTGGTCGACGAGGACAGGGATCGATGACGACACGCCACGACGCCCAGAGCGCGACGCAGGACCTTCGAACGGACGGGTCGCGCCTCGACGGCCGATCCGATCCCGATCGTGGGCGCGAGGCCGAGCGCGCGACCGTCGCGGCCCCCGCACCGCTCCCCGAGCGGCTCTACGCGGCACGGGAGCGCAAGGGCGTGGACCTGTACCGGGCCGAGCGCGACACGAAGATCCGGGCCCGCTACCTGGCCGCCCTGGAGCGCGGCGAGTACAAGGAGCTGCCCGGCGACGTCTACACGAAGGGCTTCCTGCGCAACTACGCCAACTACCTCGGGCTCGACGCCGAGGAGATCGTCGGCCAGTGGCGACGCGAGCGCGGCGCGACCCCGGCGAGCAAGACCGTCCTCACCGTCCCGCGCCCGATCGCCCAGCCGCGGCCCGGCCTCCAGTTCTCGCCGGGGATCGTCGTCGCGGCGCTGCTCACGCTGCTCGTCGTGGGCGTCGGAGCGTGGCTCGGGGTGCAGGTCATGCGCTTCGCGAAGCCGCCGACTCTGGCCGTGACGGCGCCGCGCGAGGCGACCGTCCAGCTCAGTGAGGACGCGACCTCGTTCACGTTCGAGGGCACCTCGATCCCCGGCGCGACGATCACCGTCGAGATGGCCGGCGGCAACCGCCAGGTCGCGGCCGATTCGACCGGCGCCTGGAGCCTGACCGTCGACCTTCGCCGCGGCCGCAACGAGTTCCGGGTCGACGCGACCGATCCCGACACCGGCAAGCACGCCGAGCAGGCCGCCCAGATCGTGATCACCGTCCCGTTCCGAGAGATCGAGGCGCCCGGGCTGACCGTCGACCAACCGGCCGAGAACACGACGTTCGAGAACGGCGCGATCCCGGTCCAGGGCACGGCCACGAACGCGACGAGCGTCCAGGTCGCGGCGACGTACGACGGACCGGTGTCCGGCGCGCCGTTGCCGAGCGGCGGACCGTCATCCGGACCGAGCGCACCGAGCGGACCGCCGGGACCTGCCCCGATCACCGTCCCGGTCGGCGACGACGGGACGTGGAACACGGGCGCGAACCCGCTCCAGCTCACGACCGGTCGCTGGACGATCACCGTCACCGCGTCGAGCGCGACCAAGACGGCGACCCAGACGCGGCATGTCGCGGTGGCCTACAAGGGCGTGAACCTCGTCGTGACCATCAAGGGTGGGGCAGCCTGGATCAAGGTCTGGGTCGATGGCGAGATCGCCCCGAGCGTGGGCCGGGCCGGCAAGACGTATCGCGACGGAGCCACCCTGACGTTCACCGGCACGGAGTCGATCGAGGTCCGGACCGGGTCGTCGGGCGCGACGCACTTCACGCTCAACGGCCAGTCGCTCGGGGCACTGGGACGCCGCGGGACCCCCGAGACGTGGCTCTTCCGGCCGCCGGCGGGTCCGACGCTCACGACGCGCCAGTAGGGATGGGCGGCGACCCGCTCGTCGAGCTCGCGGGCCGGCTGCAGGGCGCGTGCCTGGCGGCCGGCCGGCGCGTCGCCCTCGCCGAATCCTGCACCGGCGGCATGGTGGCCGCGGCGATCACCGCGGTGCCCGGCTCCAGTGCCTACTTCCTCGGCGGGATCGTGTCCTACGGCGATCGGGCCAAGCGCGAGCTGCTCGGCGTGGACGGCGAGGTCCTCGCGGCGCACGGCGCGGTCAGCGCGCAGGCTGCCCGGGCGATGGCGCTCGCTGCGCGCGAGCGGTTCGGGGCCGACCTTGCGGGATCCGTGACGGGCGTGGCCGGCCCCGCCGGGGGATCGGCCGCGAAGCCGATCGGGCTGACGTACGTCGGGGTCGCGGATGGGGCCGGGGTCGACGTCCGGCGCGTCCTGTGGACCGGCGACCGGACGGCCAACCGGCTCGACAGCGCTCGACTCGTCCTGGAGCTGCTCGTCGAGCGCGTCGCGGGGACAGCGGCAGCGACGGCCGGGGAGCCCACCGCCGGGGAGCCCACCGCCGAGGGGTCCCAGCCAGAGCCGCGCGGGTGACCCGTCCGCCGAGCGCCGGGCCCGGCAGCGGGCTGGCACCCGCCCGCGCCGCCCGACCGATCGGGGCGGGGGAGCGGATCCACGTCGTCGGCGCAGCCGGGGCCGGGGCCAGCGCGGCGGTGCTCCACGCGGCCTGGGCCGGCGCGGCGCCGGATGGCTGTGACCCGGGCGGGGCCTCGCCCTACACCGCGGCGATCGAGGCGGCCGGGATCCCGCTCGTCTGGGAGCACGATGCCGAGCATGTGACGCGTCTGCCGCGACCGGACCGGCTGGCGGTGACGAAGGCGCTGACGGCCATCGCGCCCGACCATCCGGAGCTCGTCGCGGCGCGTGACGCCGATGTCCCGATCGAGGCGTGGCAGCAGGTCATCGCCGACGCCGCGGTCGGCCGGACGCTGATCGGGGTCGCCGGAACACACGGCAAGAGCACCTCGGCCGGCTGGCTGGTGCACGTCCTGCACGCCGCCGGGGCGGATCCGGCCGCATTCGTCGGCGCGCTCCTCCCGCCCGCCATCACCGACGGCCCCGCCGCGACCGCCCGACGCGGTGCCGGCGCGGCGTTCGTGGTGGAGGCGGACGAGTACGCGGGCAACTTCGATGCCTATCGGCCGTCGATCGCGATCGTCACCTCGGCCGAGTGGGATCACCCGGACGTGTTCAGGGACCGGGCCGCGGTCGTCGGGGCCTTCGACGCCTGGTTGCGCGCCGCCGCGGATCCGCAATCGGTCGGTTCCTTGCCCGGCGAAGGCCACCCGCCCGTCGCCGTCATCCACGTCGGCGACGCCGGGGCCGCCGACCTGGCGGAGGGCCTCCGTGACTGGCCGGGGACGATCGTCGCGACCGCGCTGATCGAGGTCGACGGCGCCCGCGCGGCGAGCGTCGGCCGCGGCATCGCCGAGCAGTACGCGACGGTCACCGGCCCGGCCCGGGCCCTCCTCGGGCGGATCGTCGGGCGCGAGGTCGATGCCACGACGGTCGAGCTCCACGGTCTGGATCCGCTCCGCGGACCGCTCCTCGCCCGTCTCCCGACGGCTGGTCGCCACAACGCGGCCAATGCGCTCGGGGTCGCGGCCGCCGCTGCCGCGGCCGGCCTGGACGCGAACGCCATCCTGTCGGGGCTCGCCACGTTCGGCGGGGTCGGCCGTCGTCTCGAGCGCAAGGGCGAAGTCGCCGGCGTCGTCGTGTTCGACGACTACGGCCACCATCCAACGGCGATCCGCGAGACGCTCGCGGCGGTTCGCCAGCGCGCGCCCGGTCGGCGAGTCTGGGCGGTGTACGAGCCGTTGACCTTCCACCGGACCGCAGCCCTGCTCGACGACTTTGCGACGGTCCTCGCGGACGCCGACGCGGTCGCGATCGCCGACATCTGGGCGGGCCGCGACCCGGACACGACGATCGCCTCGGCGACCGGCCTGGCGGAGGCCGTGGCTGCGCGCAACGGACGGATCCCCGTCGCGGCCCCGGGATCGGTCGAGGCGACGGCGGGCTGGTTGGCGCACGAGGTCCGCGCAGGCGACGTCGTCCTCGTGATGGGCGGTGGCCGGAGCTACCGGATCAGCGAGCTCCTCCTCGAGGCGCTCGCGGACCGTTGATCGTGCCGGCAGGGCATACTTGGCGGGTCATCCGATATCCGCGACGTCCGTTCCACGGCGTCGCCGAGCGCGGCACGCAGGGAGGCCCATGGCCGGAGACGTTTCCTTCGATGTCGTCAGCGACTTCGACGAGCAGGAGCTCCGCAACGCGCTCGACCAGGTCCGCCGCGAGGCCGGCCAGCGGTTCGACTTCAAGGGCGTGACCGTCGAGCTCGAGCAGTCGAAGGACGAGCTCACCCTCGTGACCGATGACGAGCACCGCGCAGCCGCGATCAAGGACCTGATCGAGTCGAAGGCGGTTCGCCGGAACCTGTCCCTGAAGATCTTCGACTGGGGCAAGGTCGAGCCGGCTGGCGGCAACAAGGTCCGCCAGACGATCACGCTCCGGCGCGGCCTGACGGACGAGCTCGCGAAGAAGATCAGCAAGCTGATCCGCGAGGAGTTCCCGAAGGTCAAGCCGCAGATCCAGGGCGACGCCGTGCGCGTCTCGGGCAAGAGTCGCGACGAGCTCCAGAAGGTGATCGCCCGCCTGCGCGAGCTCGAGGAGCTGCCGGTTCCGCTCCAGTTCGAGAACTACCGGTAGCCGGCCGATGATGCCCGGCACGCGTTACGCCCGGATCCTCATGGTGATCGTGGCGATCATCGTCACGGCCGGCCTGATCGTCGGCGTTGTCGCCGCGCCGACGGCGCCCTGATGGCCGACGAGCGGCCGACCGGCGAGGACGTCGAGACCGAACCGTCGGGTTCGTTGGCGCCCGAGGCGCCCGAGGCGGTCGAGTCGCCCGACCCGGAGCCCGCGACCGAGTCGACGCTCGATCCCGCGCCCGACCCGGAGCCCGCGCCCGACCCGGAGCCCGCGACCGAGTTGACCCTCGATCCCGCGCCCGACCCGGAGGCCGCGACCGAGTCGACACGCGACCCCGGCCCGGAGCGCGGCTCGGGCGCGGCACCCGAGCCCGAGCCGGGCGCGACTGCCGACCCTGAGCCGACGGGCCCGCGAACGGTCGGCCGGTTCATCGCCGACGCGCTCCGGGCGGCCGGCGTGCGCTACGCCTTCACCGTGCCCGGCGAGAGCTTCCTCGGCCTGCTCGAGGGCCTGAGCGCGGCCGGCATCCGGGTGGTGGCCACCCGCCATGAGGGTGGCGCCGCGTTCATGGCCGAGGCGCACGGTCAGCTCACCGGCCGGCCGGCTGTCGCGATCGGCACCCGCGCCGTGGGCGCCGCGAATCTCGCGATCGGAGTCCACACGGCGCGCCAGGACTCGGCGCCGATGTTCGCGCTGGTCGGCCAGGTCGAGCGCGCCTTCCGGGGCCGGGAGGCTTTTCAGGAGATCGATCAGGCGGGGTCGATCGGCGCCCTCGCCAAGCATGCCGTCGAGATCACGGCCGTCGCCGATGTCGTCGGCCAGGTCGGCGACGCGGTCCGCGCGGTCACGACCGGACGACCCGGCCCCGCGTACCTCTCGCTGCCCGAGGATCTCCTCGACGACGAGCTGCCGACGGGCACCACCCCCGACGCGTCGCGGCCCGCGCCGCCGCGGCCCGAACCCGACGAGCTTCGTGCCGCGATCCAGCTTCTCGCCACGGCCGAGCGGCCCGTCATCCTCGCCGGTGGCGGCGTGCTTCGCGCCCGGACCTCGGCGGACCTTGTCAAGCTGGCCGAGCTGCTCCGGGTGCCGGTGATCGCCGGCTGGCGGCGCGGCGACGTGGTGCCGAACGATCACCCGCTCTACCTGGGCATGGCCGGCTACGGCAGTCCGACCGTCGTGCGCGAACGTCTCGAGGGCGCCGATGCGCTGCTCGTCGTCGGCTGCCGCCTCTCGGAGATCACGTCGTTCGGCTATGCGGTTCCGGCCGCGGGCCAGCGCTGGATCCACGTCGACCTCGAGCCGCTCGCCGGTCGCGACGGCCTGCCTGCCCCGGTCCGGACGATCCGCTCGGATGCGCGCGCCTTCGTGCGCGGCGCCGTCACCCGACTCCAGCAGGGCGTGCTCGATGCCGCGGGCGCCGATGCCCGGCAGGCGCGGAACGAGGCAGACCGCGCGGCATGGGAGTTGGCGACCGAGGTGGACGGCGACGCCTGGACCGGACCTGGCGCCCATCCCGCGCACGTCGTCGCGACGGTGCGACGGGTCATCCCCGACGACGCGATCGTCACGACCGACGCGGGCAACTTCGGCCTGTGGGTCGCCCGCCACTTCCGCTTCCGCCGGCCGGGCACCTTCCTCGGGCCGACCTCGGGCGCGATGGGCTACGGCCTGCCGGCGGCGATCGCTGCGGCGCTCGTCCATCGCGATCGGGTGGTCGTCACGTTCGCCGGCGACGGCGGATTCGCGATGACGATGAACGAGCTCGAGACCGCCGTGCGCGAGAAGGCCAAGGTCATCGCGATCGTGTTCGACAACGAGCGCTACGGCACGATCCGGATGCACCAGGACCGGCGCGGCGGGGACGGGGCCGGGGCCATCGCCACGGACCTGGGTCCCATCGACTTCGCGGCCGTCGCGCGGGCGTGTGGCGCCCGCGGCGTCCGCGTGGAGAGCGACGCGGCGTTCGAGGGGGCGCTCCGCCAGGCGATCGCGAACGACCGCACGACGGTCATCCAGGTCGCGCTGGACCGCGGCTGGGTCGCGCCGGACGTGCCGTTCCACCCAGCCTCCTGAGGCTCGGCCTGCCCGTGCGCCCCAGCTACCACCTGACGCCTTGCGACTGGTGGGCGTCGGCCGATCCGGCCGAGCCGCTCGGGGCGCCGTCGCTCGCCGACGAGGGCTTCATCCACTGCACCGATGGCGCCGCGAACATGGTCGCGACCGCGAATCGCCACTACGCCGCCGATCCGCGTGCGTTCCTGGTGGTCACCCTGGACCTCGACCGCGTCACGAGCCCCTGGGAGGTCGCGGACGAAGGCGCGATCTACCCCCACGTCTTCGGCCCGATCGATCGCAGCGCCATCCTCGACGTTCGTCCCGCCCCGCGCGCCCCGGACGGCACGTTCCTGCCGTTCACCGACTGAGCTGCCCGGGCGGACGCCGCCGTCACCACCGCGCTCCGTCGCGTTTGGTACAGTCCCGGCCACATGCCGACCGGTGAGGCTCCGAGCGCCCCGCCACCGTCCGTCACGTCCGGCGCCGAGCCGCTGGTCGTCCGGCTCGGGTTCGGCGCGCCACCGCCGGCAGCGGTGGTCGGCGGCAAGGGCGCCTCGCTCGACCGCCTGATCCGGCTCGGGTGGGCCGTTCCACCGGCGTTCTGCGTGACCGCGGCAGCGTTCCGGCGGCAACTCGCCACGATCGCCGGCCCCGACGCGGTGCAGTCGTGGCTCGGGTCGTTGCCGGACCCGACCGCCCATCGGTCGCTCGTCGAGGCCTTCGAGGCGGCTCCGATCGACCCCGCGATCCACGACGAGCTGGCCGCCGCCCTCGGCTCCGACAGCGACACTGCCTGGGCGGTCCGTTCCTCGGCCGCGGACGAGGACGGCGCGCTGGCATCCTTCGCCGGCCTCCATGAGACAGAGCTCGGTCGGCGGGCGGACGAGGTCGAGGCGGCGGTTCGACGGTGCTGGTCCTCGCTCTGGAGCCCGCCCGCGATCGCCTACCGAACACGGCGCGGCCTGCGGATGGACGACCCGGTCATGGCGGTCGTCGTCCAGGAGCTGGCGCCGGCCGAGGCGTCGGCCGTGCTGTTCACCCGGCACCCGGTCAGCGGCCGCGACGATCAGCTGCTCCTGACCGCCATTCGCGGCCTCGGCGAGCCGATGGTCTCGGGCGAGGCGACGCCGGACACGATCGTCGTGGATCGGGCCAGCCGAGCCGTCGTCGAATCCACGCCCGGGCGACCGGGAATGCGCCAGTTCGTCGAACGGGGTCGGATCGTGGAGCGGAGGGATGACGACGTGCGACCCGCGCTGGACGGAGATCGGATCGATCAATTGGTGGCCCTCGCCCTGGCCGTCGAGGCCGCGGCCGGACATCCCGTGGACATCGAGGCCGCGCTCGTGGGCGGGACATGGTTCCTGCTCCAGTCGCGGCCGGTGACGGTGGCATGACCGCGATCCCGGAGGGCGCCCCGGCCGAGGAGGCCATGACCTGGGCGGAGCCGGGCTTCGAGACGCTCACGTGGGACATCGATGACATGCACACGCCGCGGGTCCTGACCCGGCTCGCCCAGGAATACCTCATCGTCCTGGCCGACGGCGGCCGGTACCGGGCGCGCAAGGTCGGGTTGCCGACCCGGTTCCTCTGCCACATCCACCGCGGTCACGTCTACTTCGCCGCCGGGATCGATGCCCCGGCCGACCAGCACGAGTCGATCCGGGCCGGCGCGCTCGCCCAGCGCCGCGCCGAGTTCGATACGATCGCGACCTACTGGAACGAGCACGCCCGGCCCTCGCTCGTCGCGAGCTACGCGGAGATGGATGGCCTCCCGGCCGCCGGCGCCACGCCGGCCGAGCTGGCCGCGGCATGGGACCGCGCCTGGGAGATCGCCGCCCGAGCGTGGGGCATCCACTTCTACGTGATCAGCGCGCCCTACCAGGTCCTCGAGGACCTGGTCGACTTCGTCGAGAAGCGTCGGCCCGGGACGGAGGCCGGTGCGATCCTCGCGATGGCGGGCGGACGGGTCGACGAGTTGCGCCGCGTCGACGAGGCCCTCGACGACCTCGCCGCGACCCTCGCGGGTGCGCCCGAGGTCCTGGCGCGGCTCGCGCAGTCGCCGGCGCCGTCCTTCGACGAGCTCCGTCGCTTGACGGGCGGCGAACCGTTCGTCGCGCAGGTCCGGGCCTTTCTTGCCGAGCACGGCCACCTCGGGCACGTCTCGGAGGACCTCCAGGAGCCCTCCTGGAACGCCGATCCCGGTCCGCTCCTGGCGGACCTGGCGGCGCGCCGTCGTCGCGATCCGGCCGTCCAGGCCAAGCGGCAGGCCGCGCGCGAGGCCGAAGCCGAGGCCCTCGAGCGACAGATCCGCGCCGACCTGGCCGACGAGCCCGCAGACGCCGCCACCTTCGAGCGACTGCTGTCCGTCGCGCGGGCGATCGGACCGCTGACCGAGGGCCACAACTACTGGATCGACCGGATGTGCGGCGACCGGCTGTACCGCTTCACGCGACGGATCGGCGCGATCCTGGTCGCGACCGACGTCCTGGACCGGCCCGACGACATCACGCACCTCCATCGCGACGAGGTGCGTGAGCTGCTCCTCGAGCCCGCGGACCGTCGGGCCCTGATCTCGGAGCGGATCGCCGAGCATGCCCACCTTGCGACCCTGGTCCCGCCCCGCACGCTCGGCGCCCCGCCACCGCCCGAGCGCGAGGTGGACCGCTTCGATGGTGTCCGGGTCACCGCCACCGAGCCGGACACCCTGCGTGGCACGGGCGCCTCGGCCGGGACCGTCCGGGCCGTCGCCCGCGTCGTTGCCGGCCCCGCCGACTTCGACCGCGTCGCGCCGGGCGAGATCGTCGTCGCCCGGGCCTCGAACCCCGGCTGGGTGCCGCTCTTCGGCATCGCCGGCGGGTTCGTCACCGACACCGGGGGCGTGCTGTCCCACGCCGCGGTGGTCGCCCGGGAGTTCGGGCTGCCAGCTGTCGTCGGGAGCGGGGAGGCGACCACCCGGATCACCGACGGCCAGATCATCGAGATCGACGGCACGACGGGCCTGATCCGGCTGGGGTGACGAGCGCATCCGGATCCGCCCCTGCCCGGCCCGACGACGACGGACCACTGCTCACGCCCACGATGGTCGGCATCGCAAGCGGGGCGATCCTCGTCCCGCTCAACTCGACGATGCTCGCGGTCGCCCTGCCGAGCGTCATGGCCACGTTCGCGATCCCGCCTGACGCCGCCGCGACGCTCGTCACCGTGTATCTCGGTGCGGTCGCGGTGGCCCTGCCGCTCAGCGGGAGTCTCGGCGATCGGTTCGGGCACCGCCGGACGTTCCTCGTCGGCGTCTCCGGCTTCGCCCTTGCGTCACTCGTCGCCGCTGCCGCGCCGGTGTTCGGTCTGCTCGTCATCGCCCGGGTGCTCCAGGCGGCGAGCGGCGCGCTGGTCTCCACCGCGTCCGTGGCGCTCGTCCGGGCCGCCGCTCCGCCGGCTCGCCGCGGGGCGGCCTTCGGCCTGTTCGACATGCTCGTCTCCACGAGCGCGGCGGTGGGACCGCTGGTCGGCGGCCTGATCGTCGGCTGGTTCGACTGGCGGGCGATGTTCCTGCTGGCGGCACCGATCGCGGTCGTCGCGGCCCTGGCCGTCGGCGCCCGTCCGGATCCCGAGCTGGCCGCGAGCGGGCGGACCGAACGTGCCCCGGGGCGACCCGTGGACGGCCGGGGCCTCGCGATCCTGGCCATCCTCCTGGTCGCGATCCTGCTCGCGCTCCGGGGCGGCCGTGACGGGCCGATCGGCCTCGTTGCCGGGGTTGCCCTCCCGTTCATCCTTGCCGTGCTCGTCGTGGTCGAGCTGCGGACGCCGGAGCCCGCCGTCGACCCACGTCTCTTCCGCTCGAGGCCATTCGCTGCCGCGCTGGCCGGTGTCTTTGCATCGACGGTCATCCTGCACGCGCTCCTGATCCTCGTGCCCTTGCTCGTGGAGGTCGTCCAGGCCGGATCTCCGGAGGAAACCGGTCTGGTCCTGCTCGGGATCAGCGCCCTCGGGGCGATCACCGCGCCGATCGGAGGCCGCCTGTCGGACCGCATCGGGCGCCGGCTGCCCGCGGTCATCGGGGCCGCCGCCTCGGTGGTCGGCCTGGCCCTGCTGTGGCGGGTCGCCGGCGTCGTGCCGGCGCTCGGTCTGGGCGCGCTGCTCGCGCTCGTCGGGGCAGGCATGGGGCTGGCCGGCTCGCCACGCCAGGCCGCCGCCTTCGAGGCCGTGGGGCCCGACCGGGTCGGGATGGCCGCCGGGACGTACTACACCGGGCGATACCTGGGTGGGGTGCTCGGGGCGAGCCTGGCGGGTGCGGTGCTCGGCGGGGCGGTGACCGTCGGTGGCGTCAGCCTCGGCCTGGGCCTGCTCACGATTGTCGGCGTCGCGCTGATCGCGAGCTCGCTGGTCCTTCCCGGCCGGCGCGCCTGACGCGGTATCGTCACGCCATGCCGCGCAAGGCCGGTCCCGCGCCCGATGCGGACGACGCGCCGCTCAAGCGTCTCGGCGGCGGCCGCTGGCAGACCCGCGACGAGCGGTTCACGATCGAGCCGCAGTCCGGGACCTGGGTCGTCGTGGACACCGACCAGACCGATGACCTCGGGCTGCCGTTGGTCCGCGGTCCGTATCGCAGCCTGACCGACGCCAGGGCCGCGATCTCGACCGCTCGCGCCAGCGCACCTGCCGAGTCACCCCTGGCGGCCTCGCTCGAGGGACGGCGGACCCGGACCGCGGACGCCACCGAGGCCTCCGACCGACCGAAGGCCGCAGGCCGATCGAACGCCCGGTCCGCGGCCTCAGCCGACCCGGCTCGCGCGCTGGCTCGCCCGCCGGAAGCGCCCGATCCGCCGCCCGAGCCCTCCTGGCTTGCCGACCTCGAGGGCCCCGAGCGCGGGCGGGCGAGGCGCCTGATCGAGCGGTTGGAGGGTCTGGGCGTTCCCGGTGCGATCTCGGTCGTTCGACGCGACGTCGTCGGGGACGTCCCGGCCGTCGCTGCCGTCGCGATCGGCCGACGGCTGGACCAGCTGGACCCGAAGGCGACGGTCGACGAGGTCGTCGACCTGCTGAGCGACGGCCGCGACGAGGAGCTGGGCGTCCGCTGGCGGATCGTCGACAGCGACGGCCGACCGATCCTGCTCAACCGCTCGAAGCATCGCCGTCGTTGACGGCGGCCAGGTCATCCGACCTGGATCGCCGGGCTCGAGGGTGCGAGGCCCGGGATCAAGATGTTCGCCGACCCGACGACGCACACCCAGGCCGATTACCAGGGCTGGGCTCCGGCGGTCGAGTGGTCGGACTTCGGCCGGCTCGACAAGGCGGGGTTCGATGATTGCGTCGCCTCCGGTTGCTACACCGATGTGGTCAGGTTCGCCGAGTCCAGCCTGGGCGAGGAAGGGATCTTCCAGCTCAAGTCATATGCCAAGGGCGTCGGGGAGGTCCGCACGGGCTGGCGCGGCGAGGCCGAATCGCGCGAGGAGCTCGAGCTCAAGTCAACGGCCGTCTGGCGCGGGTCGAAGCTCGCGAGGATCCGCAGCATGGCCCTTGAGCTCGAGCGGCGCGCCTACAGGATCAGCCCGCAGGTCTACGCGGAGACCGAGCCGATGCAGTCGGTCCCGGAGATGGCCGAGGACGCCGGTCCACGGCCTCGACAGACGCTCGGCTGCGTGAAACGATCCGGGGACTCGCCCGGATCGTCGCGTCCTGCGATCAAGGATTGACCAGATGAAGATCGGACTGCTCCTGCCCCAGTCCGCCGACGACGGCGCCGAGACATGGACCGGCATCGCTGCCCTGGCCCGCCAGGCGGAGGACGGCGGCGCCGACAGCCTCTGGCTGATCGACCACTTCTTCCATCGCGAGGCGGGGCTCGCGGTCGGCGAGGAGACGGGCTACCACGAGCCATGGACGCTCCTCAGCGCCCTCGCGGCGATCACGAGCCGCGTCGAGCTCGGCACGCTGGTCCTCTCGACCTCCTTCCGGCCAGCCGGCCTGCTCGCGAAGATGGCGGCCACCGCGGACGAGGTGGCCGGCGGCCGCCTGATCCTCGGCCTGGGCTGCGGTTGGCATGAGCCCGAGTACGAGGCGTTCGGGTACCCGTTCGACCATCGGGTCGGGCGGTTCGAGGACGCACTCCGGATCACCGCGCCGCTCGTGCGCGGGGACCGCATCACCTATGACGGCCCGTACCAGCAGGTCCGCGAGGCGGCCATCCTGCCGGTGCCGATCCGGCCGGACCTCCCGATCCTCATCGCGGCCAAGGGCGAGCGGATGCTCCGGCTGACCGCCGAGCTGGCCGACCTCTGGCAGACGGCGTGGTTCGCCTTGCCGGACGATCGGTACCGCGGCCGACGGGACGACCTGCTCGCGGCGTGCGCGGCGGAGGGGCGGGACCCCGCGACCCTGCCGGTCACGGTCGGGGTGGACATCGACGCGACCCCGTCCGGGCCCAACAGCCTGCCGCTCGATCGCGATGCGATCGTGGACGGGCTCGCCGCGTGGGCGGCCGAGGGGGTCGCTCACGTCCAGCTCGGCGTCCGGCCCGCCACCCCCGCGACGTTCGACGTCGTCCTCGAGGCGATCGCCCGCCATCGGGGCTGACACGAGGGAAGGGGCGGACGGAGGTGGGCAGACCCGCCGGATCAGCTCTTCGAGCGGCGGTGCGGTCCCGGGCGGGAGGCCTCGTCGGCCGCCTTCCGCTGGGCGTCCTGGATCTGCTTGAACACCTTGCCCATGCCCGGCCGCATCAGCTTGCGCTCTGCGGCGGCGGCCTCACGGTCGCGCCGGCGGACGCGCTCGGCTTCGCGCGGATCGAGGACGTCGTCGTCGGCCATGGGGTGCTCAGACGTTGCTACCGGTGATGATCACGACCGCGGGGCCGGTCGGTCGCGGCCCGGCGAGCAGTCCGGCCCACGAGGCGGCCGCGGCGCCTTCGACCGTGATCCCGATCGCCGAGGTGAGCTCGGCCTGGGCAGCGCGGAGGTCGTCGTCCGACACGATCCGCATCTCGTCCACGCGACCGGACATCAGCTCGACCGCGGCGGGGATGGCGATCCGCGAGGCGATTCCATCGGCATAGGTCGCGACCCGCTCGGTGTCGATCGGACGGCCGGACCGCCAGCTCAGGGTCATCGCGGCCGCTCCCTCGGCCTGGACGCCCACGACCCGGCACGTCGGGAGCGTGGCCCGCAGCCAGGCTCCGACCCCGTTGATCAGCGCCCCGTTGCCGACCGGCACGGCGATCGCGGCGGGGGAGGGGAGGTGGCCGGCAGCCACCGCGTCGGTCAGCTCGAGCGCGAGGGTCGCGGCACCGGTCGAGATCCGTGGATCCTCGCCGTCCACGAGGAGATGGCCATCGTGCCGTGCCACGTGCGCCTCGGAGGCCGTGCGCGCCTCGTCGAAGTCCTCGCCGATCTGGATGACGGTCGCGCCGAGCGCGCGCATCTGGTCGACCTTGACGCGGTTGGCCCGGCGCGACGCGAACACGAGCGCCGGGATCCCGAGCGACCGCGCCGCGTAGGCCACGCCCTGGCCGAAGTTCCCCGCCGATGCGCACACGACCGGCCGCTCCGGCCCGATCGTCCTGTCCGCGGCCAGCGCTTGGACGGCGATCCACGTGCCCCGGCCCTTGAACGAGCGGATCGGGTTGACCGTCTCGACCTTGACGATGACCGGCACGCCAAGACGGGCGGTGAGGCTCTCGTGGACGAGCTGCGGCGCGTCCCGGAACACTGCTGGGATCGCCGCGTGGGCTGCGCGGATCGCCGCCGGCTCGAGCTCACGGATCATGCGCATCAGGTGGCATCGTAGCCCTCGCGCCACGGCCCCGGCGTGATCCGCTCGCCGCCTCGCGACGTACCCCTGTTGAGCGTGGTGCTTGTTGCAACGTGCTGCGATAACATCCGGCAGCGCCCTGCCGCGCCCTGAGCCCAGAGGAGCCGATGCCGCATCCCCGTCCGCCGGTCGCCGCACTCATCGGCCTCGTCCTCGCCGCCGCCGTCGGGGCGTGCGGCGGACCCGGAACCTCCGGCGCACCGTCGGGCGCGTCGTCGGGACGCGGGGGCTCGCTCGGTTGGCGCGACGATCTGAGCGGTGCCGCGGATCGTCTCGACGTCGCCACGACGGTGGCCCCGATCAGCTCGATCGCGCGCAACATCGGCGGCGACCGGATCCGTCTCCGCGGGATCGTTCCGGATGCGACCAACTCGCATACGTTCGAGCCCGCCCCCTCGGACGCCCGGACGCTCGCCGCCGCGGACCTCATCGTCGTCAACGGACTCCACCTCGAGGAGCCGACGCTCGCGATGGCGCAGTCGGCGAAGCGCGCCGACACGCCGATCGTGGCCCTGGGCGACGCCACGATCGACGAGGCCGAGTACCTCTACGACTTCAGCTTCCCGCGCGCCGGCGGCGACCCCAACCCGCACCTCTGGATGAGCGTCCCGTACGCGCGGCGCTACGCGGAGCTCCTGCGCGATGCGTTCAGCACGGCGGACCCCGCGAACGGCACCGCGTATGCCGCGAACTTCCGGGCGTACGACGAGCGCCTCGCCGACCTGGACGCCCGGATCCGGGCCGCGGTCGCGACGGTACCGGCGGCCAATCGCAAGCTCCTCACGTACCACGACTCGTGGGCCTACTGGGCGCGCGAGTACGGGTTCTCCGTCATCGGCGCTGTCCAGGCCTCGGACTTCTCGGACCCGAGTCCCCAGGAGGTCGGGCGGCTCATCGAGCAGATCCGGGCCGAGCGGGTGCCGGCGGTGTTCGGATCGGAGGTCTTCCCGAGCCCCGTGCTCGAGCAGATCGCGCGCGAGTCCGGGGCGACGTTCGTGGACCGGCTCCGCGACGACGAGCCGCCGGGCGCAGCCGGCAGCCCCGAGCACACCTACCTCGGGATGATGCGCAGCGACATGGAGGTCATGGTGGAGGCGCTCGGGGGGAACCCGTCCGCGTTGGCGGACTTCGAGGTGACCGACACGTGGCGGCCGTGACCCCGTCGGCCGACGGCGCGCTCGTCCGGTTCGAGCACCTGACGTGCGGCTACGACGGTGCTCCCGTCCTCCGCGACGTGACGCTGTCGATCACGCGCGGCGCCTTCGTCGGGATCGTCGGGCCGTCCGGGGCGGGCAAGACGAGCCTCCTTCGCGCGATCGTGGGCGTCGTGCCCCGGGTCGAGGGGCGGGTCGTCGTCGACGGTCGGGTCGTGGGCCGCGGGGCGACGCCGGGCGTGGGCTGGGTGCCCCAGCTCGAGACTGTGGACTGGACGTTCCCGGCGACCGTCGGCGAGGTCGTGCTGATGGGTCGCTGGGCCGAGCACCCGTGGCGTGCCCGGGCCAGCGCCGACGACCGCCGCCGCGTGGACGAGCTTCTCGATCGCCTCGGGATCGGTGGCCTCGCCGGCCGGCACATCCGCGAGCTCTCGGGTGGCCAGCAGCAGCGGGTGTTCCTCGCACGGGCCCTGATCTCGGATCCGGCCCTCCTACTCCTCGACGAGCCGACCAGCGGCGTGGACCTCAAGACCCGCGACGACATCCTCCACCTCCTCGCCGACCTCAACGCGACCGGGATCACGATCGTCCTCACGACCCATGAGCTGAACACCGTCGCGGCTCACCTGCCGTGGGTCGTGTGCGTCAACGGGGCCGTGGTCGCCGAGGGCGATCCCGACGAGATCTTCACGCCGGACATCCTCGGCCGAACGTACGGCGCGGACCTCCGGGTCGTGCGCCACGACGGGCTCGTGCTCGTCGCCGATGCGGCGCCACATCGCCTGCGCGACGCGATCCGCCACCGCCACGGCGACCTCGAGCACGCCCACCACGAACACGACCGGGCCGACCACGAGCACCTGCCATGACGATCGTGACGGAGCCCCTGTCCTTCGAGTTCTTCCGGCAGGGCCTGATCGCCGCGGGCCTCGTGGGTGCCCTGTGCGGGATGCTCGGGGTGTACATCGTCCTGCGCCGGATGAGCTACATCGGGCACGGCCTGTCGCACTCCGTCTTCGGGGGAGCCGTCGTCGGCTACGTCCTGTCGCTGAACTTCTACCTGGCCGCCGGGCTCTGGGGCTTCCTGTCCGCCCTGGCGATCAACGCGACGGCCCGGCGGCGCCGGATCGGGGCGGACGCGGCGATCGGGATCGTGACGACGGCGAGCTTCGCGGTCGGCGTCGCGCTGATCAGCCGGACCCGGAGCTTCACCCGCG
>DASSPG010000029.1:0-1004 GCA_035699725.1 Candidatus Limnocylindrales bacterium | reverse complement strand
CCGAACGACGAGACGAGCCGGGCGAGATCGAGCCTGACACCGCGGAGCGGCAGCCGGCGGACGACCAGCCCGACAGCGGCGACTACGAGGTGCCGGTCGCGGGCGGAGGGGAGGAGAGGCGCTCGGCGAGGAAGCGCAGCGCCAGCGGATAGCGCCACTCGATGTTCGAGTGGGTTCCGTCGAACAGCTCGAAGTGGAGCACCGGCTCGCCGATCCCGAGCGCACGCAGCTCGGCGACGAACGCCTCCGCCCCGAGGTCGAGGAAGAACTCGTCGCCGCGCCCGGCGTCGATCCAGATGGCGCGCAGGCCGCGCAGTGCCGCGGCCCGATCGGTCGCCATGCGCACCGGATCGCGGGCCAGCCAGCGGTCCCAGATCTCCGGATCGAGCCGGCCCTCGGCGTCCCAGGGCAGGCGCACCGTTCCGTCCGGGTCGGCCGAGTAGCAGGCGGCCATGGTCCACACGTTGAGGAGCGCACCGTCAGAGCGCTTCGGGCGGCCGGGGCGCGAGCGGAAATCGGCCCAGAAGGCCTCGTACGAGCCGTCGTACTCGTCGCGCAGGGCGCGCAGCGCCTCGCGGACGTCGGGCCAGTAGCCGTGCTCGAACAGCGCATCGCCGGCGTGGCTGGCCAGGCCGCCGAACAGGTCCGGGCGGAGCATCGGGGTGACCATCGCGCCGTAGCCGCCCGAGCTCTTCCCGGCGATCCCCCGGTGCGCGGCCGCGGGAAGGGTGGGGTAGTGCTCGTCGACCCACGGCACGACCTCCTCGCACAGGTAGGTGTGGTACCGGCCGACGGCCGGCGAGTCCAGGAACTGGCTGCCGCCGATGGCCGTGAACGCGTCGACGTAGGCCACGATCGCCGGGGGCGTGGCCGGGTCGGCGAACAGGGCGTCGATGAGCTCGGGCACGTTCGGCTGGAACGGCTTGGTGTTGCGCCACGCCTCGACCATGCCGGTCAGGCCCTGGATGAGGTAGAGGGTCGGGAAGCGGCGCTTCGGATCGGCC
>DASSPG010000028.1:0-25337 GCA_035699725.1 Candidatus Limnocylindrales bacterium | reverse complement strand
GGGCCGGGTCTGCTCCGCCACGAGCAGCTCGCCGGCGCCGAGCCGGGTGAGGAACGCCGCCTGGGTGGTCGACCCGAGGTGCGACAGCCCCGCGACGGCGGCCGCCCGCTCGACCGCCGTGATGTCGACGTGGGCGGTGATGTCCTGCCGACCGATCGCCCGGTACGGGTCGTCCCCGACCTGGTGGCCGAGGTACGTCGCGAGCGTCCCGGCGGCCCGGCGGCGCGGATCGTACAGGTCGCTGGCCGGGTGGCCGTAGTCGATCAGGAGTACGAGGCCGCGTCGAAGGCCGGAGGCCGCCCGGGCCATCCACGCGTCGAGCGCGAGGCAGACCTCGGCGTGCTGGCCATCGGCGAGCTCGACGCCCTCCTCGGCGAGACGCTCCGCGAGTGCGGGGGTCGACGGTTCGGCTTCGAGATCGACGAGATCGCCGGCGCCGCCGCCGCCCGACGCGAGCCCGACGAAGGCCTCGCGCAGGCGCCCGTCGCGCTGGACGACTCGATGCGTCGGCAGGGCGTCGAGCACCTCGTTGGCGACGACGAGGCCGTCGATCGGCCGGCCGTCGTCGGGCTCGACGGCGACCCCTTCCAGGCCATCGTGGGCGGCCCGAACGGACTCCACGCGAGCCGGCTCGACCTCGGCGACGAGGTACCGGATCGCCTGGGGCGCGTCCGGCTCGCCGCTCGCGAGGAGCGTCTCGACCAGCGGCCGGGCGAGCACACCCGTCCCCGCTCCGTACTCGCGGATCGTGAGCTCGGTCGGGGCGCCGATCGCGACGTGGACCGCCGAGGCGAAGCGGGCGAGCGTTCGCCCGAAGATCGGGTGGGCCTCGGGCGCGGTCAGAAAGTCACCCGCGCGGCCGGGTCGCGGAGCGGCTCCCCGGTAGTACCCGCGCGCCGGGTCGTACAGCGCGATCTCCATGAAGCGGGCGAACGTCATCGGGCCGTCGCGTCCGATCTCGTCCCGGATCGCGGCGAGCAGCTCCGGGTCGGACGGGACGTCCTGGTCCCGGGCGGGGATCCGTCTCAGGTCCATGATCGCCGCGCCCCCGCCGCGGAACCGACGGCAAGCCGGAGCCCGGGCCCCACGAGCGTGTGCCCACCCAGGACGATGGGGATCGGCGCGTCGCGGACCCCCGCGGTGAGCGCCCGGAGCCACGGGTCCGCGACGCGCTCGGGGAGCAGCAGGTCCGACGCGAAGCGATCCTCGGCGACCGGCCACCCGCCCTCGTCGGCTCCGAACCGGTGGGCAAGCAGGACCCGCGTATCGACCAGCGCGGCGTCACCGAGCCCCGCCAGGATCGCCCCGAGTGACTCCGGCCCGTCGCGGTCCAGGAGCATCCCCAGCGTCGAGGCCACGGGTCGCTGCACGTGGTCCGCGGGCCGCGTCCGGAACCCGCGCTCCTCGACCAGGGCCCGGGTCCGCGACGCCGTCGAGCGCTCCAGCCACGCCAATCCGGCCGCGGACGTCCGGCCGGCGACCACGAGCTCTGCCCGGCCGTTGCGCGTGCAGGCCCGGACGCGGTCGAGGGCCGCGCGGACAGCGCCCGCCGCATCCGCCGGCACCGCACGCGCCAGCCGCCCGCCGACGAGAAGACCGTCGAGCGGTGAGTCCAGGTCGACCTGGAGTCGCCAGCGCCGCCGGAGATCACGAACCTCGGCGCCGGCCTCCGCCAGCCATCGGGGGAGGCCGTTGTCGGACGCCAGGTCGGGCAGGCCGGCGAGGGCGGCGGCGTCGCGGACGGCGACGATGTCACCCGAGAAGCGATTGTTCGTCAGGGCCCCCCGGGTGGCGCCCCGGGCCGCATCCACGAACGCCCGCCGATCACCCGCCGTCGCCAGCGGCACGCTCCCGGACCCGAGCATGACCAGCCCTGCCCCCTTCGCCCGGCCGGCCACCTCCCGGACGAGCCCGGCGAATCCCGCCGCACCGGCCGCCTCGTCCACGATCCGGACCTCGTCGGCGCCGGCCGTCTGGAATCCGGCCGACTGGCGCTCCGCGTTCTGTCGCCGCATCGCCGCGAAGGCCCCGGTCAGCGGTCCGGCATCGGCTCCCGGCGGGGCATGCAGAATCACGACGACGACGCGGGTCACGCGCCGAGTCTAGCGAGGGAGGTCCGCCGGCCGATGCGACGGGTGCGGGCATACATCGGCCTCGGGGCGAACCTCGGTGACGCCGCGGCGACCCTCGAGCGCGGGGTCCACGCCCTCGCCGCCCTCCCGAACACGCGTCTCCGCGGCGTCTCGCGGCTGTACGCGACCGAGCCCGTCGGCGTCGTCGATCAGCCGCCCTTCCGGAACGCGGTCGCGGGCCTCGACGTCCCGGCCGGACCCGACCCGGCCACCGGCGCGACCGCGCTGCTCGTCGCGCTCAAGCAGCTCGAGCGCGCCTTCGGACGCCGGGAGCGCGAACGCTGGGGGCCGCGCGAGCTCGATCTCGACCTCCTCGTGTTCGGGCGCGCCCGGCTGTCCCTGGATCGGCCGCCGGAGGGCCTGTCGCTGGACCCGGGCAAGGCCGACCATCTGCTGGTGGTGCCGCACCCGGAGGCGGCGCGCCGGCTGTTCGTCCTGGCGCCGCTCGCCGACGTCGCGGCCGGGCTCGTGCCGCCGGGCTGGACCGAGACCGTGGCCAGCGCCGCCGCGCGACGCCGGCTCGAGGAGGGGCCGGACGCTGCCCGCCCGATCGCGAGGTGGGACGCGGTCGAGGGGGGCTGGCGCTGACGAATCCGGGCCCGTCGGCAGCGGGCCGGCTCGTCGATCAGTCGCGGATCGCGACGACGGCCTCGATCTCGACCGCGAGGTCGTGGGGCAGTGCCGCCACGCCGATGGCAGACCGGGCATGCGGGCCGGCCTCCGGCCCGAACACCGCGACGAGCAGGTCCGAGCAACCGTCGATCACGGCGGGCAGCGCGACGAATCCGGGCGCCACGTTGACCATCCCGAACACGCGCAGGATCGCCGTGACGCGCCGGAGGTCGCCGAGCTCGGCGGCGAGCGTCGCGATCAGTCCGAGCCCGGCGCGTCGCGCCGCCTCGTACCCCTGGGCGAGGGTCAGGTCGGCGCCGACCTTGCCGACGAGGCGGTTGCCATCGCCATCGGGTGCCGGGCCGTGGCCGGCAAGGTACAGGATCGACCCGTGGCGGCGAGCCCGGACGTAGAGACCACGCGGCTCGCTGAGCGTCGGCAGGTTCAGGCCCAGCGCGCTCAGGCGCTCCTCGGGAGCCGCGCCCGGCTGATCCGGCACCTCGATCACGATCGCGCGGCGGCGTCCCGCTCGCGGAGCGCGTTCCAGACCCGCTCCGGGCTGAAGGGCGCCTCCCGCAGCCGGATCCCGGCCGCGCGCCACACGGCATTCGCGATCGCGGCCGCCACGGGGTTCAGCGATCCCTCGCCGCCGCCCTTCGCACCGTAGAGCCCGACGCCGTCGCCGCGCTCCACGATCACGGATCGGATCTCCGGCAGGTCCGTCGTGCGCGGCACGCGGTAGTCGAACAGGTTGCCGTTCATCAGGTTGCCGTCCTCATAGACGAGCTCCTCCCGCGTCGCCATCCCGAGTCCCATCATCGCCGCGCCGATGTCCTGGCCCTCGACGAGCTGAGGATTGATGGCGCAACCGACGTCGCCGATCGTGACGAGCTTCTCGACCCGGATCACGCCGGTCGACTCGTCGACCGAGACCTCCACCCCGACACACCCGATCTCCCAGAACGGCGGCATCTCCTCGGTCGTGCCGGAGCGCCGGATGTAGCCGCGGCCGACGCACTCGCCGGCGTGGCCGCCGAACCACGACCGCACCACATCGCCCCAGTCGTGGCTGGCGTCGCCGATCCGGACGCCGGACCGTTCCTCGATGACCGTCGGCCCGTCGGGAGCGAGGCTCTCCTGCGCCCACTGCACCAGCTGCGCGCGAGCGTCGCGGGCTGCCGCGGCGATCGCGAGGCCCATGAGCGTCGTCGTCCGGCTGGCGCCGGTCGAGCGGTCGTAGCTCACGGCGGCGGTGTCGGACTGGAGGAGGTGGACCCGCTCGAGCTCGATGCCCATTTCGCCTGCCGCCATCTGGGCGAGGACGGTCGAGGAGCCCTGGCCCATCTCGGTGCTGCCACAGCTCACGGTCAGGGACCCATCGGGATGGACCCGGACGAGCGACGTCGTCATCGGCTCGGAGCCTGCGTCCGAGGCGGACAGGCAGATCGCGCGACCATGACCGGTCGGCAGCGGCGTGGTCCAGCCGAGCTCCTCCGCGGCAAGGTCGAGGTCGGCGACGAGATCGGCATCGATCCCGCGGACGTTCGGCCACGGCCGCTCGCCGGGACGGAGGAGGTTGCGCCGACGGATCTCGAGAGGGTCGATGCCGAGGAGCTCGGCAGCCTCGTCCATCTGCGATTCGCCCGCCAGCGTGACCTGCGGCGCCCCGAATCCGCGGAATGACGAGGCCGGGGCCGTGTTCGTGTAGACCGTCGAGCACAGGACGTCGAGCGCCGGGATCCGGTATGGACCGCCGAGCCGGTTGGCCGCCTTGCGCCCGACCAGCGGCGAGTTCTCCGCGTACCCGCCCGTGTCGAGCAGGATCGTCGCCTGCCGCCCGAGGATCAGCCCGTCGCGGTCGAAGGCGCTCCGGAGCCGGACGATGGCAGCGTCGCCGCGCGTCGTCAGGATCGACTCCTCGATCGTGAGCCCGAGGCGGACCGGGCGCCCGGCCCGGAGGGCGAGGGCCGCGGTCAGCGGCTCGATCTTCGTGTAGGACTTGCTGCCGTAGCCGCCGCCCACGTAGGGCACGATCACCCGGACCGCGGCGAGCGGCAGGTCGAAGCACTGCGCCAGGTCCTCGCGGACCATGTACGGGTGCTGGCCGGACGTCCAGACCGTCAGCTCGCCCTCGTCCCAGCGGGCGAGCGCGGTGTACGGCTCCATCGCATAGGCATAGGAGCGCGGGTAGCGGTACTCCCCTTCGACGACCAGGTGGGCATCGCCGAAGGCGAGCTCGATCTCGCCCCAGGACTGGCGCGATTCGGAGCAGACGTTGGGGTGGGTCCGAGCGATGTCCTCGGCGAAGCCACGGTGAGCGCGCTGTTCTCCGGGCTGCTCGTGGATGATCGGCGCGCCGTCGGCAAGCGCAGCGTCGGGAGCGGTGACGAACGGCAGCGGCTCGTACTCGACGCTGACCAGGCGGAGCGCCTCCTCCGCGGTCACGGCGTCCTCGGCGACGACCCCGACCACGGGCTCGCCCGCGAACCGGACCTTGCCGGTCGCGATCATCGGATGATCTGCGACGGCGTGTCCGTACACGAGCCGGACATCGGGGAGGTCGTCGGCCGTCACGACCGCGACGACGCCCGGGTGCCGACGGGCGGCCGCGGTGTCGATCGAGCGGATGACGGCGTGGGGGTACGGGCTGCGCAGGAGTTTCGCGTGAGCCAGCCCGGGCATCCCGATGTCGACGGTGAATCGACCGCGGCCGGTGACCTTGGCCACGCCATCGCGGCGCGGAACCGGGAGCCCGATCGGGGCGGGAGCCGCGCCCCGCGTGCTCACCCGCCTCATCGCGTGGCCTCCGCGGTCGGAGCGGTGTCGAGGCCGGCGTCAGGGACGGCGTCAGGGACGGCGTCCGGGGAGATCGCTCCGCGCGCGGCGGCGAGGACCGCGTCGATGATCTGGGCGTAGCCCGTGCAGCGGCACAGGTTGCCCTCGAGCGCATGGATCACCTCGTCGCGGCTGGGCGCCGGGTTCTCCTCGAGGAGGGCTGTCGTCGCCATCAGCATGCCCGGCGTGCAGAATCCGCACTGGAATCCGGCGTGATCGATGAACGCCTGCTGGACCGGGCTCAGGACGCCGTTCGGCGCAAGCCCTTCGACCGTCCGGACCGAGCGCGACTCCGCGTCGGCGGCCAGGAACGTGCACGCGCTGACGGCAAGGTCGTCGACCAGGACGGTGCAGGCGCCGCACACCTGGGCGTCGCAGGAGATCTTCGTGCCCGTCAGTCCGAGCCGGTCCCGGAGGACGTCACCGAGGGTCTCGCGCGCTTCGATCCGAAGGGCTCGCTCCCGGCTGTTGACGGTCAGCGACAGGTCCATGGTCTCAGGCACGGGCGTGGGCCTCCACGAGGGCTTGCTGGGCGGCGCGATGGAGGAGGACCCCCGCGAGGTGGCGCTTGTAGTCGGCGGAGCCGTTGAGGTCCGGCACGACGTCGAGCGCACCGAAGGCTTCCGCGGCGGCCCCGAGCCGGGACGTCAGGCCGGCCCCCGTCGCCTCGCTCCCGTCCAGCGCCCTGCCCGCCTCCTCGACCACGGTCGGCACCTCGGACAGCGAGCCGGCGACGACCGTGGCCTCGGCGACATGGCCGTCGCGGATCGCGAGGCGGACCGCGACCGAGGCGGCGGGTCGCTCGAAGAACGCGAGCTTGGCGTAGGCCCGCCCCACAGCGGGCCCGGCAGCCGGAATCCGGACGCTGACCAGCAGCTCGTCGGCCTCCCGCGCGGTGAACAGGGGCCCGAGGACGAAGTCGCCGATGGGCAGATCGCGGGCGCCGCCCGGGCCCACGAGCCGAACCGCCGCGCCGCAGGCCAGCAGGAAGGTCGCCGGATCGGAGTGCGGCTCGGCGAACGCCAGGTTCCCGCCGAGGGTCCCGGTGTTGCGGACGCGGACGTTGGCGATCCGGGCGGCCAGGGTGGCGAGGCCCGGGAGCGCCGCACGGACGATCGCCGATCGCTCGACCAGGCGATGGGTCGTCCCGGCCCCGATCACCAGGCCGCCCTCGTCGTCGATGGCGATGCCGTGGAGCTCCGGGATGGCCTTGACGTCGATCAGCGTCGCGAACTGGGCGAGGCCCATCTTCATCACCTGGAGGAGCTCCGTCCCGCCGGCGATCCAGGCCCCTTCGCCGGCAGCCGCGACGAACGCCGCGAAGCCCTCATCGAGGCTGCGTGGGCGGAGCAGGGAGAAGCGCGGGATCACGGGCGACCTCGATCGACAGTACGGTGGCAGAGCGTCGCAGGGTTCCGATGATAGCCGGTGGAGCCACGTAGGTGGCTACAATACTTCTGATATTGTCTCCCCTCGGTCCACAACTGTTCGCCACTCACGCCTGAGGAGGTCGCCCGTGTCCGATACCAAGCTCGTCGCGCACGAGGAGCAGCCGCTCAGCGGAACGGCCATCACCGAGATGACCCAGCGCGAGCAGTGGAACAAGAAGCACCCGCCGGTCGAGGCCACGATCGTCAAGGACCTCAAGACCACGGAGCTGGTCGCCCGCGAGTACCGCGGCACGAAGGCCCGCTTCTACCGCCTGTCGGGCGCGATCCGGCTCCAGCCCCATCTCTCGGAGCTCCCGCCGTCGCACGCATCGGTGAAGCATCGCCACACCACCGAGGCCGTCCTGTACATCGTCAAGGGAACCGGCCATACGATCATGCACTTCGACGGCGAGGAGGAGCAGCGGGTCGACTGGACCGAGGGCGACCTGATCGGGATCCCGCTCTGGGCCTGGCACCAGCACTTCAACGACTCGGACGACGACACCGCCCGCTACCTCGCGATCCAGGACACGTTCACGATCAAGGCGATGGGCCTCCACCAGATCGAGCGCCATCCGGACAGCCCGGCCGGCGAGGAGTAGGCCCTCCGGGGCGCGGAGGACGATGATGACCGAGGTCTGGCGCTCGGTGAGCCGACTCGAGCGAGCCGACTTCTACGCGGACTGGCTCGCCGCGAGCGAGCGCAACGCCTCGGTCGTCGAGCGCTCGCCGATCGTCGCCCGAGGGCGCGACCTCGTCTGGATCGAGACGCCGAACGAAGACCGACTGGCGATGCTCATCGGCGAGCAGGTCGGCTTTCCCACGAACGGCACGAACCTGTGCAAGGTGATCGTGCCCGTCGGTCGCCACACGGGACGCCATCGCCACGGCGAGGAGGCGATCCACGTCGTGCGTGGCCAGGGGTTCGTCGTGGTGGGCGGCCGGCGCTACGACTTCCACGACGGCACGACGATCCACGTGCCGTACATGGAGGACCACCAGGTCTTCAACACCGGCGCCGACGAGGTCGAGTACGTGTCCGCGTCGACCATGGACCTCGACCTCTTCATCCGGCTCGGTCGGCTCGAGCAGCTCGAGGAGAAAGGCGCCAACGAGGACGGCTTCGAGGCCCGCCAGCCGGCCGCCGACGGGCAGTTCGACGGACTCGGTCGGCGGATCGCGCTCCACATCGAGGACGCGCCGAACGAGGCCGATCGAAAGAAATCCCACCGCGGGTCGACCCACGACGACGCTGCCCACGCCGGCCACGGCCACGGGTCCGGCCACGGCCACGGGTCCGGCAGCGAGCCGGCCGGGTCGCACCTCGACCACGCCGGGGACGAGTCCGCCTCACCCGGAACCGGCGCGGCTGCGGACACCCCGCCGGCCCGGCTGATCAAGAGCGAGCACCCCCACCGCCACGGTGCCATCTTCAACCTGATGGGCGGCGGCGAGAGCAAGAGCGAGCACCGCAACGGGTTCACCGCCCTCACGGCGGCGATGACCCAGATCTTCGAGGAGGTGCCGCACACCTCCAGCCACTGTCACACCCACACGGAGGCCGTGCTGTACGTCCTCGAAGGCGTCGGGTTCTCGGAGATCGACGGCGAGCACTACGACTGGGAGGCCGGCGACGCCGTCCAGATCCCGCCGAAGATGACGCGTCACGAGCACTTCAACCCGTCGGACGGGCGGACCCGGACCCTGCGGATCGAGTACGGCATCCGCTACTTCTACGAGCAGCTGTGGCCCGGCTACTTCAAGGTCGAGCACCGCGAGACCTCGATCGCCCGGCCCTGACCGCCGTGCGCCGCACCTCCCGTCCGGTCGGGGCGGACCGCTGATGCGCTGCGAGCCGGCCCGCGACTTCACGGTGGCGAAGGCACTCGCCTGGCGCAGCGCGATCGACGACGAGCCGCCGTACCAGCGGCCCGGCGACGCCTGGACCGACGACCATCGGCAGCTCTTCATCGACTCGCTCCTCAACGGCTACGACGTCCCGAAGATCTACCTCCACGACCTTCGAGGGCGCCACCCGACGAAGGTCTACGCAGTCGTGGACGGCAAGCAGCGGCTCACGACCCTGTGGTCCTTCGTCCAGGACGGGTTCGCCCTGGCGCCCGGGTTCCGCATCGAATCGGACGATGGCGTGGCGGTTCCGGCCGGGGCCGTCGCCCCCGTCGGAGGGCTCCGCTTCTCGGAGCTCGACGCCACCTGGCAGCGGGCGCTGCTCCGAACGCCGCTCTCGGTCGTCCTGATCCGGGCGGCCAGCGAGGAGGACATCGAGGAGCTCTTCTCGCGTCTGAACAACGGCGTGGCGCTGTCCGCGAGCCAGCGGTCCCGGCTGGACGACCGGCGCGCGTCGCGCGCGGCGCTCGGCGGTCCCGCCGGGATGCGGGCCCAGCAGACCCGGTGACGGCGCCGAACGGGCGATTCTCGAACCCGCTCGATCCGCGCAACCCGTTGTCCGGCCTCTACCTGGCGACCGGCCTGTTCGAGTTCGCCGAGGGGGCCCTCCGCTTCCTGGTCCCGATCAACCTCGATGCACGGGGCCTGGCACCGGCCCAGATCGGCATCGTCTTCTTCGCGTTCTCGCTGGCCAGCCTCCTTGCCCGCGGCGTCGCCGGCGTCGTGTTCCGGCCGGAGCGCGCGCGGGCCCTGATCATCGGCGCCGGGCTGGCCAGCACGGTGGCATACCTGCTCACGCCGTTCGTCACGGACGTGGCGTCGTTCACGATCCTCATGGCGATCGACGGGTTCGGCTGGGGCGTCGCGACGACGGCCCTGTTCACGATGCTCCTGCTCTGCACCCCGACGGCGACCTCGCCGGCCGTGGCCATGGGCTGGTACATCGGCTTCCAGGGCCTGGCCCTGTCACTCGCGACCGCGGTCGGCGGGCTGCTCGGCCAGGGCATCGGGATCGCCCCGGCGATGCTGGTCCTCGCCACGCTCCCGGTCGTCGCGGCCGTGTTCGTGTCGATCCGCCTGCCGGCCGTCGTGCGCTCCACCGCCGATCCGTCATCTCGCGCCGGAGAACGGCCTCCCTCGACGCGTCGGGTGGCCGTGGCCGCGTCCATCCGGCGGATCGGGCTCCTGCCCCTCGCCGTCTGGTCGGCCGCGCTCGTCGCGGTCTACCTCAATGTGATCAACGGCCTCCTCCAGAGCTTCTTCCCGCTGCTCGGGCTCGCCCTGGGCCTGTCCGTCGCCCAGATCGGAACGCTCTCGAGCGTGCGGACCGGCGTCTCGTCGATCGCCCGCTTCGGCGCGGGCTGGGTGTTCGAGCGCGTCCGGCCCGAGCGGGTGCACCTGCCCCTGTTGACCGGATCGGCGGCGACGCTCGCGCTCCTGCCGTCGGTGGCCTCGTACGTGCTGCTGCTGCCGCTCTTCGCGGCGAACGGCATCAGCCGCGGGCTGCTGCGCGTGACGACGAGCGCTTCGGCGATGGAGGAGACCCCCGGTCACCAGGCCGGGATGGCCGCCGCCGTCATGACCGCCGGGCTTGACGTCGGGAAGATGATCGGCCCGCTGATCGGCGGGATCGTCGCCGGGGTGATCGGGCTCGAGGCGATGTTCCGGATCGTGCCCTTCGCCTTCCTCGCGATCTACGGCCTGCTCCATCTCGCCTCGGAGCGGCGTCGCCGTGCCGCGCCGCGCCACCCCGTGCCCCACCCAAGTCCTGCCGAGGAGCCGTGATGCCCACCGCGACCGTCAATGACGTGCCCATCGCCTACGAGGTCGCCGGACGAGGCGACCCGCTCGTGCTCATCGCCGGGACCGGCTATCCCGGGGCGACCTGGCTGCCCGAGCTCGTCGCGGCCCTCGCCGAGCGCCACACGGTCGTCACCTTCGACCACCGGGGCACGGGCCGGACGCCCGCCACGCCCGAGCCGTACTCGACGCGCGTCTTCGCGTCGGACGCCGCCGGGCTGATGGCCGCCCTCCACCTGCCGCCCGCCCACGTGCTCGGCCACTCGATGGGAGGCCGGGTCGCCCAGTGGGTCGGGCTCGACGCGCCGGATCGGGTCCGCAGCCTGATCCTCGCCGCGACCGGTCCCGGCGAGTGGCGCGCCGACAAGCCCGTCCAGCGCGGGGTCCCGCTCCACACCGCCGAGGCGATGATCGAGCTGGGCTACGAGGCGTACATGGGGCAGCACATCGCCGACACGTTCTTCACGCCGGAGTTCGTCGCGGCCGATCCGGCCCGCGTCCGCTGGCTCGTCGACGCGTTCTGGCAGCACCGGCCGGCCCTGCGCGAGTACCTGCGCCACGTCATCGCGCGCCAGGAGCATCAGACGGCCGACCGCCTGGCCGACCTCACGATGCCGGCCCTCGTCCTCATCGGCGATCGCGATCGTCACCAGGGCGGGACGGGCGTCCACTGGGAGCAGTCGGCCTACCTGGCGGAGCACCTGCCCGACGTCGAGAGGACGGTCGTGCCCGACGCCTCGCACGGCTACCTCTGGCAGGCGCCGGAGCTGTCCGCGCAGATCATCCTGGAGTGGACCGCCCGACACTGAATGATCCGTCGGGTGGCGTGAGGCGCCGTGGACGCGCCGGCCGCCCGCAGGGGCGGATCAGGGAGTGCCAGCTCCGGTGTCGAACCGGACCCAGTAGTGAGCCCAACGGGTGTGGCGCTCCGTCCGCAGGTCCCGCTCCGGCGCCCGGTCCGGATCGGGTCGCGGGCCGCGCCGGCAGATCTCGCGGATCTCCAGCGCCACGAGCCCGAAGAGATGGTCGTCCCCGACGTCGCCCCGCGGCGGCGCGGGGAACCCGCCTCCGACGGATCGCCCCGGACACTGGTGGGCGCCCGCCCCGAAGGACAGGCCCCAGCGGGCGACGCTTGGGTCGACGGGTCGGTCCGGATCGAACGCGTCCGGATCCGCCCCGAACAGGCGCGGATCGCGATTGGCGGCGTCGACGTCGAGGACGACGACGGTCCCGGCCGGGATCTCGCGGCCGGCGATCGTGGTCGAGGCGACGGACCGGCGCCGCATCCTCGGCGTGGTCGGCCGCAGGCGGAGGGTCTCGTGGACGACCCGCTGGGCGAAGGCGAGATCGACCGCGGCGCGCGCGACGATCGGGGCGGCTCGCTCTCCCTCGCCGAAGATCAGGTCGAGGGCGTTGACCAGGGTCTGGGCGCTCGTGTGGGTGCCGCCCTGGAGGTAGGTGGCCACCTCGCGCGTGACGCGGCCCGTATCCCCGAGATCGACCTGGGGATCGTCGCGATGCCGGAGGAGCGCGGTGAGGATGTCGTGCGGGAGGTCGTCCGCCTGGATCTCGCCGCGCTCGTGCCGCTCGATGGCAGCCACCCGCCGCTCCCACGACGGCCGGACCCAGCCGCGCTCGAACGTCTCGTACGTCTCGTAGACGAGCGCCCGGACCGCGTCCGGATCACGCGCGTCGAGGATCGCGCTGCCCTGCGAGAAGACGTCGACGTAATGGACGAGCTCGCGGATCTGGTCGAGATCGTCGTCGGCCACGTCGATCCCGGCTCGCCTGGCGGCCAGCACGACCGAGAGCTGCTCGCCGACCGCGAAGATGTCGACCGACGGGGCGTCGATGAGCCGATCGAGCAGCGTCGTGAGAATCCTCGGGAAGAGCTCGCGCTCGTACAGCCGCAGGACGTCCGGCCGGAACTGGGTGTTCTCGACGCGGCGCCGAGCGCGATGGACCGCACCATGGCTGACCGAGACGACGCCATCGCGGATGTTGCCCTCGGCGTACGAGCGCTCGTCGAACGTTCGCGACAGGCTCGCGTCGAACAGGGCCTCGCGGATCTCGTCGTAGCGGTCGAGGACGATCGTCGGCGCGGCCGCTCCGGCGCCGGTCATCGAGGCGCCGATCCGGGCCGCCCGCCGGCGCTCGACGCGTGGAGCACGATCCCGTCGCGCGCGAGGCTGATCGCCTGGGTCGGGCAGCTCCGGGCCGCCTCGCGGAGGACGTCCAGTTCCGTCGTCGCGGCGCCCGGGGTCGGACGCGAGACGCCCGCGTCGTCGTCGAGGTGGAAGGCGGCCGGAGCGATCCGGACGCAATCGCCCGAGCCCATGCAGAGCTCGGGATCCAGCGTGACGTCGACGACCATCCAACCTCCACCGCTGCACGCTCGCGGCAGTCCGCGGGGCGTCCGACCAGATTGTACGCATCTCGCCTATCGTTGAATACAATCAGCGACGCCCGCCGCGCAGATGGAGGTTTCACGATGCTCACCGAACGGGTCCTCGGTCCCGACGTCGGCCACGGGCCGGCCACGGTCAGCTCGTGGATCGGAGGGGCATTCGACGACCCCCGCGGCGCCGAGGTGAGCGACGTCCTCGACCCGGCCACGTCCGCGACGATCGCCCGACTCGCCGCCGCCGGCGAGGCGGGCGTCGGGCGGGCCGTGACGGCCGCAGAACGGGCGGCTCCGGCCTGGCGGGATCAGCCTGCGCGGGAGCGGGCGGCACGTGTCCAGCGCCTGGCGACGCGCGTGGCGGAGCAGGCCGATCGCCTCGCGCTCCTCGACAGCCTCGACACGGGCAATCCGCTGAGCGCGATGCGGGCCGACATCGACAAGGGCGTCCGGAGCCTGTCGGACGCGGCCGGGCTGGCGCTCCAGGTCAAGGGCGAGGTCTTCCCGCTGCCCGGCCTCCACTACACGCAGCGCGAGCCGTGGGGCGTCGTCGGACGGATGATCACGTTCAACCATCCGGCCATGTTCGCGTGCGCCCGCCTCGGCTCGGCCCTCGTCGCGGGCAACACCGTGATCCTCAAGCCATCGGAGCTGGCGTCGCTCTCGTCCCTGGCGATCGCCGAGCTGACCTCGGGGATCCTGCCGGATGGTGTCGTGAACGTCGTCGTCGGTGGAGCCGAGACGGGCGCCGCCCTCGTGGCCCATCCGGGCGTCCTCCGAATCTCCTTCACCGGCAGCACCGCGACCGCCCTGCGGATCCAATCGGCCGCGGCCGCGAGCGGCCGCGTGAAGACCCTGTCCTTCGAGCTCGGCGGCAAGAACCCGATCGTCGTCTTTCCCGACGTCGACCTCGACGAGGCGGCCGGGGCGATCGTCCGCGGCATGAACTACACCCGCGTCCAGGGCCAGAGCTGCGGCTCGACGAGCCGCCTCGTCATCCACGAGGCGATCGCCGGTCCCGTGCTGGAACGGGTCGCGGACCTCGTGGCCGGCATCCGGATCGGCCGTCCGGCCGACCCGGCGACCGAGATGGGCTCGCTCATCAGCCGGGCCGCCCGGGATCGCTGCCTGGCGACCATCGAGGAGGCGGTCGCCGGCGGAGCACGGGTCGTGGCCGGCGGGCGCGTGCCCCTCGATGCCGACCTGGCCGCGGGCGCCTTCCTCGAGCCGACGGTCCTCGACCGGGTCGCGCCGACCTCCGCGATCGCGCGGGACGAGGTGTTCGGCCCGGTGCTGTCGGCCCTGACCTTCGCGACCGAGGCCGAGGCCATCGAGCTCGCCAACCTCGGTCACTACGGCCTCACGGCGGCGGTCTGGACGTCCGACATCGACCGGGCGCTGCGGGTCGTCGGCCGGCTCGAGGCGGGCTACGTCTGGGTCAACGACGTCGAGACGCGCTATCCCGCGATGCCGTTCGGCGGCTGGCGCGACTCCGGCGTCGGCGTCGAGCACGGACTCGAGGAGATCCTGTCCTTCACGCGGCTCCGCTCGGTGAACGTCCGGGTTCGCTGACCGGATCCCGATTCGCCGCCGCCCTCAGCCGACGGCGCCCGGATCGACCGCCGCCTCGTGGGAGGGCCCTGGCTCCGGATGCGTCGGTGTCGGCCGGGCCGCGAGCTGGCGCCATGCCCGACGAGTCGCCATCAGCCCGAGCGGGGCCAGGACCGCACCGGCGATGACGGCCGGCTGGGCTCCGGCCAGCGTGGCGACCGCGCCGATCAGCAGGGCCGTGATCGGCCGGTTGCCCAGATGCGCCGTCTGGTGGAACGCCATGATCCGGCCGCGAAGCACATCGGGGACCTCGAGCTGGAGCGTGCCCGTCAGGACCGGGAAGCAGAGCGAGAACCCGAACCCGATCAGGGCCACGGACAGGAGCGCGATGGGCAGGGCCGGGGCGACCGCCGTTCCGAGCAGGCCGCCCGCCTGGAGGATCAGCCCGAGCGCCGCCATCCGGCGCGACCAGCCGCGCCGCCGGAGCGGAACGAACGCCGCGAGCGCCAGCGCCGACCCGGCACTCTGGGCCGCGACGATCAGCCCGGCGGCGCTCTCGGATTCGCCCAGCCCCTCCACCACGATGGCCGGCGCCAGCGTTCGGATGATCTCGAGCGGCGCGCTCACGGCCACGATCCCCGCGAGCATCGCCAGCACCCAGGGCTGGTGCCGGATGAAGGCGCTCGCGCCGATCGGCGGTGCCACGTTCCCGTGCCGATCGACCGCGGCCGGCGCCTGCGCCCCGAGGCCGCGCCGCCGGAGGTAGAGCATGCTCAGGATCGGGCCCAGGAATGTCAGGGCGTTGATCGTGAACGCCCACCCGGCACCGGCGGTCGCCAGCACGATCGCCGCGATCACCGGACCCCCGACCTGGCCCAGGATGAACTGGAGCGTGTTCAACCCGACGGCATCGGTCACCTCGTCGCGCGGGACCAGGCCCGGCAGGATGGCGATGATCGACGGCTTCGCGATCGCGTAGATCGTGTTCAGGGCGAAGAAGACCACGATGAGGTGGAGCTCCCGGGCGATGCCCGCGAACGTCAGGATCGCGAGGCCTGCGGCGAGTGCTCCCGACACGATGTGCGTCGCGATCACGACCCGGCGCCGATCGAACCGGTCCGACACCACGCCGCCCGCGATCGAGAAGAGGAAGATCGGGAGGTAGCCCACGAAGTTGAGCAGGCCGACCGCGAGCGCGGACCCCGTGAGCTGGTAGACGACGATCGAGCCGGCGACGGCCTGCAGCCATGACCCGAGATTCGAGACCAGGCCGCCGGCCCAGTAGATCGCGAACGGCCGATGGCGAAACGGCCCGAGCCGGCTCGGTCGGGCCGTCGACGGGTCCGGCGACGGGGGCTCGGGGTGTGTCATGCGGGGGCCCAGTGCTCGACAATCCGGGTCTGAATGCATACATTCTAGCCGTGCCACCCCCGCCCCGACGCGAGACCTTCGATGCCGTCGTCCGGGCCGCCCGCCTCCATCCGGAGCCGGGCCGACTGAGTGGCGCCGACGCGGTCGCGATCCGCGGCGATTCGATCGTCGCGATCGGCAGCTGGTCCGATCTCGAGGCCGGCGTGGGGCCCGCGACGCGGGTGCTCGATGCAGGAGGCAGGGTCGTGACGCCCGCCTTCATCGACAGCCATACGCACTTCCACCGCGCTGCCGTCCTGCGCCACTGCTTCCTGGACTTCGAGGCGCTCGCGCCGGCCGGGGTCGCCGAGGTGGTGGAGCTCGTTCGCGCCCGCGCGGCAGGCCTGCCCGGCGGAGCCTGGGTCCAGGGCGACTCCCTCTCGCCGAGCCGGCTCGCCGACGGCCGCCTGCCCGATCGCCACGAGCTGGATCGCGCCGCGCCGCACGTCCCGGTCGTGCTGCGGGGCATCGGCAAGCACGTCGTGGCCGCCAACTCCGCCGCGCTCGCTGCGGCCGGCATCGATCGCACGACGGCCGACCCGCCGGGCGGCCGGATCGAACGCGACGAGCGCGGGGAGCCGACCGGGGTCCTGCACGAGACCGCCAAGCTGCGGCTCGACCAGTCGCGCCCGGACTCCGTGGTCCCGACGCCCTCCGCCACGGAGCGCCAAGCCGCCCTCCGGGCCGCCTATCGCGACCTCCATGCGGCCGGCATCACGACGATCCACGAGATGGTCCGGATGCCCGAGGAGGCCGCCGATCATGCCGCGCTCCGGGCGACCGGCGAGCTGGGCGTTCGCGTCCGGCTCTTCTATCGGGTCCACGAGTCGCCGATCTCGCTCGACTGGCTGGTCGGACTGGGCATCCGGCGCGGCCTCGGTGACGACTGGCTGAAGGTGCTCGGGGTCAAGATCAGCATCGACGGGTTCTGCATCTTCCGGAACGCGGCCGTCGACATCCCGTATCGCAACGAGCCGGACAATCACGGCCTGCTCCGGATCGATGCCGCGACGCTCGACGACCTGGTCGCCCGGGCCAACGCCCAGGGGCTCCAGGTCGCGATCCACGCGGTGGGCCCGCGGGCCGTGGACCTGGCGCTCACGGCCTTCGAGCGAGCCGGCCCGCCGGCCGCGCCGTACCGGCTCGAGCACGCCTACCTCGATGTCGGCCGGGACCGGCTCGAGCGGGCCCGCGCCGCCGGTGCCGCGTGGTCCGTCCAGCCGGCCTTCCTCCACGCCTATCGGCGCGAGTGGGCCGAGGCGTTCGAGCCCGACCGGATCGAGCGGATCATGCCGCTCGCCACCGGCGCCGGCTGCGGGCTCGCAATCCAGCTCAACAGCGACGTTCCCTGCGCGCCGCTCGACCCGCTCGACGGCATCCGGCTCGCCGTGACGCGGCGGGCGGATGGAGCCGGCGAGCGCCATCGCGAGGGTCTCGATGTCGTCGCCGCGTGGCGGGCGTTCACCACGACCCCGGCCGATCTCGCCGGCGAGGCCCGCCTCGGGCGCCTGGCAGTGGGCTGCCTGGCCGACCTGGTGGTCCTCGACGGTGACCCGTTCGCCGCGCAACCGGACCTCGCGGCCGTGGCCGTCCGTGCGACCATGATCGGCGGCCAGGTGGTCCACGACAGATCGGTGGGAGGGTGAGGCTCTTGGAGCCCGAACGGGATGAGCAGGCTCGCGGCAAGCTGACCGAGATCATCGATGCTGCGCGCCAGACCAACGTGACGGCCCAGGAGCTCGTGCTCGTGTCCGTCCGCAAGGCGATCCTGTCGGGGGTGCTCGGGCCCGGCGCCCGGCTGCGCCAGGAGGAGCTCGCCGAGGTGTTCGGAACCAGTCGCATCCCCGTCCGGGAGGCGCTCCGGGCGCTCGAGTACGAGGGCCTGGTCTCCTCCGAGCCACATCGGGGCTTCACCGTCACCGCCCTCGACGCGGACGACGTGGAGGAGGTCTACGGGCTCCGGATCCTGCTCGAGAGCGAGGCGGTCCGGCTGGCCCTGCCCCTCCTGACCGACGAGGACCTCGAGGACCTCGAGGTCCTGTTCCGGGCGATGCAGGAGGCCCGCTCGCCGGACGACCAGCTCGCGTCGCGCGAGCAGTTCTACATCCGGCTCTACTCGGTCGCCGGCCGGCCGCGCCTCGTCGGGCTGATCATCCGTCTCCGGCAGGAGGTGGCGCGGGTCCTGCGCTGGGCGACGATCCAGCACTCCAGCTCGATCCACGAGCACTTCTTCGAGGCGGTCCGGGTGGGCGACGCCGACCGGGCGGTCGCCCACCTGAGCGGCCACTACCAGCGCGTCGCCCTGCTGATCCGGCGTTACATCAAGGAGGCCGAGGCGCGCGACCGGGCGGATCGCCGCCGCTGACCGGCGACCCGGCCCGCTCGCCGGGGCCGGGTGCTAGTTGAACTCGGGGCGCCAGCGCTCGAACCGTCGCTCGAGCCGGCGAACGCCTTCGCCCATGAGCACCCCGAGCAGGCCGAGGATGATGACGCCGAGCATCACCCGATCGGTCCGCAGCGTCGTGCCGCTGAAGTTGATGAAGAAGCCGATGCCCTTGTTCGCCGCGAAGAACTCGGCAACCACGACCCCGACCAGGGCTCGCGTCGTCCCGAGCCGGAGGGCGGTCAGGATGTAGGGGAAGCTGCTGGGCAGGATCACCGACGTGAAGGTGAGCCAGCGCGACGCCCGGAAGCTCTTCGCGAGATCCAGGTAGCGCGCCTCCGCCGCCCGGACGCCGGCCATCGTGCTCACCACGATCACGAAGATCGCCTCGAGCCAGACGATGAAGATCTTCGACTCCAGGCCCAGCCCGAGGACGAGCACGATGATCGGGACCAGGGCGATCGTCGGCGTCGCGTAGATCGCCGAGAGCCACGGATCGAGGAAGTAGTTCAGGCGCCGGAACAGGCCGAGCGACAGTCCCAGGGGAACGCCGGTCAGGAGCGCCAGGCCGAGGCCGAGGAAGAATTGCTGGGAGCTCTGGAACAGATGCGGCCACAGCTCGCGGTTGACGAGCAGGTCGTTGATCGCGGTGTTGGCGATGATGCTCGGCGCGCTGAGGGTGACCCGCTTCACGATGCCGAGGCGGACGACCAGCTCCCAGAGCGGGATGACGATCAGGAATCCGATCAGCCCGTAGCGGACGCGGTCGCTGAGGAACGCCACGCTGACCCGACGGGGATGGGGGGTGCGCGATCGGGCCAGGCCCTGGGAGCCGACGGTCACGCCACGGACTCCCCGGGCTTGGCCTGGACCTCGTGGAGGTGCGACTTCAGCTGCGTCGCGATCAGGCTCCAGATCTGGTCGGCATACGTGATGAAGTCCGGGCTGCGCTTGATCTCCAGCTTCCGCGGCCGAGGCAGGTCGATGGCGATGTCGGCCAGGATCCGGCCGGGCCGGGCGCTCATCACGATGACCCGGTCGGAGAGGTAGATCGCCTCGTCGATCTGGTGGGTGATGAAGAGGACGGTCTTGTGCGCCTCGTTCCAGATCCGCAGCAGCTCGGCCTGCATCAGCTCGCGCGTCTGGGCGTCGAGCGCCGCGAAGGGCTCGTCCATCAGGAGGATCTCGGGATCCACGGTGAGGGCCCGGGCGAGGTTCGCCCGCTGCTGCATCCCACCCGACAGCTGGTAGGGGAACTTCGTCTCGAAGCCGGTGAGGCTCACGAGATCGATGAGTGGCTTCGCCCGTGCCTGTGCTTCCTTGCGCGGAACGCCCTGGCAGACGAGGCCGTAGGCCACGTTGTCGACGATCGTGTACCAGGGGAACAGGGACGAGTCCTGGAAGACCATGGCGTGCGCCACGCCGTGATCCGGGCGGCGCAGCTCGATGGTGCCGTCCGTCGCCGGGAAGAGCCCGTTCACGATCTTGAGGAACGTCGACTTGCCGCAGCCGGACGGCCCGACGATGCTGACGAACTGGCCCTCCTCGATGTCGAGGTCGACGCGATCCACGGCCAGCAGCCGCTCCCCGGTCGCCTGGTCGACGTATTCCATCCGGACGTTGCGCGCCTCGAGCGCCAGACCTGCCTGCATCGTTTACCTCCGCTCGAGTGACGTCATGGGACGCCATTTCTGGAACCGGGCCTCGACGCGCCGGATCGCCTCGACCCCGACGATCCCCGAGACGGTGAAGATCAATACGCCGAAGAGCGCCCGATCGCCCTGGCGGAGCTCGGTGGCTCGCCGGATCAGGACGCCGATCCCCTCGGTCTGGGTATAGAGCTCGGCGGTCACCACGCCGATCAGGGCGCGGGCGATGCCGAGGCGCAGGCCGGTGATGATGAACGGGACGGTCGAGGGGATGACGACCGATCGGAAGAGGAGCCGCTCGCTGGCGTCGAAGCTGCGGGCGACGTCGACGTAGCGCCGGTCAACCGTCCGCACCCCCTGCATCGTCGGGATGACGATCGAGAAGAACGCACCCAGGAACACGACCGCGATCTTGGCGCCGGGCCCGAAGACGCCGAACATGATCACCAGCACCGGGAGGAGCGCGATCCGGGGCAACGAGTTGAAGAAGTTGAGCCACGGGTCGAGGGCGTACTGCAGGCGCCGGAAGCGGCCGGCGGCGAGTCCGATCGGAACCCCGAGGAGGATCGCGAGGAGGTAGCCGATGCCGAACTCGGTGACGCTGGCGTAGAAGTCGCCCCAGAAGCGCGGGGTCTGGACTTCCTTGATCCCGGCCTCGACGATCCCGGTCGGGCGCCCGAAGAACGATCGGTCGATCATCCCGGCGCGACTGCCGAGCTCCCAGGCGGCCAGGAAGACGACGATCCCCGCCAGGCCGAGGATCAGCCGCTCGTTGTGCAGGAGGCGGCCGATCCGCCCCTGCGGCGGCCGGAGGGGCTGGCTCGGGATGGCGATGCCCAATTGCGCGACCTCACGTCTTCGTTCGTTGTCAGCCTACCGGCACCCCGCCGGGCCGACGGCCACTGACCTGGAGCTTCGACCCGCCGCTGCGACGGCCGGGCTCGAACCGGCCCGAAGGCGCCGCGCGACCACCAACCGGTTGGCGCAGTCTGTGGCCCGAATGTAGACAATGTCAAACGTTTCGAGTACATTCCGGCTCCGGCTCCCCGTGACATCGTCGCGGTCGACGCCGCCAGAGGAGGACCGCACGAACATGGCGAAGCGCTCTCGATCCCTCGCCGTGCTGGCCGCGGTGGCGATCTTCGCCACGGCCTGCACCGCCGGCTCCACCGCCTCCAATCCCGTGGCCACGGGAGCCGCGCCCAGCGCCGCGGCGTCCGGCGCGGCATCTTCTGCCCCGTCGGCCCCGCTCGGCACGCTGCCGAAGCCCGAGAAGACCGACATCAAGATCGGGCTGAGCGTCACGGAGACGAGCCAGTTCGCCGCGCAGCTGGCGGAGATGGCCGGCATCTACAAGAAGAACGGCCTCAACGTCCAGATCACCGTCTTCGAGGGCGACGGCAAGGTGATGCAGGCCCTCCAGGCCGGCCAGCTCGACGTCGGCTTCGGCGGCACCTCGGCGTTCATCACGTCGCAGACGACGGACGTCCCGGTCAAGGGCCTGGCCGTCAACGCGGTGATCCTGACGGACGAGCTCGTCTCGACCGCCAACGTCAAGACCGCCGACGACCTCAAGGGCAAGTGCGTCGCCGTGTCGACGTACGGCGGCACGTCGCACGGCGCCGTCATCCTGTCGCTCAAGGCCCTGAACCTCACGCCCGAGGATGTCGTGATCACGGAGGTCGGCGGCCAGAGCGCGCGGATCGCGGCCCTCCAGGGCGGCGCCTGCGCAGCCGCTCCCGTCGACGCCGCCCGGCACGAGGAGATGGCCGGACTCGGCTTCAACTTCCTCGTCAACCTCAAGGAGGCCAAGCTGCCCTGGGGTCGCTCGGGGCTCGGCGTGACGGAGGACTGGCTGGCCGCCAACCCGAACACGGCCACCGTCGTCGCGGCCTCCGTGCTCGAGGCGCAGAACATGATGTGGACCGACCCTGACAAGGCGGCCGAGTACTACGCCAAGTTCACGCAGGAGACGGACGTCGCGAAGGCGAAGGCCCTGATCCTCGAGTTCCAGCAGATCGGCAACCGCCCGATGACCTGGACCGACGAGGCCTTCCAGAACCCGAAGGACGTCCTCGCCACGGTCAACCCCGCGATGAAGGACGTGCCGGTCACGGACGCCTTCGACCGGAGCGTCCTCGACAACCTCAAGGCCATCGGCTTCTACGAGGCCAACAAGATCCCGACCGAGTAGGGTCCTCCGCTTCGAACCCGACTGCCCCCGGACCCCAGCTCCCGGGGGCAGTCGCCTGTCCCGAGCACGATGGCGCGGAGGCGCCGCGCGGTCGGGTGATCACGCAAGGGTGCCAATGTGTGTGGATCCGACACTCCCGGGGCCTCGCGCGTCGAGGCCGGCCCGGCCGGCGGCGTCGACCGGGTCGTGGCCCTCGACGATCTCCTCGCCGTCGCGCGGAGCGTCGCCCACCAGGACGAGGTCCGGCGGACCGCCGCCGGCTTCGTCGGCTACGGCGCCACGCGACCCGGCGACCGGGTGCTGCTCGGGGTCGACAGCCAGACCGATCCCGACCTCACGGCGGCGGTCGCGACAGCGCTCCGTGAGATGGGCGCCAGCGTCGACGTCGTCATCGCCCAGGTCGAGGAGGACCGCGAGTTCGACGACCTCGATGAGATCCGGGTGGCCATGCGGCGCAGGCCATGGGTCGAGGAGCCGCGCCGCTGGGAGGGGATCCCCTGGATCGAGGACCTCGCGCGGTCGCGCGGCTACGACCTGCTGATCCACGGCAAGGGCGGGGCGATCCCGAAGGTCGATCATCGCTACGAGGGATTCCCCTGGGTCGTGAAGGACCACTTCCGGCCCGAGGCCAACCTCTTCCCACGCGAGCTCCATCGCCGGATCAACGAGAGGACCTGGGCGCGGATCACCGACAACGCCGGCGCCCGGCTCGTCCTCACCGATCCGGAGGGCACGAACCTCAGCCTGACGATCCTCGAGGCGCCGCTGCGCGACACGACCCGCCACGACTACGGGCTGACCCCGAAGTGGGGCCACCTCATGGCCCACCCGCCGACGCCGATCGGACCGGACGACGACACCACCGGGGTGATCGCGGGAACCCTCAACCACTTCAGTCGGCCGTTCCCCCGGATCGAGGTCGACATCGAGCGCGGGCGGATGACCGGCAACCGCGGCGGCGGCGCGTACGGAGCGGCGTGGCGTGACCTGGAGGCCGAATCCGCCGCCACGCAGTACCCATCGTTCCCGGCGCCCGGACTCTTCTGGATCTGGGAGATCGCGATCGGGACGAACCCGAAGATCGTCCGGCCGTCCGGGATCCGCTCGCTGTCCTCGGGCGGCTTCGAGTGGGAGCGCCGGCGGGCCGGGATCATCCACTGCGGCCTCGGCACGCGATGGCGCTCGTCCGAGGAGGTCTGGGCGGGCGAACGGTCCCTGCTCTACGGCCACCTCCACGTGCACCTGATGGCGGCGACGCTCATCGTGCAGACCGTGACCGGCGACGTCCCCGTGATCGAGAACGGCAGGCTGTCGGCCTACGACGACCCCGAGGTGCGCGACCTCGCCGCGACCTTCGGCGACCCGGACCAGCTCCTCCGTGACGACTGGATCCCCGAGATCCCGGGCGTGACCGTCCCCGGCGACTATGCCGATTACGCGCGGGACCCGGCGCGCTGGGTCTACGGTCCGCCGCGGTGAGGGCCGTGAATGTGGACAAACCATGCATGATTGGCTACATTAGCCCGGCATTCGTCCGCACTCGACGTCCCGATCGGGGCGGCGGCCGGCATCCCGGATCTCGCCAGGTGAGGCTCCATGGTCACTGAGCACGTTCGCTTCTACAGTCGCGGATCCGCCATCGCGGGGACGCTGCTGCTGCCGGACGGTGCCTCGTCGGACCGGCCGGTGGCCGCCGTCGCCCAGGGGCCCGGCTGGCTCGGCCTGCGCGACGCCAAGCTCTACCAGCCCTACCACGATGCGCTCCTCGCCGGGGACATCGCGGTCCTCGTCTTCGACTACCGCGGGTTCGGCGACTCGGAAGGCGACGCCTCGTACTTCGACCCGATGGCCCAGGTCGAGGACTGGCGCAACGCCCTCACCTACCTCGAGTCGCGGCCCGAGATCGACGGCCGCCGCCTCGGCGCGTTCGGATCGGGCGGGACCGGCGGTGGCAACGCCGTGATGGTCGCCGGCCTGGACGAGCGGGTGAAGGCCACGGTGAGCCAGGTCCCCGTTGCGGACGGCCGGGACTGGCTTCATCGGATGCGCAGCGAGTACGACTGGCTGGCGTTCCTGGAGCGCGTCCGCCAAGCTCGATTGCGGGCCGTCGTCAGCGGCGAGTACGAGATGGTTTCGCCGAGAGACGGGATCGGCGTTCCGACTCCGGAGTGGCGGACCACGCCGGTCAAGCAGGATGTTCGTCACCGCGTCCCGGACTCCGTGTTGCTCGCGAGCGCCGAGGCGGTCTTCGCGTACCGCCCGATCGACGTCGTGGAGCGCATCGCGCCGCGAGCCCTGATGCTGATCGCCGTCGAGAACGACGCAACGACCCCGGAGGATCACGCCTTCGCGATGTACGAGAAGGCGACCGGCCCGAAGCGCCTCGTCGTCCAGACGGGGACCACGCACTACGCGGCGTACGCCCAGTACCGCGATGTCGTGAACCCGCTCATCGTCGAGTGGTTCGAGCGGTACCTCGTCAGCGGCGAGGTGCATCTCCACGAAGGCGGGTCGCCTGCTGAAGTCCGGTATCTCAGCCGGCCGACAGGCTCGGAGGAGGGCTGATGGCCCGGATCGACACCGTCATCCGGGGAGGGACCCTGGTCTCCCCCGGCGGCCTGCGGCGGGCGGATCTCGCGATCGCGGGCGAGCGGATCGCCGCCATCCTCGAGCCCGCTGCCACGGTCGATGGCGCGCGTGAGATCGACGCGACCGGACGCCACGTCATTCCCGGCGCGATCGACGTCCACTCCCATCACCGCGAGCCTGGCTTCACCCACAAGGAAGACATCATCAGCGCGACATCGGCATGCGCGGCCGGCGGCGTCACGACCTCGTTCGCGATGCCCAACGTCTCGCCTCCGCCGAACACCGTCGCGAATCTCGATGCGATGCTCGAGCTCTACGAGCAGAAGGCGCTGATCGACTGGAACATCAACGCCGCGGGCACGGTCCCGGCCGAGATCCCCGGGCTCGCGACGCGTGGCATCGCCGCCTTCAAGGTGTTCATGGTCGTGGACAGCGGGCGGTCC
>DASSPG010000027.1:0-26549 GCA_035699725.1 Candidatus Limnocylindrales bacterium | reverse complement strand
CTCACCGTCGCCATCGTGTCCGCGGCCCCGCGGCCGGCCCAGACCACGGAGCGCGTCGACCTGTCCGCGCTCTCGTCCGCTGGGCCGACCGGGGCGCCGCAGCCACAGGCTGGGTCCCGGCGTCCCGGCCCGGGGGAGGCGGAAGACGCGCCCCCGGGCCGCTCAGCCTGGGAGCCGGCCCGCCCGCCCGTCGCGGTCCCGACGTCGCCGCTGATCGTCGTCACCGAGCCGCCGGCAGCGGGCGGACGCGCGTCCTGGTACGACGTCGGGCCGGGCCTGTACGCCGCCGTCCCGTCGTGGCGCTGGGGAGACGAGCCATACCAGGTGCGGGTTGCCACCGGCGGCCGCGCGGTCGTCGTCACCGTCGGCGACTTCTGCGGCTGCCCGGGTGCCAGGGTCATCGACCTGTCGGCCGACGCGTTCCGCCGGCTCGCGCCACTGTCGGTCGGCCTCGTCCGGGTCACCGTCACGCGCCTCGGGCCGGGCGTCACGGCGCCTCCGACGGAGACCGAGCCGTGATCCGGATCGTCGGCGAGCCGGAGCTCCACCGCCGCGGCGCGGCCTCCGACGACCCGCGCGTCTGGCGGACCCCGTGCGGGATCCGCTACACCCCGGGCGAGTGGCCCCGGAGCCTGGCGCGGCCACCGCTGCCGCGATGCGGAGCGTGCCGTGGCTGAGCGCGCGCCGGACCAGCTGGTCGCCGCCCTCGCCCGGATCGCTCGGGCGATCGCCGAGCGAGAGGCCGCCGATCGACGCCGGCGCGACGCTACACTCGACCCGAGGAGGAGCGCGTGACCGTCCGCCGTCTGCCGCGATCGATTGACGAGGTGCGCGGGCTGCGCGCCGCACGCTGGATCCGCGAGTCGACGACCGGCCAGTACGAGCACTACGGACCCGACAGCCAGCGGCGCAAGCAGGACGAGGCGATCGAGCGCTACGGCCTGATCGACACGGGCATCGCGTACGACGTCGCGGTCTCCGGGCGGATCGCCTGGCGCTCGCCCGCCATGCGCCAGCTCGTGGCCGACGCCCGGGCGGGGCGCTTCGAGGTCCTCGTCGTCGGCTACAGCGACCGCTGGCAACGCAACCTGCGCCGGACGCTCGAGCTGCTCGAGGACGAGCTCCACCCTGCAGGGGTCGGCGTCCTGTTCGCCGACCAGCGGATCCTGTCGAGCGATCCGAGCGACTGGGACGAGCTCGTCGCCGAGGCGACGGCGGCCGAGCGCTACATCCGCCGGCTGGCCGGCCGCATCGCCGATGGCTACGCCGAGAAGTTCGACCGCCACGGCGACCAGGCGGGCAACCCGACGCTGGGCTTCCGTCGCGCTCCGGATCCGCCGCACCTGCTCGAGATCGACCAGGCGACGATCGGGCGGGCTGTCGACGTCTTCCGCCGCTACGCCCTGGGCAACGTGTCCACGGCCGACCTCGCCGCGGCGACCGGGCTCGGGGAAGAGCAGGTCCGCAAGATGCTCCGGAACCGGCTGTACAACGGCTGGGCGGTGCGCCATCGCGGGACCGAGGTCCGGCCCGCGCCGTGGCGATCGACCCCGCCCGTCGACGACGCGCTGTGGGAGCAGGTCCAGGCGGTCCGGGCCGCGAACACCCGCGGCGGCGGCCCGCGCCGAGTCGACGAGGCGGACCCGCTCCTCGGCCTGCTCTGGTGCGTGTGCGGCCGCCGGATCCGGGCCGACGGGATGATGGGCTCGCAGCGCCGGGCCCGGATGCACCCGGAGCCGTGCTCGGCCTGGGGACCGCAGGCCCGGTACGCCGCCGAGACCTGGGAGGCGCCGATCGCAGCGCAGGTCTCCGGGCTTCGTCTCGACGAGGCTACGATCGCGTCCGTTCGTCGCGTCCTCGCCTCGCCCGCCCCGGTCTCGATCGCGACGAGCGGCGCCCGCTACCGGCGCGAGATGCGCGAGCTCGCCGATGCGCACCTGGCCGGGCAGATCGCCGACGCGGCGTACCTCGAGCGGCTCGCCGAGCTCCGCCGCCAGGCGGCCGCGGCCGCGATCGAGGATCGACCCGCCATCGACCCGGACGCGGCCGTCGCCTACCTCCGGGATCTCGCGGTCCTGTGGGCGAAGGCCACGCCCGCGGAGCGCGCGGAGCTGGTCCGCTCGATCTACGCCCGGGTCGAGATCGCGGGCCCGCGCTTCGTCGCCGTCACGCTCACCCCGGACGCCGAGGCGCACGGGCTGCCGCGGGCACTGCCCGAGTTCGTCCGGCTGGTAGAGCGTCCCCGGCAGGATTCGAACCTGCGACCGACCGCTTAGAAGGCGGTTGCTCTGTCCACTGAGCTACGGGGACGGACGCCGCCAGTCTACGCAGCCTCCGACGGAGCGTCGATCGGGTCACCGTGACTGGGACCTCCGTCCGGGGGACCGGGGCGCCGACGCACCGCTACCGTCGCCGCCATGACCACTGCACGCATGTCCCTCGCGAAGACGCGTCCGCGGCGGCGTCCGTTGACGGCGAGCCGCGCGGCCCGCCGCCTCGTCGGGGACCCGCAGGCGATGCTGTCCCTCGGCCTGGTCGTGACGACGCTCCTGGTGGCCGCCGTGGGAACGCTCGACGCCGACGTCGAGAGCGTCGCCTGGATCAGCGCGATCTTCCTGGCCACCCAGGCGGCGACCGCGCTCGTCGTCCCGCAGCTCCGGCCGACCGTTCCGCAGCGAACGACGATCGGGGCACTCCGGTTCGCCCTCGACATCGTGTACCTCGCGGCCGTCACGGGGTTCCTGCGGACCGGCGAGTTCCGGCCCACCGGGGCCCTGTTCATCCCGGTGGTCGCGCTGGCCGCGGTCGTCGGTGCCCGCACCGCCCTCCTCGTGGGATCGGCGGCGATCGCGCTGTACATCCTGCCCGTCCTCACCGCGGCCCAGGAACATTTCATGATCGATGCCCAGCGGGCGATCGCCCTCGGCGGGACGGCGATGCTCCTGTCGATCGGGACGCGTCGCACGATCTCCGCCCTGAGGTTCACAGTTCGCCGGCTCGGAACGGCGCTGGCCCGCGATCGGCGGCGTTCCCGCCAGGTCGCCGCCGTCGAGGCCGTCGGGCGGCTGCTGGCAGCCACCGGACCGGAGACGGGCACCCTGGAGCGGATCGTGAGCCTCCTCCGCGACGACCTCGGATACGACTTCGTCTCGATCTACCTGGGGTCGGCGACCCGGATGCGGCTCGCGGCCCAGCTCGGCTACGACACGGTCATCGAGGAGTTCGACTCGTCGATGGGCGTCATCGGCCGGGTGATGCGGACCCGCGCGGTGGCCTTCGTCCCGGACGTCAGCGCCGATGCCGACTACATGAGCGCCTCCGGCATCGTCGGATCCGAGATCAGCGCGCCGCTCCTCGCCGACGGCCAGCTGCTCGGGATCGTCAACGTCGAGGCGCGCGGCGCGGCGGAGCTCGACCGGAGCGACGTCGAGACGATGAGCCTGGTCGCCGAGCGGATGGCGTCGGCGCTCGCCCTGGCGGCGGAGCGCGAGCGGCTGGCGGCGCGCGCCGAGCTCTTCCGGCGCCTCACCTCGTTCGCGGCGACCGTCAACGGCACGCTCGACCCCACTCGCGTCCACGAGGCGATCGTCGGCGAGCTGCGCGACGTGTTCTCGGCCGACGCGATCGCCCTCACGGTGCTCGACCGCCCGTCCGGGCGGTACCTCCTGCGTGCGCTGACCGGCGAGGACCAGTCGTTCGTCGGGATCACGGTGAACCCGGGCGAGGGTCTGTCCGGCCGGGCCATCCGGGACCGGGCGCTGGTCGTCGACCATGCCTACAACCCGTCCGCGCTGCCGGCCGCGGCGAAGTACGAGGACATGGTCGTCAGCGGTGTCGCCACGCCGCTCATTCGCGATGACGTCGTCGTCGGCGCGCTCGCGGTGATCCGCAACGACATCCACCGGCCGCTCGCCCAGGACGAGCTCGAGGCGCTCCCGATCGTCGCCGGCCTCGTCGCCCTCGCGATCACGAACACCTTCCTCCACTCGGAGGTGACCGAGCTGTCGGTCCGCGATCCGCTGACCGGGCTTTTCAACCGGCGCCACCTCGATGCGACGATCGCCCGGATGGACGCCGCTCGCTCCCGCCGCGAGCCGGCCGCGCGAGAGCGGTCCGCCATCGCGATCTTCGATCTCGATCACTTCGGGTCGGTCAACAAGCGCTACGGCCACCAGGCCGGCGACGCGATCCTCCGGGCGTTCGGCGAGGTCCTCCGCGCCCGGTTCCGCGGGGCGGATCTCGTGGCTCGCTACGGCGGCGAGGAGTTCCTCGCGATCCTCGACGGAGCCACCGTCGAGCAGGCGAAGGCCGTGGCCGACGAGGTGCGGACCGCGTTCGCCCTCGTCAGCGTGCCGGGTCCGGACGGGTCGCCGCTCTCGGTGACCGTGTCCGCCGGCTGCGCCGCGATGGGCGCCGACGGCGAGACCTTCGACGAGCTCGTCGCCCGGGCCGACGTCGGCCTGGTCATGGCCAAGCGTTCGGGCCGCAACCGGGTCGTCGCTGTCTGAGTTCCCTGCCTGCCGAGGCGCGATTGGCGTCTGGTATGCTGCGCCGCCCGCGAGCCGCCCGAGCCGCCAGGAGCGCACCCGCCCGACCATGACGACCGACCCGCGAGCCATCGGCGCCGCGCAGCTTGCCTTCGATCTGGAGGCCGCCCCGGCCGTCCCGGTCCTCGCGATCGCGCCCGAGTGGAAGGACCAGGCACGGCTGTGGGGTCCGGCCCTCCATCCGATGTGCTCGTACCTCGCGAGCTTTCCGGCCGCGCTCGCCCATGCCTTCATCGGGCGCTACTCGCGCCGCGGCGACGTCGTGCTCGACCCGTTCTCGGGCCGCGGGACCGTGCCCCTCCAGGCCTGCGCCGAGGGACGGATCGGAGTCGGCAACGACCTGAACCCGCTGGCCCACCTGCTGACGGCGGCCAAGGTCGAGCCGGCGACCGCGGCCGAGGCCGCGACCCGCCTCGCCGCCCTCCGGCTCGGCTGGGCCGGCTCGTCCGGGGACTGGCTGGCGCTCGCCGCGGCCGTCCACGCCGACCGTGGCGATCCACCGACAGTGACCGTGCCGGCCGCCGGCTCAGGTCCGTCGGGTGACGCCTTCGAGGCCGTGCCCGCGGAGGTCTCCGTGGCGTTCCACACGCGGACCCTGGCCCAGCTGCTCTACGTCCGGGCCTCGCTCCAGCGCGAGGATCGGGTGGATCGGTTCCTCGCCGCGGCGGTCACCGGCATTCTCCACGGCAAGAGCGCGTCGTACCTCTCGGAGCTGATGCCGAACACGTTCAGCATGGCCCCGCGGTACGTGCGCGACTTCGCGGCGCGGACCGCATTCGCCGCCTCCGAGCGGGACGTGTTCGAGCGCCTCGCGCGCAAGCTCGGGCGGCTGCACCGCGAGGCGCTCCCGCGCACCCCGGGGATCGGGATGCTCGGCGACGCCCGGGACAGCGCCGGCCGCGCCCGCGAGTCGCTGCGTTCGCGGGGCCTGCCGGAGCGCGCTCGCCTGGTCGTGAGCTCGCCCCCGTACCTGCGCGTCGTGAAGTACGGCTACTACAACTGGCTCCGGACGTGGTTCCTCGGCGAGGATGCGCGAGCGATCGACGCCGCGCTCGACGACGCCCACCACCGCGCGCCGTACCTGGTCTTCCTGCGCGAGGTGCTTGCGGACCTGCGGACGATCCTTGCCGACGACGCGATCGTCGTCCTCGTGATCGGCGATGTCGAGACCGATCGGGGCCGGCCGCTCGAGGGCGCCGTCGGCCTGGCCGAGCGGGTCTGGGAGCAGGCCGCCGAGCCCGAGGGCTATCGACTGGCCGGAGTGGCGCTCGACGACGTCGCCGCCGGCCGGAAGATGACCCGGCTGTGGGGCGCCGAGGCGGGCAGGGCAACGAAGCGCGATCGGATCCTCGTCCTCGGCGCGACCGAGGCCGGCCGCCGCCGTGCGCTTGCCGGCGCGGGGACGCCGATCGAGTGGGACTGGCCGCCCAAGGGGCTTCGCGCGATCTGACGTCAGGGCACCGGGCTGGGGGCCCCGGGCACCGGGGCCCGGGCGCGGGCGCGGGCGCGGAGAAGCTCGGGCGTCGGCGAAGCTCGGGCGACGGCGAAGCTCGGGCGCCCGGCGACCGAACCGGCGAGGAAGCGAGCCTTCGGTTCGGGTTTCGGTCGTGGGCCGCCCGAACCCTGCGCGGAGCTCGGCGATCCGGGGCGTCCTTCGTCCGTTCGGTCGCCCCATGCCCGAAGCCAGGCGCCACAGCCGGCCGACACGGGCCTCGCTAGAATGCCGCCATGCAGCAGATGTACCACCCGTCGGACCTGGCGTCGATGGATCCGCTGGTCCTCATGAAGAACCTCGACCACGTCCGGATGACGAGCCGCCGCCTGTCGTACATCCTCCAGCAGCAGGTCCACCTCTATACGCCGGAGGCGAACCAGATCCGCGAGCAGATCGATCGCTACGTCGAGGCTGAACGCCAGATCGAGGGCGAGATGGCCCGTCGCCGCATCCGCGCCTGACTGGAGCGTTCCTCGCGCTCAGCCGAACTCGCGCTCAGCCGAACTCGCGCTCAGCCGAACATGAAGAGACCCTCACCCTGACCGGCGAGGGTCTCTTCGCGTCAGTAACGACGCAACGATGGCTGGTTCAGCCGATCACGCTCCGGCAGGGAGCGCGATCCTGATCGATCCTCGCCCGGCGATGGGGTTCTCAATTCGTTCGATCTCGTCGACATGATCCGGCTCGAGGCCCGCGCTGCTCTCCGCCGCGGCGTGAGTCGCCCGGATGGCGGCGGCGGTCCGGCGCCGACTCTCCTGGTCCTCGGCCACGACCTTCGCGGCGAGACCGGCCATCGCCGGCATCTGGAACAGGCCGAGCCCGATGCCGATCGTTGCCAGCTCCTCCGGCCCATATCCGCGGTACAGGCCGCGGCCGGCGACCGCGCACATCTCGTCGTAGAGCTCGGGCCAGCCGACCCGCCGGCGCCGGTGGCAGAACCGGACGAACTCGATCGCCTCGGCCTCGGCCTCCGTCGTGGCGGTGGCGAACGCACGTTCGCCGGCGTTCGTTCGGTCCATCGATAGCCAGCCCTCCAGTCCACTCAAGTCATGGCAATGCCCGGACCTGCGCCGGGCGGCGACGAATGCGGTCGCGCCCGGACGCCCCGTCTGGAACCCATCGGCCGGGCTTCCGTCCCTCCCGGAGGAACGCTCTGCGGCGCGATGGACCCGTATCGTAGGCTCCCGGCGGCAGGTCGAGTAGGGGGTTTGTCCACCATCTCGTCCACCAACTTGTCCACATGAACGGGCGTTCGCCGAACGCCTGTCCGAACGCCCTCGTGAACCGGTCCCGGGACGGATCACTGCGCGCCGTCAGGCCCGGCGCGTCACCCCGAGGCCGGGCGCATCGCCGACCTGCCAACGGCAGTCGTCCCCAAGCGCGAGGCCGGTGAACGGATCCACGGCCAGCAGGAGACTGCCGTCGAGATCGACCCAGTCGGCGAGGCTGGCGACGGCCGCCGAGGCGGCGATGACCACCGACGTCTCCTCCATGCAGCCGAGGAACGTCCGGAACCCGAGGTCGCGAGCGCGGTCGAGCATGGCCCGGGCGGGGGCGATCCCGCCGCACTTCGCGAGCTTGACGTTCACACCGGCCACGACGCCGACGAGGCCCTCGAGGTCGTCGATCGTGACCGCACTCTCGTCGGCCACGATCGGCAGCGCGGAGCGTTCCTGGAGCCAGCGGAGCTGGTCGAGCCGGCGGGCCGGGAACGGCTGCTCGATCAGCTCCACCCCGAGCCGCTCGAGCTCCGGCAGGAGTGCGAGGGCCTCGTCAGGCTGCCAGCCTGTGTTGGCATCGACGCGGATCGGGCCGTCGTAGACCGACCGGACCGCCTCGAGGGTGGCGAGGTCGGCCGGGCCGCCGCACTTGATCTTCAAGGCCGGAAAGCGGGCAGCCCGCCGGGCTCGTTCGGCAACGACCTCGGGCTCGTCGAGCCCGAGCGTGAAGTCGGTCGGTGGAATGGGGCCCGGCAGGTCCAGCAGGTCGCGAACCGAGCGGCCGGTGACCTTGCCGACGAGGTCGTGGAAGGCCGTGTCGAGGGCGCACTTCGCCCCGCCGTGATGGGCGATCGCGCCGGCCATCCGCTCCCCCGCTCCGACGAGACCGGCCGGCGACGGCTCCGGCTCGCCGACGGCGTCGATCAGGAGCGGCACGACCGCCGCCATCGTCTCGACAGTCTCGCCGTAGAACCGGTCGGGGTAGCCCTCGCCGATCCCCACGACGCCCGGGAAGCGCGAGTCCCGCAGCTCAACGACGACCGTCGTCACCGCGTGGCCGGCGTCGTGGTCGGACCGGGCGATCCGGAACGGATCGCGGAGGGCGAGCTTGAGGACCTCCTGGCGGACGTCGAGGGTCACCGCCCGGCTGCCTCGTCCGCGAAGGCCGCCTCGTCCGCGAAGGCCGGCAGCGCGTTCACCGCGCGCTCGATCTCGGCCCACAGCGGTCCGCCCCCGAACCGGACGGGATCGTCGGTCGGCAGCCCGGTCTCCGCCGCGATCCGGGCGACCTCGGCCCGGGCGTCATCCTCCGAGGCGATCAGCGAGGTGTTGACCGCGACCGCGACGACCCGCGACGGCGCGATCAGCCCGGCCACGCGCTCGTGGAGGTCGATGAAGGGGCGCAGCTCGGCGATCGGGAACGACGCGTCGGGCAGGTGATCGAAGTCGTGGACGGTCTGGCCGGCCTTGTGGACGAGGACCATCGCGTGCGGCGTCGCGCCGTGGATGAGCGCGAGCGTGACCGACGAGTACGCCGGATGGTCGAGCGAGCCCTGGCCCTCGACGATCACCCAGTCGCCCCGTCGCTCGCCCTCCTCGACCATCCACTCGACCGTTCCCTGGGCGAAGTCGCTGATCAGGCGATCCACGGCGGCCCCCCAGCCCTCGATCATCATCCCGGTCTGGCCGGTGGGGACGAAGGCGGTGGACCGTCCGGCGGCCCGGGCGACGGCCCGCAGCTCGAGCGCCACGGACATCTTGCCGATCGCGCAGTCCGTCCCGACCGTCAGGATCACGCGCTTGCCCGGACCGTGGCGGCGCCCGATGGAGGTCTCGTGGCGATCCGGGGGCCGGCGGTAGTCGACGATCTCCACGCCGGCCTCGAGCGCGGCCGCCGCAAACTCCGGGTCGTCCCCGAGGAACGTGTGCAGCCCGGAGTGGACGGCAAGGCCGGCCCGGATCGCGGCCAGGATCGTGGCCCGCCAGCTGTCCGGCAGCTTGCCGCCGGTCGGCGCGATCCCGATCAGGAGGGTGTCGGGGCGTGGATTGCGGGCGAGGGCCTCCTCGAGTGTGGCGACGATCGGGATGTCGTGGCCCGGCAGGATCGCCGAGACGTTGCCGCCCGCCTGGGTCGAGTCGATCACGGCCCGGACGTCGTCGGGGCCGTAGCGGATGACGCCGACGGCGGTCTTGCCATGGTGGAAGCCGAAGTTGCCCTCGGCCAGGATCACGAGCCGGCGCGGCGCGACCGGGGTCACTTGCAGGTCACTCACCGCCCGATTCTACGGAAACGCGGCCGCCGGCGGGACCCAGCGGCAGCGATGAACTGGCCGGAAATGAACACTTAGGCTCCTTCGATCGCTCGTAATGGATGATCGGTCCACTCCGGGTCGATCGCCACGGACGGAGTGACGAATGCAGGTGGGACTCGTCGAGCAGGCGCAACGGGGCGACGCGGAAGCGTTCGACTCCCTGGCGCGCATGGTCGGTGACCGATGCCTGGCGATCGCGGTGCGGATCCTCCGCGACCTCGACCTGGCAGAGGACGCCGTCCAGGCCTCGCTGGTCACCGCCTGGACCGAGCTCCGTGGGCTGCGGGATCCGTCCCGTTTCGAGCCGTGGCTCCATCGCATCCTCACCAACGCGTGCTACGCCGAGGCCAGGCGTCGCCGGCGGTGGGCCGAGGGCCTGAGGATCCTTCCCGACGCGGGCACGTACGGCCCGGACGACTACCTGACCGTCGACGATCGCGACCTGCTCGAACGCGCCTTCCGGAGGCTCACCGTCGAGCAGCGCGCGGTCCTCGTCTTCCACCACTACCTGGGGCTGTCGATCTCCGAGGTGGCGGCGCGCACCGGACTGCCCCTTGGGACGGCCAAGTCCCGCCTGCACAACGCGACCCGGGCGCTGCGGGCCAGCATCGAGGCTGACGCCCGCGCGACGACGTCCACCCAGGAGCGACTGGCATGACCGCGCAGCGAGACCCTGACCAGCTGATTCGCCACTTCCTCCTCGAGGGCAGTGAGCGGCTGCACGACCAGGTGTACGACGCGATTCGTGCCGAGATCGAACAGCAGCGACAACGGGTCGTCATCGGCCCGTGGAGGGTTCCCGTCATGAACAAGATCGTGCCCATCGGCGTCGCGGCCGCGGCCGTGATCGTCGCCCTCGTCGTCGGGACGCGACTGCTCGGTGCGCCGGCCAAGGGCGACGTCGGCGGAGCGCCGTCGGTCCGACCCTCGGTCGCGCCGTCGCCGTCGGCAGCGCCATCCGCCGACTCGTCTCCGACTCCGACCGTCTGGGTGGGCCTACCGAAGGGCCCATTCACCGTCACCGACAGCGCCGTCGGGGTGAGAACCACGATCGACATCGCGTCGCCCGGCTGGGAATCCCTGGCGGAATTCGATGCTGTCTCGAAGAACGACGACGGGCGCGATGCGCCGGAAACCGTCGGTGCTTCGCTGCTTGCGTGGACCTGGCCCGCGGGGACCGGGATCAACGTGTACAAGGACCCTTGTCAGTGGACCACGAGCGTCCCGCCGGCGCCGGCCACCACGCCCCAGGAGATCGCCGCGGCGTTCGCGGCCCAGGCGGAAACCGACGCGTCGGCGCCGGTGGACGTCACGGTTGGCGGCTACGCCGGGAAGGCGACCACGCTGCGCGTGCCGATGTCGTACGACCTCCCGAACGCGACTCGCGAGGAGAAGTTCGGCGCTTGCGACAGCGACGCCTACGCGTTCTATGGGGTCGAGGGCGAGACCGGACATGCGCGTAACGCCCAGGGAGCCGGCCAGATCGACGAGTTGTTCATCCTGAACGTGGAGGGCTCGATCGTGATCCTCGACGTTGCGCTCTCGCCGTCCACGCCGACGGAGCTCGTCGAAGAGACACGCGCCCTCGCCCGGTCGGCCACGTTCAAGGCGCCGTGATCGATCCAATCCGGGCCGATGCGCGGGCGGCCGAGCCGGTCGCCCACGCCGGCCCCGCCCGGAGGGCATCGACGATGATCGTCTCGCCCGCGCGCCTCGTCCTCGCCGCCGTCGTCGTCGCGATCGCCCTGGGCAGTTGCGGATCGGTCGTTCCCGGCTCCTCTTCAGCGCAGCCCGGCGCGTGGGCGACGTCGAGTGCCGGCCCGTCGGTCGGGCTCGCGGGCGGTCGCTTCGTCATCGTCGGCCAGATCGTGACGATGGACGATCCGCCCGTGGCGGAGGCCCTCTTCATCGACGACGGGCTCGTGGCCGCGGTCGGCTCCCGGACTGAGGTCCTGGCGATCGCCGGCGACGGCGTTCCCGTGATCGACATCGGCGACAACGTCGCCTATCCCGGCTTCATCGACGCACATGCCCACTGGATCGGCGACCGCGACTACTACCACATGGGCACCCCCGCCCAGGCCATCGAGGCGGCCGCGACGCGCGGCTGGACCTCGATCTCCGAGCAGTGGGTGAACCCGAAGCGACTCGACGAGCTCACCGGCCTTGCCGCACGCGATGCCCTGCCGCTACGCGTCGACGCCTACCTGGCCCTGAACTTCCACGACGAGTTCCTCGGCGACTGGTACACCACGCGAACACCCGGTCCGGTCGGCGACCATCTCCGCGTCCAGGGCCTGAAGATCCACCTCGACCACGGCCTGGGCGGTGAGATGAACTGGGACCGGCGGCAGCTCATCGAGACGATCGGCCGGGCGGATGACGCCGGCTGGCAGGTTTCCGTGCACGCCGCCCGGACCGAGGCCCAGGGCCTGCTGCTCGATGCCTTGGAGGCCGCCCTCGGCCAGGCCGGCCCAAATCCCCTCCACCATCGCGTCGAGCACGCCCTCCAGGTGACCGACGAGCAGCTGGCCCGCTACGACGCCATGGACATCGCGGTCGTCACGCATCTCGACGGCGCGGCCGACTGGCTGTTGGAGGACGAGTTTCGGCCCCAGTTCGAGCAGGATCTGCCGGAGGCGCGACTCGCCTGGCTGGCCCGCTGGCGCGACTTCGTCGACGCCGGGTTGCACGTCGCCTCGGCGACGGACGCCCCGTGGACGTTCCCGGGCTTCGATCTGATGCCCCAGATGGGCCGACCCCTCGATCACATCGCGGCCGGCATTGACGGGCGAACGCGCACGGCGCAGGCACCGCCATGGCTGCTCGACCAGAAGCTGACCGCCGAACAGGCCCTCCGGTCCGTCACGCTCGACGCAGCGTGGGCGATCCGTGACGAGGCGCGGCGCGGCCACCTCGCGCCAGGCACGCTGGGCGACGTCACGATCCTGAGCGGCGACGTCACCACCGCCACGCCCGACGGCATGCGGGCGATGAAGGTCGTCGCGACCATCGTCGGCGGAGTGGCGGCCTACTGCGCAGAACCAGCCCTCTGTTCGCGACTCGGGGCCTGACGCGGCAACCCGCTGTCGTGCGGGCACGACTGGTCGGATGTCCGTTGTCCTCGATGAAGATGAGGTAGGCCATCCAGCCGACGGGGGGGTATGCGGCGTCTGATCTGGAGGTGGAAGGGGTTCCGGTGCCAACCCGCACCACGACATCGCCCCGCTGTCCAGGGACGCTGGACCCGACCATCTTTCCGACCGCCATCCTCGTCTGGTCGATCGGGCTCGGCGTCGGCGAATCCGCCGGTATCCTCCCGTTGGTCGGCTGGTGGCTGACGATGGCCGCGCTGGTGGCGTTCTCGCTGCGGCGGATGGAACGGATGGAACTCTGATCAATCCGACGGGACGTTCAAACGGCATCGGGCCTCGCGTGCGGGCCCGAAGCCTGTTCGTTCCCTTCTGGCGCTCGCCGATGTCCGTGGTTGCGTAAGGATCTGGTGTCGGCCTGCGTCTCTTCTGTATGACCGATGCCCTCGACGTCAGCGAGCTGAGGAGCGAAGCGGTGGCCTTCCGCCTGGAGCTGTCCGACTTCGGCGCCTTCTACGAGCGGACCTACGGCACGGCATACCGAACGGCCCTGGGCATCGTCCGGGATCCGGCCCTCGCCGCGGACGTCACGCAGGAGGCTTACGTCGCGGCCTATCGGAACCGCCAGCGGTATCGGGGCGACGCGCCGTCGACGGCGTGGCTGCACCGGATCGTCGTCAACCAGGCATTGACGGCACTGCGCAGGCGGCCCGGCCCACGACCCGTCCGTGACATCTCCGCGTCGATGGTGCCGGACGGGGCGGGTGGCAGCCTCGCCCGCCTGGCCCTGATCGAGGCGCTCGACGTCCTACCGCCGCGACAGCGAGCCGCGGTGATCCTCCGCTACTACCACGACTACGACTACGCCACGATCGCTCGACTCCTCGGCACCTCGTCGACGAACGTCGGCGTCATGCTCTCGCGCGCCCTCGACCGGCTCAAGGACGCCCTGGAGCCGGACCCCATCACCGCAGCAGCAGCGGGACGCTGAGCCATGACGATGCACGATCTCGAACAGGCGCTGAGCAGCGCGCTTCATGACACCCTCGATCACGAGGCCGGTCCGCATCCGGTCTGGGCCGACTCCCCGGCGGCTGGACGCGTGGCGGAGCTCGGCCGAACCCGCCACCGGTGGCCGCTCCGGGTTCTGGCCGTGGCTGCGATCATCGGCGCCGGTGGCGTCCTGGCCCTGGTTGCCGGCGCGCCGAAGCCGCCCCCGACCGTCACCAACGGCTGGATCGCGTTTGGCATGCATACGGAGGACGGAGGTGATCAGGACATCTGGTTCACGAGCCTGGGCGGCGGCTCCCGACGCGTCATCGGCACGGACACGGACAGCGTTGACCAGTTGTGCCCGGCCTTCTCACCCGATGGCCGACGTCTCGCGTATGGGCAGGTCGATTACGCCGGCGCCAGGGCGACAACGGAGGTCGTGGTCGCCTCTGTCAACGGCGAGGGGGAGGTGGCCGAAGTCTTCCGCGTCGATGTCGGCGTGGCGCCGCCCTGTCCCGTGTGGTCTCCAGACGGAGATCGGATCGCGTTCGGGGTATCGCAGACATCCGTCATCAACCCCACGCAGTCGGCAGCAGGAAGCGAGGTGCGGATCCTGGCAGTGGCTGACCGCTCCACCACCGTGCTCCCCAACCTCCTCGCGACGGACATCGAGTTCTCGCCCGACGGCAGCGTCCTGGGGATTGCCAGCGGAGTGGAGTACGACGGCAATCTCGGTGAGGCGCTTGCGGACAACCAGATCCATCTGTACGAGCTGGCATCCGGGACCATGCGAACGCTGGAAGGCACCCTGGGTGGCGCCGGGAGCTTCACCTGGTCCCCCGACGGCGAACGCATCGCCTACCAGGGCCCAGGGCTCCGAGTGATCGACGTGGCCACCAAGAAGGAGCGCGCCCTGAGCGCGCCCTACCGCACGCTCCACGGGATCGGCCCGGTCTGGTCACCGGATGGCGAGTCGATCGTCTACCAGCGATCAACCTCTGGCGAGAGACACGACGTCGTGCTGGTGTGGCCGGACGACCTCTCGGCGGACGGCACCCCACGCGAAGTGGTCGTTCCACTGTTCGAGCGGTCGGCCGACGGCTCGGAAACCTGGCTGACCCCGTACTGGGTGACCTGGTCCCCCGACGGTGGGTACCTGACGTTCGCAGGCTGGTCCGCCGAGACCGACCCCCTTCTCGGCGTGGTCTCCGTCGCATCCGGGAGTCCGGCGGACGTCCTCGTGACCGATCAGGACGCGGTCACCAATCCGGTCTACAGCAGAGGGCCGTTTGTTCCGGTCCAAAGCTGGGGCCGCGTGCCCGCTGGCTCCGCGATGCCCACTCCGGCGCTGGAGGGTTCCGCGACCACTCCGGCCCCGTAGGTATCCGAGGCCCCCGTCCGCGTCCCTCAGTGAGCCCCGGACACTGCGATTGGTCGAGACACCACATCGGTACCGATGTCGAACACGAACGTACAGCTGCAGGGAGTTGGTACCGCATACCGGATTCGAACCGGTGATCTCCGCCTTGAGAGGGCGGTGTCCTGGGCCTCTAGACGAATGCGGCGCCGGACGGCGGCGACAGGCGATGTCGCGGCCGGACCGGGATGATAGCAACCGAGCCGGATCGTCGCCAGATACGACCCGGTCCGGGACCTCAGAGGCGGTGCGCCTCGAGGAACCCGCGGATCGCGTCCGCGACCTGCTGGTGGCTGTCCTCGCCCACGATCAACCCGAAATGCGAGTGCGCCCCGAACGGCTCGTACTCGGCCCCGAGCCAGTCGGCGACCGCCTCGGACATCGGCTCCGGCACGGAGCGATCCAGGCCGGCTCCGATCACGAGGCGCGGGACCTCGGCCAGCCGGCTCGGGTCCACCGTCACGCCCTCCAGGACCGCGCGCCGGGCGCGACCGCTCTCGTGGGCCTTCTGCCCGAGCAGGTGCTGGATCCGGAGCACGTCGGCAATCGTGAGGTCGCGATGGTCGCGCTGGAGCTTCTCCGGCAACGTCGACCAACCGATCCGGCCGCGCCCGTACGCTTCGGGGACGTCGCGCAGCTCGTGGGGCTGGGCGGGCTCGCGGATGCCGGCCGGAGGCTCCGGCGACAGGAGGATCAGGCCGCCGAGCGGTGTCTCCTCGGCCGCCTTCAGGGCGAGGAGGCCGCCCAGCCCGTGCCCGACCACGACGGTTGTCGGCCCGAGCCGCTGGAGCGCTGCGGTCACGTCGCCGACGTAGGTCTCGAACGTCAGCTCGGCGGGATCCGCGGTGCGCGACCAGAAGTGATTCTGGAGGTTGAGGGCGTGGCCCTCCCAGCCGCGTGACGCGAAGTAGCCCAGGAAGCGCTCCCAGATCCAGGAGCCGGCGAGCTCGCCATGGACGAACAGCAGCGGCTTGCGGCGCGAGCGGCGCTCCGGCAGCCACGATTCGATGTACACGCCACGGTCGTGGAGCTCGATCTCGTCCTTGCGGACGGGGCGCCCGTTGGCGGACGGGACCTGGGCCCGGGCGAGAATCTGGTCGGGCGTCGATTCGGTCACAGGCTCACCACTCGTGGGGGTTGATCAGGAGGCCGGTCAGCGCCTTCGGATAGAAGTAGGTCGACTTCTGCGGCATCACCTCGCCGGCCGCCGCGACCGCCGCGATGGCCGCGACCGGTGTCGGCTCGAGGAGGATCGCGGCATCGGCCCCGTCCACCGCCGAATCGACGGCATCGAGCGCGTCTGCGGCGGACTTGGTGTACGTCACGCGACCGGCGGCGACGGCCGCGGCGTCGATGCCGACCAGGTGCTCCAGGGCCACGCCAAGGAGGACCACGTCGAGCCCGCGCAGCGCCGCCGAACCGGCGGGAAGGAGTGGCTCGAACGTCACGCCACGGGCCGTCAGGACCGCCCCACCCTCCCGCGTCCAGAGCGCGAACCGCCCGGCTCCCCCACGACCGTCCGCCGAACCGGCGGCATCACGCAGGAGCTCCTGGCGATCCGCCGGCCGAACCTCGAACAGCGTGTCCATCCCGTCCCGCAGCCGGGCCAGGCCCTCCCTGCCCAGACCATGAACGATCCGGTGGGTCGGAAGCACCGTCAGCGGCTCGCCGGTCGACTCGAGGAACAGCATCAGCAGGTAGTCGAACGCCGGGTCCTCCTCGCACGACCGGCTCATCCGGCGCTCATCGCGGTAGCGCAGCGCCGTCTCGTAGCGGTGGTGTCCGTCGGCGATCGTGACCGGTCCCGCGGATGCCAACCCGATGAGCTCGGCGACGGTCTCTCCGGCCGGTCCATCGGCCGCGGCCACCCACAGCCGGTGACAGACATCGTCGTCGTCGTTCACCTCGACCGTGGCGGGACCTGACGTCAGCTCGGCCAGGAGCCGGCCGGCGCGGCCGGTCGGCTCCTCGTACAGCCCGACGACCGGGCTCGTGTTGACGCCGGTTGCCCGCAGCAGCCGATAGCGATCCTCGCGCGGTCCCGACAGCGTCCGCTCGTGGGGCCGGACGCCCGATTCGACCCCGAGCGGCTCGAGGCGGAGGCGGGCGAAGAACCCCCGCTGACGGACCTCCTCGTCGCTGCCCGGCCGGCGGTAGGCCTGTTCGTGGACGTAGATCGCCGGCCGCGGGTCCTTGTGGAGCGTGCCGTCCGATCGCCAGGCGGCGAGCTGGCGGGCAGCCCGCCGGTAGCGGTCGTCTTCGCTGTCGCCCGGCTCGGCGGCCGGCGCGTCGAGGCGGACGACGTTGGCGGGGTGCCGGGCGAGGTAGCGCGCACGGTCGTCCGCAGACAGCACGTCGTAGGGCGGCGCGACCACCGCGGACAGGTCGCCGACGGTCTCCGGGGCGTAGCGTAGGGCTCGGAACGGACGGATCTCGGGCACAGGTTCCTCGAGCGGGGCATCTGAGCGTGGCCGGCGACGGAGGCTCGAGGTTCGCGGGACGAACCGCGCCGCCGGTGACGCCACGGCGGCCACCCTCCGGATCGGCATCGTACGATAGCCACGCCCGATCCGCCGCCGGCGACCGCGACGGCCCCGCGATTCGAGCACGAGGGGACGCGCGGGAGTCGACGCAACTTTTCGGGGCGACGGGGCGTCGTTGCTCCGACCGGAACCCGTCTCGCACCCTGGAGTGCCCGTGGCTCGTCGCGCCTCCCCGTCGCTCGCCCGGATCGTCACCTTCGCGCTCGCGACGTGGCTGGCCGTCCTCGGCGCAACGGGGCCGCTGGCCGGGCGGGCACTCGCCGCCGACCCGCCGACGATGACCGCGCGGGTCCTTCTTCAGGGTCACGCCCGCCTCGGGTCGTGGATCGCGATCGAGGTCCACCTCGTCAACAACGGGCCGTCGATCAGTGGCGAGATCCGGCTCCAGGGCGGCACCCAGGGCGGAACGCGCTACGCGACGGCCGTTCAGCTCGACAGCCCGTCTGACAAGACCTGGATCCTCCATGCCCAGCCGCCGTCCTTCGGCCAGCAGCTCGAGGTGGCGCTCGTCAGCGGCGGTCGGCCGATCCTCCGGCAGAAGGTCGCGGTCAAGCTCCACGACGCGGCGCAACTCGTGGTCGGCGTCGTCGCCGAGAACGGCCCGGGGGTCGTGGGCAGCCTGAGCCTGCCGGCCGCCCAGGACCGGCAGCCCGCGGCCGTCGTTCCGCTGACCATCGCCGACCTCCCCACCCGGATCGAGGCCTGGTCCGTCCTGGACCGGCTCGTCTGGCAGGACGTCGACGCCTCCCTTCTGAGCAGCGAACAGCTTGCCGCCCTGCGCGGCTGGCTCGCCCTCGGCGGTCGGCTGGTCATCGTGGGCGGGACCGCTGGCATCGGCGCACTGGGAGGCTTCCCGGACGACATCCTCCCCTACCGCCCGACGTCGACCCTGGATGTCGCGCCGCGATCGCTGACCTCGCTCCTCGGGACCCCACCCAAGGGCGCCACGGACGTCCCGGCGATGGCCGGCGAGCTGGTCCGCGGCCGGACGCTCGCAGCGAGCGGCGACCGCGTCGTCGCTGCCCAGACGGGCTACGGCAGCGGCGGCGTGACGATCCTCGGGATCGACCCGACCGTCGGTTGGGTGGCCGAGTCGACGGCCGGGCGATCGCTCTGGCCTGCCCTCATCCCGGCCCGGTCCGAGGGGAGCGTCGCGATCTCCGACGACAGCCAGATCGTCCAGGCGGTGAGCAACCTGCCGGCGTTGGCCCTTCCCCCGCTCGGCGGACTGCTCCTGCTGCTGTTCGGCTACATCGCCCTGATCGGTCCGATCAACTACCTCGTGCTGCGCCGGATCGACCGGCGCGAGTGGGCGTGGGTCACGATGCCGATCCTGATCGTGGCCTTCGCGGTGGGTGCCTACGGGTTCGGGTCGGCGCTGCGCGGGAGCAGCGTCATCGTCAACGAGGTCGGGATCGTGCGCGGCGCGCCGGACGCGACCGAGGGCAGCGCCCAGGTCTATCTCGGCGTCTTCTCGCCCGCCCGGGGCACCTACCAGGTCGCCGTCCCGGGCGGCGCCCTCCTGTCGTCGCCGATCTCTGGCGACACCTTCGGGGGGACCGGCGTGAGCCTCGATGTCATCCAGGGCGACCCCTCGCGCGTGCGTGACCTGTCGGTCGGATTCGGGTCGCTCCGCACGATCCGGGCCGAGGCGCCGGCTGTCGTCCCGAAGATCCACGCCGAGCTCGCCCTGGTGAACGGCGAGGTGCGCGGCTTCGTCCGGAACGACTCGGCGGTCAAGCTCGAGAAGCCGGCCGTGGTCCTCGGCGGCAACGTGAAGGTCCTCAAGGACCTGCAGCCCGGCGAACGCGTGGATGTGATCCTGCCGATCGGCGCATCCACCCTCGGCCAGTCGCTGGCGGACCGGATCATCGGCCAGACATTCTTCGGCGAGCCAACCGCGAACGACGCCAGGCGACGCGACCAGACGCGCGCGGTCGTCATCAACCAGCTGACCTACGACCCCCAGTTCGGGAGCTCAGGGCAGCTCTCGAGCGAGGGGCCCGTGCTGCTCGCCTGGGGGCGGGGACGCGTCCTCGACGTGGCAGTCGAGGGCCAGGCACCCAGCCGCGTCAGCAACGTCCTCTACTACATCCCGCTCGGGCTGCGGGTCCAGGGACCCGTCGCGTTCGGGGGCGACCTGATCCGGAGCGTGATGACCGACAGCGACGCGGCGTTCTTCAACAAGGACCCGCACCAGATGAACTTCGGCGAGGGATCCGTCACGCTCACGTACCGGCCAATCGGCTTCGAGGGCATCCTGACCCCGAGCCACCTCCGGATCGCGATGAGCTTCGGACCGGACGGCGTCGGGCGGAACGTCGGAGGCGCGCCCGTCGAGCCCATCCCCCCGATCTGCGTTCCCGACCCGATCGAGAACGACCTCATCCCCGCGAACTGCCCCAGGCCGCAGCCGCAGGACCAGTTCGACGGCGTGCCGGAGGTCGAGCTCTTCGACCGCACTGGCGAGGGCACCTGGCAGCGGCTGCCGCACCTCGCGATGGGGCGGACGTACGATGTGACGAGCCCGGGCAGGTACGTCGACCCGGCAACCGGGGCGGTCCTGGTCCGGCTCGTGAACGACCGCCCGGACCCGATCAACGCGTGGCTCAACCTGTCGATCGAGGGGACGGTCGAATGAACGATGTCGTCGTGACCCGAGGCCTCGTGAAGCGCTATCCCGGCACCCTCGCGGTCGCCGGGTTGGATCTCGCGGTCGCCCGGGGCGAGATCTTCGGCCTGGTGGGCCCGAACGGCGCGGGCAAGTCCACGACCCTCCGGATCCTGGCGACGCTCCTGACCGCAACATCCGGTCATGCCGAGGTCGCCGGGATCGACGTCCGACGCCATCCCGATGACGCCCGCCGGGTCCTCGGATTCATGCCGGACGTCTTCGGCGTCTATGACGACATGAAGGTGTGGGAGTACCTCGACTTCTTCGCCCGCTGCTACGGAATTCCGGCCGCCCGGCGGCGCCGGATGATCGGCGACCTGCTCGACCTGGTCGATCTCGGCGACAAGCGCGACGCCTACGTCCAGGGCCTCTCGCGCGGGATGCAGCAGCGCCTGTGCCTGGCCCACACGCTCGTCCACGATCCGGAGGTCCTGCTTCTCGACGAGCCCGCGTCCGGGCTGGATCCGCGGGCCCGGGTCGAGCTGCGCGAGCTGCTCCGCGAGCTCCGCGCGCTCGGCAAGACGATCGTGATCAGCAGCCACATCCTCCCGGAGCTGGAGGAGCTGTGCACGGCGGTGGCGATCGTCGATCACGGCCGGGTCCTCGCGCACGGCCGGGTCAGCGACATCGAGCGGCGCCTGCGCTACGGCGCCGTGATCCGGGTCAAGGTCCTCGGCGACGACGCGACCACGGCGCGGGATCACTTCGCGGCCGATCCGCGGGTCGCCTCGGCGACGATCCTGGCGGACGGCCAGGTCGAGCTTGGGTTCCGCGGCGACGATGCCGCGTCGGCCCAGCTGCTGGCCGGTGCCATCGGAGCGGGGATCCGGGTGATCTCGTTCGCCCGCGCGGCCAGCGACCTCGAGGAGCTCTTCCTCCAGGTGACCGCCGCCAGCCAGCCGACCGAGCAGGTGGCCTGACATGACCGACGGCATGACCCGCCCGTTCGACGAGCCCGGGACGCTCGACGTCCAGGACGTCACCCTCGACGAGGACGCCTCCGGGGCCGTCCGGACCGTGCGCGTGGGGGTCCCGGAGGCCGACATCGCGCCGGAGCCCCGCCGGCCGCGCCCGAACCCCATCCGGGCGATCCGGAGCGGCATCGGCGGCGTCGTGGCGGTCGGCGTGAAGGAGCTGCGCGGCCGGGTCCGCGGGCGCCGTGCGTTCGTGATCCTGACGTTCTACCTGCTCTTCCTCGGCACCTTCGCCTGGGCCTGGCAGCTCGTCGCCGAGCGCACGTATGCCCAGAACGCGTCGCTCCAGGGTGCCTCGGCCGCGTTCGCATCCGCGGCGGTCGGCCAGGAGGTCTTCGGCGCGCTCATCCTGGTGGAGACGCTGCTCGTCGTGTTCCTCGCGCCGGCGCTGACGGCCGGCTCGATCAGTCTGGAACGCGAGAAGCAGACGCTCGACATGCTCACCGCGACACCCATCTCGTCGCTGGCGATCGTGCTCGGGAAGCTCCTGAGCGCCCTCGCCTTCGTGTTCCTGCTGATCGCGGCCTCGATCCCGCTCACGGCCCTGGTGTTCGTGTTCGGCGGGGTCGGACCGGACGACGTCGTCCGGGCCTACGCGGTCCTGCTCGTGTCGGCGATCGGGCTGGGCGCGCTCGGGCTGTTCATCTCGGCACTCACGCAGCGGACCCAGGGCGCCACGGTCGTGACGTTCTTCATGGTCCTGTTCCTGTCGCTCGGAACGATGTTCGGGGTGCTGTTCTGGAACACGATGTCCGGAGTCAGCGCGGGCACGGTTGCCTTCGGCAACAGCGGGTTCGGGCCGATCAAGGGCCGCGCCCCTGAGCCCTTCCTGTGGTTCAACCCGTTCGCCGCCCAGTACGACGTCATCTGCGGCGCGTCCGACGGCTACGGCGGCTGGTGCAGCCGCCTCAACAACCTGACCCGAGGTGCGATCTCGACCGGTTCGAGCAGCGGCGCGTTCATCGTGTCCGGCGGACCGCGGACGAACGGCGGCGTGGTCGGGGGCGACGAGGTGGTGCCGCCCGGTGTCGGCCTCGTGGCCGGGGAACCGCAGCCCTTCGGGATTCGTCGTGACACCTTCTGGCCTCGGAGTCTGCAGGCATGGGGGATCGTCTCGATCATCTTCATCGTGGCCTCCATCCAGCTCGTCTCGCCCACCCGTCGCTGGCGCTTCCTGCGGCGACCGCTCCGGAGGACCGCCTGATGCCGTCGCTCGGCTCGTTCCGATCCCGTCTCCCGCGACGGACCAATCGGTTGGGATCGCCGGCGGTGGATCGGCCGGTCGTCCCGACCGATCCTCGGCTCATCGTCGAGGGGCCACTCGATCCGGCCCTCGCCGCGATCCGTCTGGACCTCGCAGGCCATCGACGCCGCCTGTGGCTGCGCCGCATCGTGCGCCGGGCGTGGATGGCGTTCGCCGCGGTCGCGGTCGCCGAGGCCGCCCTGCTCGGCCTGGCGCGCCTCGTACCGATCGAGATCCTCCCGACCCTGGTTGCCGCGATCGCGATCGCCGGGGTCGCGGCCTGGCTGGCCGCGACGGTCCACGCCCGCCCCAGCCTGGGCGAAGCGGCCCTCGCCGTGGACGCGGAGGGGCACCTCGGCGACCGGATCTCCAGCGCCCTCTCCCTGGCCGGCGCCTTCCCGGCGCTCGCCGGCCCGGCCTCCGACGACACGGACCCGACCGACGATCGCTCCCAGGCCGCCGAGACCGAGCGCTTCGTCCGCCGCCAGCGTCTGGACGCCGTCGCGGTGCTCCGGATCGCGCCCACGAACCTCTTCCGGCCGCGGCTCGCGCGACAGCCGGCTGCCGTGGCGCTCGTCGCGGCCCTCCTCATCGTCCCGTTCACGCTGCTCCCCAACGTCCAGGACCAGGCGATCGCCGTGGCCCGCGCCAACCGCGACGAGGCGATCAAGCAGGCCAGCCGGATCGACGAGATCGCGAAGGAGCTCGAGTCCAAGGGCGCCCGACCTGACGACCCGCGGACCCGGCTCGCGACGGACCTCCGGGACCTCGCAGCCCAGCTGCGGGCCCGTCCCGAGGACCTCAAGGCGAACCTCGCCCGACTCGGGTCCGTGGAGGCGTCGCTCCAGTCCCAGCTCGATCCGGCCAACGAGCAGCGGGCCTCGGCGCTGACATCACTCGCTCGCTCCCTCTCGCGAACCGCATCCGGCAATCCGGACGCCAACAAGGACGGCGACCCGAAGACCACCGCCGAGGACCTCAAGGACCTCGGCAGGAAGCTCGACCGGATGACCCTCGAGCAGCGGCGCCAGATGGCCGCAGCTCTGGCAGCGCTCCAGGCCGACGCCTCGCAGGCGAGCGGCGCCGCGGGCCAGGCCCTGCGCGATGCCGCGCAGGCGATGGCCCAGGGCCAGAACGATGCGGCCCGGGCGGCTCTCGACCGCTTGGGGGAGGCGCTCCAGGGGACGGCGGACCAGGTGGCGACGAACCGCGATCTGGCGCGGGCCGCATCGCGGCTCCAGGACGCCCGACGCAATCTCGCCAATGCCGGGCAGAACGCGGGACAGCAGGGCCAGCAGCAAGGGCAACCCGGCCAGGGCGGTCAGCCCGGGCAGGGCCAGGGGCAGCCGGGTCAGAGCGGCCAGCCCGGTCAAGGCCAGGGCCAGCCGGGTCAGAGCGGCCAGCCCGGTCAGGGCCAGGGTCAGGGTCAGGGTCAGGGCCAGGGTCAGGGCCAGGGCCAGGGCCAGGGCCAGGGCCAGGGCCAGGGCCAGGGGCAGGGGCAGGGCCAGGGCCAGGGCCAGGGCCAGGGACAGGGCGCGGTCGGTGGCGGCGGCTCGAGCGCCCAGTCGCTGGGCCAGGCGCAGGGCGGCAACACGCTCCCCGGTGCGCCGACCGGGGCCAATCGAGCCGCCGCACTCGGAGAGGCGCTGGCCAGCCTGTTCGCCCCGTTCGACCGCCTCGGCAAGCCCGGCGACCCCTCCTACGTGTCGGGGACCGGCGGCGACGGCCAGACCCAGCAGGGCAACCAGCAGGGCCAGGGGCAGAACAACGGCACGCTGACCCCCTACCAGCGGGTCTTCGCCGACTTCTACGACTACGCCCTGACCAGCCTCGATCGGAACTACGTGCCGTTGTCGGTCAAGGACTACGTCCGCGACTACTTCAGCTCGCTGGATCCGACGAAGTGAGCCTGCCGACCGTCAGCGACCGGAGGATCGGATGAACGCCTCGACCAGCAGCGACGTCACCGACCGCCTGGCGCCGGAGGCCTTCGCCGAGCGGGCACGGGCCATCGAGGAGGAGGTCGGGCGTGTCATCGTCGGCCAGCGCGACCTCGTCCGCCAGACCCTGACCGGCCTCCTCGCCAACAGCCATGTCCTGCTCGAGGGCGTGCCCGGCCTCGGCAAGACGATGCTCGTCCGGACGATCGCCGACGTCATCGACTGCACGTTCAACCGGATCCAGTTCACGCCGGACCTGATGCCGGCCGACATCACGGGCACGAACATCCTCATCGAGGAAGGCGGCCAGCGCGTCTTCAGGTTCCAGCCCGGCCCCATCTTCGCCAACCTCGTCCTCGCCGACGAGATCAACCGAGCCACGCCCAAGACGCAGTCGAGCCTGCTCGAGGCGATGCAGGAGCACCAGGTCACCGTCGCCCGGCAGCGCTTCCCGCTCGACCCGCCGTTCTTCGTGCTCGCGACCCAGAATCCGCTCGAGATGGAGGGGACCTATCCCCTGCCCGAGGCCCAGCTCGACCGCTTCCTCTTCAAGGTCATGGTCCCGTTCCCCTCGGAGGATGACCTGATCTCGATCCTCGACCGGACCACCGGCGCGGCCTCGGTCGCCGCCGGCAAGGTCGCCACGGCCGAGGAGATCGTCGAGATGCAGCGTCTCGCGCGGGCCGTCCCGATCGCGCCGCACATCACGGCGTACGCCGTCAGCATCCTGGCCGCCACCCACCCCGACCAGCCACGCGCGCCCGGCCTCGTGCGCGAGTACGTCCGCTACGGGGCGTCACCACGCGGCGCCCAGGCGCTCGTGACTGGGGGCAAGATCTTCGCCCTCCTCGACGGACGGTTCAACGTCTCGGTCGACGACATCCGGGCCGCAGCCCTGCCCTCGCTGCGTCACCGGATCATCCTCAACTTCGAGGGCGAGGCCGAAGGGATCACGACCGAGGCGGCCGTCCGATCGATCCTCGATTCGGTCGTCCCGCCGGCGGTCGAGTAGCACCGAACCCGGACCGGCGATCGATGACGATGACCGACGGGCCGGCCCCCGGATCGGCACGCCCGGCGGTGGCGTCGACCGGTGGACGGCAGGCCTTCCTGCCGTCAGATGTCGACCCGACCGTGTTCGACGAGGCGTTCCTGCGCCAGCTCGAGCGCCTTCTCCTGCTCCTCCGCGCGCCGGTCCGCGGCGGGCTCAAGGGCGGCCGCCGAAGCGTCAAGCGCGGCCAGTCGGTCGAGTTCGCCGACTACCGCGAGTACAGCCTCGGCGACGACCTCCGCCAGCTCGACTGGAACGTCCTGGCCCGCCTCGAGAAGCTCTTCGTCAAGCTGTTCATCGAGGAGGAGGACGTCACGATCACGCTCCTCCTCGACGGCTCGGCGTCGATGGCGACGGGACGACCGGACAAGCTCCAGTTCGCGAAACGGGCGGCGGCTGCCCTGGGCTACATCGGGCTCGCGTCCGAGGACAAGGTCAATGTCAGCGTCCTCGGCGGGCGCATGGCCCGGCGGCGGACCGCCCTGCGCGGCTCGGGGCGCGCCCTCCGCCTGCTGGCGGAGCTGTCCGCGATCGACCCGGCCGACGGTCCGACGGACCTGGTGGCCGCGGCGCGCCACGCGGCGGCGCAGCTGTCCGGGCGGGGTGTCATCGTCCTGATCTCGGACCTGCTGGATCCGGCTGCTGACAAGGTCATCCGCGAGCTCGCCTCGACCCGGTCCGAGCTGATCGTCCTCCACGTCCTCTCTCCCGACGAGCTGGATCCGCCGCTCGAGGGTGACCTGCGGCTCGTCGATGCCGAGACCGGCGCGAGCGTCGACGTGACCGCGGACCTGGCGACGATCGACGCGTACCGCGAGCGACTGGCGGCCTGGAAGGAGTCCTTCGCCCAGCTCGCCGCGAGACGCCGGGCCACCTACGTGGACCTCGCCACGGACACCCCGCTCAATGAGCTGATCTTCGCCGAGCTCCGCCGCCGGCGCGTGCTGGGCTGAGGCGGGCCGATGCCGTTCACCAACCCCCTCGCGCTGCTCGGCCTGCTGTTCGTGCCGGCCGTCATCGCGATGTACCTGCTCCGCCTGCGGCGGAC
>DASSPG010000026.1:0-2011 GCA_035699725.1 Candidatus Limnocylindrales bacterium | reverse complement strand
CCCGGCGCCGATCCGGCCGCGCTCGTCGCGCTCGTGCCCGAGATCGCGCTCGTCGCCGACGTCGCGGGGCGCCTCGCCCATGTCAGCGTCGATGGCGTGGACGTGACGCGCGAGGTCCACGGACCCAAGGTCGACGAGGCGGTCTCCGCGGTCAGCCGCGTCCCGGAGCTGCGGGCCGCGCTCCTCGATCGCCAGCGTGCTCTCGCCGCCGAGCCCGGCGGGATCATCATGGCCGGCCGGGACATCGGAACCGTGGTGCTGCCGGACGCGGACCTGAAGATCTTCCTCGACGCCTCGGTCGAGGAGCGGGCGCGGCGCCGCGCCGAGGAGCGCGGGCTGGCTCCCGACGATCCCGAGGCGCGCGGCATCCTCGCCCAGCTCCGCCGCCGCGACGAGCTCGACAGCACGCGCACGGTGGCGCCGCTGCGCCCGGCCGAGGATGCCGTCCACATCCGGACCGACGGCAACCGGTTCGAGGAGACGGTGGCGGCGGTCGTCGGCGCCGTGCGGGCGGCCGAAGCCGGTCGGGCCTCGGAGGCAGACCGGGCGGTCGGGGCAGGGGAGGCCACCCGATGACCGCCCCGGCCGAGCCCGGCGACCCCGTCCAGGAGCGCCCGTCGGCCAAGCCCGTCCTCGACGAGGCCGAGATCCTCCGCTCGGACGTCACGCCCCTGATCGCGACGACCGCGGCCGTCTCGCGCTTCCTGTGCCGGAGCGTGACCCGCGTCCGGATCGAGGGCGACGCGAGCGCGATCCCGCGCGAGGGCCCGGTCATCCTCGCCGCGAACCACATCTCGAACGGCGACCCGGTCCTGATCGGGGCGTTTCTCACGCCGCTCCTCGGCCGGCGCATCCACTGGCTGGGCAAGAAGGAAATGTTCGACTGGCCGATCGTCGGCTGGATGGCGCGCAACGGCGGCGTCGTGCCGGTGGACCGCCAGGGGGCAGATGTCGAGGCGTTCCGCGTGGCTCGCCGGATCCTCGACGCGGGGCACGTGCTGATGGTCTTCCCCGAGGGCACCCGGAGCCCGACCGGCCAGCTCCAGCAGCCGAAGGACGGCCTCGCGATGCTCGCGCTCCGCACGAACCCGACGATCGTCCCGATCGGCTTCTCGAACACGGACCGGGTCTGGCCGAAGGGCCGCAAGATCCCGCGTATCGGCGGCCACGCCACGATGCGGATCGGCGAGCCGTTCCGCCTCGGCGACCTGCTCCCGCCCGAGATCGACCGCAAGGCCGCCAAGGGCCTCGCGACGACGCTGATCATGCAGCGGATCGCCGCCCTGATCGACCCGCGCCACCGCGGCACCTACGGCGACGACGGGTAGCGGGCCCCGGGGTCGTCGGGCATACACGTTCGCCAACCACGCGCACAGGGACTGGTACGGCGGGAATTTGGGCTCCAGGCGCGCGGGAGCTGCCGTTGCCAGGCATGCCCACGCTCGGATCCAGCGTCGAGGGGCCAGAACCGCGCTGGAACTCGACATAGGAGTCCTGGCACGACTGGTTGACCAGGTTCGAAGCCCGCCTCGCGCGTCCGCGGCGCGACGATGACAGCTGGGCCACTTCCCGCCGGGCGGGCGTATTCGACGAGCAGAGGGATCTCGCCCCTCAAATGGCCAGATTCCGCATGGATTTCCCGTCGGGCGGGCCGTGACCGACAGATCCCGCCGCCGCGGCGTCGATCCCCGTCACATACGCCCGTGGGACGGGAGTGCCGCCGGGCACCGGCACGTGAACCGGGATTCCGGGGTCCCCGTGCGATAATCGAGCCGAGATGGGTACGGTCCGAGCAATCCGGATCGCCAAGCGCACCGGCTTCTGCTACGGCGTGCGCGAGGCGATCGACAAGGCGAAGGAGGCCAGCGCGGCTGGCAAGTCGACCCATACCCTCGGCCAGGTCGTCCACAACGAGGGCGTGATCGCCGATCTCGAGCGGCTCGGGATCGAGACCGTCGAGACCCTCGACGACGTCGACCACGGCGCCGCGGTCGTGATCCGGGCCCACGGC
>DASSPG010000025.1:0-1151 GCA_035699725.1 Candidatus Limnocylindrales bacterium | reverse complement strand
ACGATCTGCTCGAGGTCGGCCTCGGACAGGGCGTGGAACACGATGATCTCGTCGATCCGGTTGAGGAACTCCGGCCGGAACTGGGCCCGCAGGGCGTCGGTCACCTGGCGCTTCATCGCCTCGTAGGCCGCGTCGTCCTGGCCGCGCCCGCCGCCGCCGACCGCGCTGATCAGCTGCGACCCGACGTTGCTCGTCTGGATGATCACGGTGTTCCGGAAGTCGACCGTCCGGCCCTGGCCGTCCGTCAGGCGCCCGTCGTCGAGGACCTGGAGGAGCAGGTTGAACACGTCCGGGTGGGCCTTCTCGATCTCGTCGAGCAGGATCACCTGGTACGGCCGGCGGCGGACCGCCTCGGTGAGCTGGCCGCCCTCCTCGTATCCGACGTAGCCGGGGGGCGCCCCGATCAGGCGCGACACCGAGAACTTCTCGAGGTACTCGCTCATGTCGATCCGGGTCATCGCCGCGTCGTCGTCGAACAGGAACTCGGCGAGCGCCCGGGCGAGCTCCGTCTTGCCGACCCCGGTCGGGCCGAGGAACAGGAACGAGCCGAGCGGCCGCTTCGGGTCGCCGAGGCCGGCCCGCGACCGGCGGACCGCGTCGGACACGGCCTCGATCGCCTCGTCCTGGCCGACGACCCGCAGATGCAGGCGCTCCTCCATCTTCACGAGCTTCTCGAGCTCGCCCTCCATGAGCTTGGTGACCGGGATCCCGGTCCAGGCGGCGACGATCTCGGCGATGTTGTCCGCGCTGACCTCCTCGCGCAGGAGCGAGCCCGGGCCCTGGAGGGCGGCCATCGCCGCCTCCTGCTCGGTGATCCGGGCCTGGAGCGCGGGCAGCGTCTCGTACTGGAGCTTGGCCGCGGTCTCGTAGTCGGTCTCGCGCTGCGCCTGCTCGATCCGGACCTGGAGCTGCTCCAGCTCCGTCCGGGATGCGCGGAGCGCGGCGATCGCGGCCTTCTCGGCCTCCCAGCGCTGCTTGAGCGCGCCGCTCGACTCCTCGAGGTCGGCCAGCTCCTTCTCGAGCGCGGCGAGACGCGCCTTCGAGGCGTCGTCGGTCTCCTTGCGGAGCGCCTCACGCTCGATCTCGAGCTGGACCCGGCGGCGCTCGGCCTCGTCGAGCTCGACCGGCATCGAATCGATCTCCATCCGGAG
>DASSPG010000024.1:0-1745 GCA_035699725.1 Candidatus Limnocylindrales bacterium | reverse complement strand
GTGACGGGACGCCGAGGGACCCGACCGTGACACGCCGTGCGCGATGACCGCGCTCGGCCAGCTGGCACCGGAGTTCCTCGTCGTCGCAAAGCAACCCCCGCGGATCGACCGAAATCCGAGGCGGCGCCGTCGCAGTAAGACCTTCCCGTGCGTGAAACGGCGACAACGACCGATTCGAGCAACCGTGAGTTCTGCGGATTGACGCGGGTTCGGCGAACTGCACAATCGACTGCGCGACGAACGGGAGGAGTGCCGATGCTGGGCGAGGCGATTCGTGATCTCCGGGCGCGGACGCGCGGCGAGGTCATGGAGCCCGGGGACGGAGGGTACGAGGCCGCGCGAGCGGCCTACAACGCGATGGCGACCGGACGTCCGGTGTCCATTCTCCGGCCCGCCGACCTGCCCGACGTCATCGCTGCGGTGCGTTGGGCAGCGGAGTCCGGTCTCGCGATCGGCGTTCGGGGCGGCGGCCACAGCGTGGCCGGCCACTCCTCTCCGAACGGAGCGCTCCTCATCGACTTGTCGCGCTGGCGCGGAGCGACGGTCGACCCGGCTGCGAAGACGGCGGACGCGCTCGCCGGGTCCCGGCTGATGGACCTCGACGCGGCCACCTTCGCCCATGGCTTGGCCGCGCCGTCCGGGACCTTCATCGACACCGGGATCGGTGGCCTGACCCTGACCGGCGGGATCAGCTGGCTCCTGTCGTCGGAGGGGTTCGCATGCGACGCGCTGATCGGCGCGCAGCTTGTGACGGCGGACGGCGACGTGCTCGAGGTCGACGAGCAGCGCGAGCCCGAGGTGCTCTGGGGACTTCGCGGCGGCGGCGGCAACTTCGGCATCGTCACGCACCTGCGGTATGCGCTGACGCCGGTGCCGGCGATGTTCGGCGGACGCCTCCGGTTCCGTGGCCCCGCCCTCCGTGACGCGATCCTTCGGACGTTCGAGGTCGAGGCGTCGGCGCCCGACGAGCTCGTCCTCGCGATCGTCGCGTGGCGCGCCGAAGACGGCTCGCCCGCCATCTCGGTGAACGTCGGATGGCGCGGCGATCCAGAAGGCGGAACCGCGGCGATCCGTGCCCTCGCAGACCACCCCGCCTGCTACGAAACCGACCTCAAGGCGATGAGCTGGCTCCAGCAGCAGTCCCTGTACCAGCCGATCCCGTTCGGGCTTCGGCAGTACTGGAAGGGCCATCTCGTCGGGCGCCTGGACGAGACCCTGGCCGATGCCCTGATCGCGTCCGCATCCGAGGAGACGAACGAGTCATTCGCACTCGTCGAGCTCATCCACGGCCGGGCGCATCGGATCCCGGCATCGTGGGCTGCGTTCGGCGGCCGGGCCGCGGTGGCAAACGTGACCGCGCTCGCAATCTGGAGGGATCCGGCGGACGACGAGGCGGAGATCGCCTGGGCACGCCGGTTCGCCGATCGTGTCTCGCCGCTCTCGCTCCGAGGCGGCGGCTACCTCAATTACCCCGAGCTTGACCAGACGGCGGCGCGGGTGGCGGCGGCATACGCGCCGGAGTCGTGGGCGCGACTACAGCAGCTGAAGCGGCGCCTCGATCCCGCGAACCGTTTCCGCTTCAACGCGAACATCCCGCCCGCGGATGCATGATCTGTCCCATGGGCTGTCCCAGCGGCCGGGTTCACGTGACATGCGCGAACGCTGACTAATGCAGCCCGATATCAGCCGCCCTCCATTGACCGCTGGACCAGCGCTCCCACACAATCCGTCGGAGGCTGGGACGC
>DASSPG010000023.1:0-50984 GCA_035699725.1 Candidatus Limnocylindrales bacterium | reverse complement strand
CGACGAGCGTCCGCCCGAGTGACGCCGCGTTCTCGCGGTGCACGATCACTGACAGGGCGTCGACCGGGTCGCCGGCGACGAGCACGTCCAGCCGGACGAGATTGGCCGCGCGGTAGCCGATCTCCTCGTAGTCCATCGAGGCGTAGCCGGCGGTCCGCGTCTTGAGCTGGTCGAAGTAGTCGACGATGAGCTCCGCGAGCGGCATCTCGAAGTGGAGGACGACCCGGGACGGGTCGAGGTACTCCATGTTCTCGAAGATGCCGCGCCGGTTCGTCGTGAGTTCCATGAGCGGCCCGATGTAGTGCGACGGGGTGACGACGCTGAGATTGACCCATGGCTCCTCGAGGAGCTCGATGTCCGACGGGTTCGGGAGGAGCGAGGGGTTGTCGATCGCGACCTCGCCGCGACCGTGGAGAAGCTTCACGTGGTACTCGACCGACGGCGCCGAGGCGATCAGGTCGAGGCTGAACTCGCGCTCCAGGCGCTCCTGGACGATCTCCATGTGGAGCAGGCCGAGGAAGCCGCAACGGAACCCGAACCCGAGCGCGACCGAGCTCTCCGGCTCGTAGGTGAAGCTCGCGTCGTTGAGGTGGAGCTTCTCGAGGGCTTCGCGCAGGAGCGGGTAGTCCTCGCCGCTGACCGGATAGATCCCGGCGAACACGAGGCTCTTCGCGGGCTGGTAGCCGGGCAGCGGCTTGGCGGCGGGATGGGCGACGGTCGTCACGGTGTCGCCGACCTGGGCCTCGCGGACGTTCTTGAGGCCGGTCGCGACGTAGCCCACCTCGCCGGCCACGAGCTGCCTGACCGGCACGAGCTGGGGCCGGAAGACGCCCAGCTCGAGGGGTTCCGCGCGGGCGCCCGAGGCCATCAGCCGGATCTCGTCGCTCGCCCGGAGGGTCCCGGCGGCCAGCCGGACGTAGACGATCACGCCCTTGAACGCATCGTAGTGGCTGTCGAAGATCAGGCCCTGGACGGGCTTGGCGGGGTCGCCCTTCGGCGCCGGGATCCGGGCGACGATCGCCTCGAGGATGTCGGGCACGCCGGTGCCGTCCTTGGCGCTCGCGAGGATCACCTCCTCGCGCGGGATCGCGAGGACGTTCTCGAGCTCGTCCATGATCGTCTCGGGATCGGCCGATGGCAGGTCGATCTTGTTGAGGACCGGGATCAGGGTCAGCCCCTCGCGCAGCGCGAGATGGACGTTGGCGAGTGTCTGGGCCTCGATGCCCTGGGTGGCGTCGACGACGAGGATGGCGCCCTCGCACGCCTGGAGGCTGTGGCTGACCTCGTAGGCGAAGTCGACGTGGCCCGGCGTGTCGATCAGGTTCAGGCCGTAGGTCAGCCCGTCATTGGCCTTGTACTCGAGGCGCACGGCCCGGGCCTTGATCGTGATCCCCTTCTCGCGCTCGAGGTCCATCGAGTCGAGGACCTGGCTCGTCATCTGGCGGGCATCGATCGTGTGGGTCAGCTCGAGCAGCCGGTCGGCAAGGGTCGACTTGCCGTGATCGATGTGGGCGATGATCGAGAAGTTGCGGAGGCGCTCAGCCGGAATACTCACGGCCGAGCCGATCTCGTTCCGGGGTTGACGTCACCAACGTGAAGAAATATCGTGCTACTTATGTGTAGCACGAATGGCTGGAGCCGGACGCGGAGTGCGCTCGTTGGTGTCGCGCTCTGGTGCCTTCTCCTCGTCCTGATCACGGTCGCGGTCTCGGCGGTCTGGTTCGCTCGGCTGGGCGGCAACCTTGAAGGCTGGTCCGGCCTAGCGACGCCAACCGAGCAATTCGTTGCGTGGTCGCTGCTCAACAGTGCGTACGTCGCGTGGATCTGGGCACCGATCGCCGCTGGCGTCGTGCTTGGATCGCGGCTGCTGCATCTGTCCCGACGGACGACCCTAGCCCTCGCCCTTGTTTCCGCCGCGTTGCTCACAGCTGCGCTTGCCATCGCGGGGTACGCGTAGCGTCGGGACGACGATGATCGATCTGAACAATGATGCAGCCGGTCCTGGGGGATGGTCACGACGCGGGAGTGTAGCGGGTCGCCCGAGTGCGACCGACGCCGGCGACGATCAGCCCGCCTGGAGCGCCGCCAGCGTCGCCACCCCGACCGCGATCGCCACGACGCCGGCCACCTGGATCCGGCGCAGCCGCTCCCCGAACAGCAGGACCGAGGCGACCGCGGCGATCGCCCCGAATTGCGACGCGGTCACCGCGGCGACCGCGATCCCGTCGCGCGACCCGAACGCATACACGGTCGTCCCGACCACCTCCGCGACCGCCACGACGAGGATGAACGGGAGGGCCTCGCGGGTCAGTCGCAGCCGCCCCGTCGCGAGCAGCGGCAGTGCCACGAACAACACTCCGCCGATCCGGGCCGGCAGGATCGACCAGACGAGTGGCAGCGTGGCCCCGATCCGGGCGCTGGCGTAGAGGTTGATCCCGAAGCTGACCGCCGCGCCGATCGCGAGGATCGTTGCCTTGCGGTCGGGGTGGCCGGGGTTGGCGCGAGTGGGCGCCGGCCGCGGCCCCTCGACGGCGAGCCCGCCGGGCTCGGCGACCGCGGGCTCGTCCCCACCGCCGGTCGACGCGAGGATCACGCCGATCGCGATCGCGGTCAGGACGACCGCGGCGGCGATCCCGATCTGCTCGCCGTACGCCACGCTGATCACCGCGCCCATTGCGCCCTCGGTCGAAAGGATCGGCGCGATCACCGCGACCTTCCCGGACTGGAAGGCGGTGTAGGCGAGGAGCAGGCCGACCAGGTTCCCGGCACCGGAGATCGCGAGCAGCACGAGCGCGTCCTGGGTGAGGTTGGCGCCACCGCCCGCGACGAGCGTGGCCGGCACGGCGATGAACGCGCCGAACACCATGACCCAGCCGACGGTCGCCCACGAGCCGATCTGGCGCGAGGATCGGGCGGACGCCATCGACGAGACGGCCCAGCAGATGGCGGCACCGAGGCCACCGACGATGGCAAGCACGAGGCCGAAGTCTGCCCGATGTGTGGCCGAACGGTCGGATCGTCCCGTTGGCGGTCGGGGGTACGCACGCCGGCGTCGATCAGCCTCGAACATTGGCCTCGCCGGGTGTCACCTGCTACCATGCGCGTTCGTGCTCGGCACCCACCCGCCGGGCGACGACGTTCGAGACACACCACCAGAGGTTTCACCCCTTGGCCAAGACGCCCCGCGCCTGGACCGGCGCACGAACGCCCTCCGGCCTGAAGCGCGTCCGTCAGGCGGAACGCCGCCACGCGATCCTCCAGCCGCGGCGCACCGCCGCGAAGACGTTCGTCGCGAACGCCCTCAGCGTCGCCACCCATGACGCCGAGCCGGAGACCGCCGCGAAGGCCCTCGCCGACGCCCATGCCGCCCTCGACCGGGCGGCCAAGGCCGGCGCGATCCACCCGAATGCGGCGGCCCGGCGGAAGTCGCGCCTGACGCTCAAGTTCAACGCCGCGACCGGCGGCGTGGCGGTCCAGACCTCGGGCCGGGTCGTCAAGACGACCTCCAAGGCGCAGGCCGCGAAGGCCGCGAAGGCGCGCATCTCGGCCGGCAAGGCCAACAAGGCGAAGGGCGCCCAGACGGCGGCCGGCAAGGCTCGTGCAGCCGTCTCGAAGTCCGCTCGCGCCGAGGCGGCGGCCGCATCGACCGCGACGACGACGACGGAGGCTCCGAAGGCCGCCGCCAAGGCGCCGGCAACGAAGGCTCCCGCGAAGAAGGCTCCGGCCAAGGCCACCGCCACGAAGAAGACCACGACGAAGAAGGCCGCCGCGAAGGGCTGATCGCCGGATCGCCGACCCAGCCGCCGCTCGACCGCCCCGGACCCCGTCCGGGGCGTCGGCATGTCGGGCGGCCGAGTACCCTCGGCGCACTGATATCGACACGATCGCGATCTGGCGGGCTGGAGGGCATCCAGGGGGCCGGACCGCCGGATCGGGGGGACGTGGTGAGCTCAGTCAGGCTCAGCCCCCCTGCCCAGATGGCCCGGCCCGTGCGAACGTTCAGGCCCGTCCAGCCGCCCGGATACCGATGGGGTCGATCTCGGGTCAGGGAGCGGGGTCGACCCCGCGGGCGAGGGCGGCTCCCGGGTCAGCCGCCGGGTCGGGCTTCGGGCCGGTCTTCGGGCGGAACGTCCCGTACAGGATCCCGCCGCCGATGCCGCCGAGGAGCGTCAGCACGAGCACGGTCCCCGCGGACGACGCCTGCTGGCGCCAGTAGTAGCCGGTGAACGTCGCCGCGTCGCTGATCCCGGCCGCGGCGAGCTCGGTCGCGCTGTCCTCGCGATAGCGCTCGTAGACGCAGTCGGCTCCGCCGGTGCACGTCAGCGACCCGCCGAGGTCCGGCCCGCGGTAGCCGTTGTCGGCGAAGAAGAAGAGGGCCTTCACGCCGAGCAGCAGCACCGCCATCGTCAGGCCGGTCACGAGGCCCGCGTAGGCCGCATTGGCGAGGATCCGCGTCCACGGCCCGGCGCGCCGGTCGCTCCGCTGGTTGGCGTAGTAGCCGATCAGCAGCCCCGACGGCACCGCCAGCAGCCAGTAGATCGGCTCGATCGGGATGACGAGCAGGAAGCTGATCGCGGTCGTGACGGCCATGCCGATGCCGACATAGGCGGCGACGATCGCACCGCGGTCGAGGAACCGGGTCACGACCGCGCGCCGACCTCGCGACCGGCGGTCGCGCCGGCGGCGCCGACCCTCCGGCCGAACGCGCCGCGGCCCAGGTACAGCGCGCCGTCCCCGAGCTCGCCCTCGATCCGGAGGAGCCGGTTGTACTTCGCGACCCGCTCGCTCCGCGACGGCGCCCCGGTCTTGATCTGCCCCGTGCCCATCGCGACCACGAGGTCCGAGATCGTCGTGTCCTCCGTCTCACCGGAGCGATGCGACACGATGGCGGTCCAGCCGGCTCGCCGGGCGAGGGCGATCGCGTCGATCGTCTCGGTCAACGTCCCGATCTGGTTGAGCTTGATCAGGACGCTGTTGGCGGCCTCCTCCTCGATTGCCCGCTCGATGCGGTCGACGTTCGTCACGAGCAGGTCGTCACCGACGAGCTGGACCCGGTCGCCGAGGCGGCGCGTCAGCTCCGCCCAGCCGGACCAGTCGTCCTCGGCCAGCCCGTCCTCGATCGACACGATCGGGAAGCGCGCGGCCCAGTCGGCCCACAGGTCGATGAGTTCGCCGGACTCGAGGGTCCGATTCTCGGTCGCGAGCCGGTAGCGCGTCGTGTCACCGACGCCGTCGTCAGCGCCCTCCACCAGCTCGGTGGTTGCCGGGTCGAGGGCGATCGCGACGTCCTCGCCGGGCCGATAGCCGGCCTTCTCGATCGCCCGCAGGATCACCTCGACGGCGGCCTCGTTCGAGCCGAGCGACGGCGCGAAGCCGCCCTCGTCGCCCTGGCCCGTGGCGTGGCCCTCGTCGTGGAGGATGGTCCGGAGCGCCCCGAAGATCTCGGCGCCGGCGCGGAGCGCCTCGGAGTATGTCTCCGACCCGACGGGCATGACCATGAATTCCTGGAAGTCGGTCGAGTCCTGGGCGTGCTTGCCGCCGTTGAGGATGTTGAACATCGGGACCGGCAGGACCCGCGCCCCGACCCCGCCGAGATAGCGGTAGAGCGGCTCGTCGTGGGCCGCCGCGGCGGCGTGGGCGCAGGCGAGCGAGACCCCGAGGATCGCGTTCGCGCCCAGGCTCGCCTTGTTCGGCGTGCCGTCGAGCTCGCGCAGGAGGTCGTCCACGCCGGCCTGATCGGCCGCATCCATCCCGTACAGCTCGGGCGCGATCCGCTCGGTCACGTTGGAGACCGCGGTCAGGACGCCCTTGCCGCCGAACCGGGCCGTGTCGCCGTCGCGCAGCTCGACCGCCTCGTGGGCGCCCGTGGACGCCCCCGACGGGACCGCCGCCCGACCCACGGAGCCGTCGCCCAGGACGACGTCCACCTCCACGGTCGGATTGCCCCGCGAATCGAGGATCTCGCGGGCATCGATGAGCTCGATGATCGTGTTCACGAGCGAGCTCCGGCCTTCGCCTTCTTCGCCCTCGATGCGCGAGGCGCCGCGGGCCGGTCCTGGAGGACGGCGATCCCCGGCAGCTCGCGCCCTTCGAGGAACTCGAGCGAGGCGCCGCCCCCGGTGCTGATGTGGGTCATCTTCGCGGTCAGGCCCTGCTGCTCGATCGCGGCGACGCTGTCACCCCCGCCCACGACCACGGTCGTGCCGTGCTCGGCCCGGTCGGCCAGGAACCGGGCGATCTCCTTGGTCCCGTGGGCGAACGACGGGATCTCGAACACGCCCAGCGGCCCGTTCCAGAGGACCGTCTTGACGTTCGCGAGGGCCGTCTCGATCCGGGCGCGGCTCTCCTCGCCGACGTCGACGATGTGCCACGAGGCGGGAAACTTCTCGGTCCCAACCGTCTTGTACTCCGTGCCCCGGGTGACCTCCTTGGCGATCACGACGTCGGTCGGCAGGACGACCTCCACGCCGGCCTTCTCGGCCGCCGCCAGGATCCGCCGGGCGTCATCGACCCGATCGTGCTCGGCCAGGCTCTTCCCGACGGACTTGCCCTGGGCGAGCAGAAAGGTGTTGGCCATGCCACCGCCGAGGATCAGGACGTCGACCTTGCCGAGGAGGTGCTCGATCACGCCGATCTTGTCGCTGACCTTGGCACCGCCGAGGATCGCCGCGAACGGGTGCTTCGGGCTCTCCAGGAGGCTGCTGAGCATCGCGATCTCGCGCTCCATCAGCAGCCCGGCGTAGGCCGGCAGGAGGGCCGCGATCCCGACCGTGGACGCATGGGCCCGGTGGGCGGTCCCGAAGGCGTCGTTCACGAACAGGTCCGCGTAGCTCGCGAGCTGCGCCGCGAACGCCGGGTCGTTCTTCTCCTCTTCGGCGTGGAAGCGGAGGTTCTCGAGGAGGATCGCCTCGCCGTTGCGCATCCGCTTGACGGCATCCTCGGTCCCGATCCCGAGCGCGTCGCCGGTGACCGGCACGTTGCGCCGGATCAGCTGGCTGAGGCGCTGGCCGACCGGCCGCAGGCGGAGGCCGTCCTGGACCTTGCCATCGGGCCGGCCGAGGTGACTCGCCAGGATGACCTTCGCGCCGCCGTTCAGGAGCGCGGTGATCGTCGGGATGGCCGCCCTAATCCGCGAGTCGTCGGTGACCTTGCCGTCGGCGAGCGGCACATTGAAGTCGACGCGCACGAAGACGCGCTTGCCCGCGACGTCGACGTCGCGGATCGTCAGCTTCTCCATTCAGCCGGCCGCGACGGGCAGGCGCGCGGCGACGAAGCCGATCAGGTCGGCGACCCGGCAGCTGTAGCCCCACTCGTTGTCGTACCAGCTGATGACCTTGACCATCGTTCCGCCCAGGACCATCGTCGAGTCGGCGTCGATGATCGAGGAGCGGGCGTCGCCCCTGAAGTCGGTCGAGACGAGGGGGTCGTCGCTGACCCCGAGGATGCCCTTGAGCGGACCCTCGGCGGCGGTCCGGAAGGCCGCGTTCAACTCCTCGACGGAGGTGGGCCGACGGACGTCGGCGGTGAAGTCGACCACGCTGACGGTCGGCGTCGGGACGCGCAGGCTGAACCCGTCGAACTTGCCCTTGAGATCGGGGATCACGAGCGCGAGCGCCTTGGCGGCGCCGGTCGTCGTCGGGATGATGTTCTGGCCGGCCGAGCGCGCCCGGCGGGGATCCTTGTGGGCGACGTCGAGGATGCGCTGGTCGTTGGTGTAGCTGTGGATCGTGTTCATCAGGCCGCGCTCGATCCCGAGCAGGTCGTGGACGACCTTGGCGGCGGGCGCCAGGCAGTTCGTCGTGCAGCTGGCGTTGCTGATGATGTCGTGGCTTGCGGCGTCGTACTTGTCCTCGTTCACGCCGAGGACGATCGTGATGTCCTCGCCCTTGGCGGGGGCGCTGATGACGACCTTCTTCGCGCCGGCGGTGATGTGGGCACGGGCCTTGTCGGCGTCGGTGAAGATCCCGGTCGACTCGAGGACGATGTCGACGCCCAGGTCGCCCCACGGCAGGGCCGCGGGATCCTTCTCCTTGAGGACCTTGATCTCGCGGCCGTCGATGATCAACGCGTCGTCGGTGTGGTCAACCGTGCCGGGATAGGCGCCGTAGGTCGAGTCGTGCTTGAAGAGGAGGGCGTTGAGCGACGTCTCGACGAGGTCGTTGACGGCAACGACCTCGACATCGGGCGTCCGCTCGATCAGCGCCTTGAGGGACTGGCGGCCGATCCGCCCGAAGCCGTTGATCCCGACCCGTACTGCCATCGTGTCCATCCTCCGCGAGCTGCGAGCGCGTGGCGCTCGTTCATTCGATCCGATGCGGACGCGGGCCCGGGCACCCGTCTCGGGGCGCGCGCTGGCCTCGCTCGTATGGTGTCATCGTACGCGGTCGGCGGCCGAGGGCCGTTCGGCAGGAGGTGCCGGGCAGGTTGTCGATTCGTTGCGGCCGGGGGGCGTCCGCCGGCGCTCCGTCCTTCGGTCGGCCCGCGGAATCGCGAAGCGGCCCCCGCCGTCACCGGCGGGGGCCGCATTGAGCTCTGTGTCGAGGCGGCGTCAGCCGCCGATCCGGAAGACCTTTCCGCCGCACTTCGGGCAGGTGCCCTGGGTCGCCGGCTTGCCGTTCTTCATGGTGATCTTCTGCGGGTTCTGGACTTCGACTTTCATCTTGTCCTTCACGCAATAGGCTTCGGCCATGGAGCGGGCTCCTCCTCGGTTCAGCGTGGCGTCACGGGAACCCTCGTCCCGCATCCGCATCTCACGTTCGATTCCAGAGAGACGGTCGCCAGCGATCCGTCCCTGACGATTGCTTCTGTCGATCCATCTCGGCCAGGATCAGGAGCGCCTCGAGCCCCGTCTCCACGCACGCCGCCTCTGCCGCGTCCTGGGCGGCTCCCTCGAGGAAGTCCCCGGTGTTGCGCTGCGCGTAGACCGCGCAGACGACTCCGGCCCGACATCGGGCGAGCGTGGCCAGGACCAGAAGCGCCGACGCCTCCATCTCGAAGTTCATCACGCGCTGGCGCGCCATGTCCTCCGCCAGGTCAGGGTAACGGATGGGCAGTTGCGGGATGGGACGCCCTTGCGCCCCGAAGAATCCCGGTGCCGTGGCCGTCAGCCCGACGTGGGTCCGGTGGCCGAGCCGATCCGCGGCCTCGATGAGCGCCACCACCGCCTCGTAATCGGCGACGGCGGGGTACCCATCGTGGACGAAGAAGCTCGTGGTCGACTCGAGCCGGACGGCGCCGGTCGAGACGATCAGGTCCCCGAGGGCGACCTCCGGCTGGAGGGTCCCGCAGGAGCCGACCCGGACGAAGGTCGGTCGTTCCGTGATCGCCAGGATCTCCGCCACCGTGATCTCGACATTGTCCGTACCGATCCCGGTCGAGACGACCGAGACCCGGGTGCCGCGATACGTCCCGGTGACCGAGGCGAACTCCCGGCGGCGCCGCTCGAACTCGATGTCGTCGAGCCGCGTGGCGATCCGGGTGGTTCGATCGGGGTCCCCGGGGAGGAGGATGTACTCGGCCAGTTCACCCGGTCCGAGTCCGATGTGGTATTGCCGTTCTCCGGTCGGAAGGGCAACGCGGGGGTCCGCGTTCGGCAAACCTCGTCCCTCACTCTGGCGTGCTCCGCAAGCGCGAAACTCGGGCGAGGATAGGCCTGCCTTCTCGTGAGCGTCAAGCACGGCCACGCACGAGCCACGCTCGGGGCCACGCTCGGGGCCACGCTCGGGGGTGGCCCGCGACGCCGCGTCGAGCCGCGAGCGTCGCCAGGGCGGGCCGCATCACGGTCGCGGACCGGGGCCGGCAGTCGCGGTCCAGTCCCCCCTGGGAGCCGCGATCGGGGTCACGGCCGCGACCGGCAGCACGACTCCGCTGCCCGCCGACGCGCGCGTCGCGACGATCGCCGCGAGACGCGAGCGGACCCGGGCGGCCAGGCGACGCCGCGACCGGAGGTGGCGCACGGCGATCAGGCCCACGACGCCGAGGAATGCGAGGGTCATCCAGAGAAGTCCCGCCCCGGGCGTCGGGAGCTCACCGACGGCGACACCCGTCTCAGGGTCACTGCCCGCGCCGCCGCCGATCATCCCGCCCGGGGAGACGCTCGGCCGGGGCGGGTCACCGGTCCCGTCGGTGAGCCCACCGACCAGCACGATCCCGCCAGGGTCCTCGACCAGGATCCGTGGCGCGTCGCCCATTGGACCGGCCTCGACGCGACCGGTGACGCTGAGCGCATCGCCCTCGACGATCGACCCCGCCACGTCCGCTGCGTGACCCTGCAGCTCGATCGCGACGACCGCGGTTCCGTCGTCGAGGTCGAAGCCGCGCTCCCGCACCGCCCGGACGAGGCCGCCGACGCGGACGAGCGCACCGGCATGGGCTGGGATCGCCGAGAGGTCCACGGCCGGGATCGTGCCCGCACTCGAGCCGGGCGCGACCGGCCCGGCGCCGACCGCGGCGCTCGATGCCGGCGTCGCGTCCGTGACGCTCCCGTCCGCCGCTCCGCCGATCCGGACGTCGGCGATCGATCGTGGCGTGATCGCAAACCGCCGATCCGTCGCCGAGGGATGCGGGCGACGAACGATCCCGGTGATCGTGGCCGTCCGGCCTTCGACGATCGCCGCGACCGGGATCCCCGACCCCGTCAGGCCGGCGACCGGGACGCGGATGCCGGCGACGATGAGCTCGGCGGTCCAGCGCTCGCCCGACCGGCGGACGTCCGTCAGATCGCCCCTGACGCGGACGAGTCGCCACACGTGGGCGGCGCCGGGCGCGGACCGCAGCTCGAGGGCCTCCACGACGGTCGAGCCGAGACGCGTCACCGCGCTCGCCCGGATCCGCGGCGCTCCGTACGCCCGGCCCACCTCGCCGGTCACCCGGACACGGCTCCCGGGTGCCGGGGCGACGGTCCCGACCGGAATCAGCACCTCGATCGCCGCCGTCCGGTCCTGGACCACGATCCGCCGGCCCGTTCCGTCGAGCAGGCGGGACGGGGTCGTGACCCCGCCCTCGATCGCGACGCCGCCGGCTCCACGCAGGATGGCCGCAGCGACCGTGACCACGGCGCTCGCGGCGCCTGGCTTCGGGGACGCACCCGGCGACCCGTTCGGGGCCGACGATGGGCCCGGCCGGCCGAGGCTCGCCACGTCCGCCCGATCGCGGACCCAGATGCGGTAACCGTCGGCGGCGCCCTTGCGGCTTGCACGCTGGCCGGCGATGCCGATCACGACGAGGCGCTCACCATCGACAACCGATGTCACGGTGAGCCCGGCCGACGCGTCGGCCGCGACCCGGACCCGCCCGTGAGCGGTCATGAGGTCGAATGCGAGGTCGCCGCTCACCGCCTTCATCGGGCGGCCGTCGACGGTGCCCTCCGTCCGGACCAGGCGAGCTTCGACCGGTTCGCCGAGCGTCGCGCCATCGATCGGCGTCGGACTCGGGAGGGCGGTGGCGCCTCCCGTCTCGATCGCCTCGACCGCGCGGATCTCGAGCTGACCGTACGGGTCGGCAAGCGTTCCCGACACCCCGATCCATGTGCCGCGGGACGGCCGCGGCTGATCGGTGCCGAGACGGACCACGATGGCCGCGGTCCCGTCCTGGATCGCGATCAAGGGGGGCGTACCGAGTCGCCCGGACTCCGCGGTGACGACACCGGCCACGGCAACTCCGCGACCGACCGGGAGCTCACGGGCCGCGGCGATCGACAGCGGCGGGGTCGGCATCGCCGACGGGCGCGGGGTCGGCGTCGCCGACGGGCTGGGGGTCGGCGTGGGGCTCGGGAGGGGACTCGGCGTCGGCTCGCCGGACGGGGTGGGGGTTGGCGTTGGGCTCGGCGTCGGCGATGGACTCTGACTGGGGCCCGGGCTCGGCGGACTCTCGACCGTCAACTCGCCAGATCGCGTCACGTGCAGGCGGTAGCCGGCCGCGCCCGTCCCGGAGCTGTCGCGTTGTCCCAGTGGGCCCTCGGCCACGATCCGATCGCCCTCGCCGATCGACCGTCCACCGAGCGCGACCGGCCCGACGACCAGCCGGAGCGGCCCGCTCCCGTCGTCGATCGTCACGCCGAGGCCGTCGGCAAGCTCGGTCGGCGCCCCGGCCACCACCCCTGTGACGCCAAGGCGAAGGCCCTCGAACGCCTCGGCCGCCGCGCCGGTCGCGAGACCCAGCGCGTCCGGGACGGGCATCTCGCCCGCCACCAGGATCGCGGAGCCCGGGATGTTGAGCAGGCGCAGGCTGAAGTACGAGCCGAGCGTGCCCTCGACGGTCAGTGTCGTCCCGGCCGGGATCATCAGGGGCAGAGCCGCGTCGAGTCGAACCGCGATCCCCGCGGTGGCGTCCTGGAGGAACCCGATGCGGCCGCCGTCGATCACGCCGAGATCGGTCGTCAGCGTCCCGGTGATCCGCACGATGGCGTCGTCCGGCATCTGCCGCGCGTCGACGATGGCCGTCGTGGGCAACGGCGTCGGGCTGGATCTGGGCGTGGGCTCGGGTGTTGGACTGGGCGACGGCACCGGCGTCGGTGCGGGTGTCGGCTCCATGGTCGGCGTGGGGTTGGGCGTGGGTGTCGGCGTCGGCTCCGTTGTCGGCGTGGGTGTCGGCTCCGTCGTCGGCGTGGGGGTCGGGATCGGGGTCGACGTCGGCTCCGGTGTCGGCGTCGTCCCGGGTGTCGGCGCCGCCGACAGGTTCTGCGGGTTCGGGGTGCCGATCGCGAAGTCGGCCGCGTTGTCGTTCGTGTCCGTACCGTTGCCGAGCTGCCCGCCGGGCCGGCGCTCGAGGCTCGAGCCGGCGGCCGGAGCCGGCGCCACGGTCCCCTCCACGAACGCGTTGGTCGCGTCGCCCCATCCGACCGCATCGATCGGGCTGCCACCGATCGCGCGCAGCACCACGGCCCCACCGGTCCCCGCGAACCCGCCGCTGTACGTCGCATCCGCGATCGGAGCGTGGATGCCGGCGGCGTTGGCCAGCAGGACGTGGCGGCCGGGCTCGAGCACGAGCGACGAGGTCCACGCGGCCTTGCGGGTCACCGTCGAACCGCTCGAGGTCACGTACACGACCTCGAGACCGTTCAGGTCGACGGGGAGCGGCCCGGCGTTCGACAGCTCCGCGAACTCGTCCGAGGCGGTTGCGCCGCCCGTCTCGACCTCCGAGACGACGAGCGTCGAAGCCGGCCAGGCGACCGGCGCCAGCACGGCCGGGCCCGGGCCCGCGGGCGTCGAGGCCCGACGCTGGTCGGCCAGGGCGAACGACGCCGTGAGCATGGCAAGGATCAGGGCGAGCGGCAGGGCAACAGACCCCGCTCGAGGGACGCGCAGCATCGACGACCTCCCGGCGGGGTCGGACTTCGAACCGCGGGCGTGCGGTCCGGGTTGCGGCGGAGCGCCGTTGTAGCAGGTGCCGCTTGCCTGCCACTCACCTGGCGCTCATCGCCGACGTACGTGGGCCGCGCCCCTCGCGTGGCGCCCCCGGCGGCTGATCGGGCGAACGCGTACGATGCCGTGACCGTCGCCAACCCGATGACCCATCGACCCGCGCCCGTCCAGCGCGTGGACCAACGACCGTGGAGGCACCGTGGCCCGAGCCAAGCGAACCGACCGCGCCGAAGCCAGACGCCGCTATCGCGCGTCGATCGGCGATCCTCTGCCGGACGACCAGCTCGACCCGGACGACGAGGCCGCCGCGGACGGACCGATCGACGCTCGCTCCGCGGCACCGCGGGCTGCCCGCTCGGCGAGTGCGTCGCCATCGACCGCGTCGCCGGCCCCCGCGCGGCCGAGCATCGGGACGGCCTTCCGGACGTCCTTCCGGCCGGTCGACCTGCGCGGCGACATCCGCGCCCTTCCGCAGCTCGTCACCCACTGGTCGTTCTTCGTGCCGGTGATCCTCTCCGGTCTGGCTGTGGCCCTGATCCCGCTCGTCGGGCTCAACGCGATGACCTCGGCCTTCTTCCAGTACTTCTCGTTCACTGCGCCGCTCGGGACGTCGTTCCTGGCCGGCTTCTTCGCGCCGCGGGCCAGCTATCTCGTGGGAATGCTGGCTGCGCTGGCATCGGTCGGCTTCCAGGCCCTGGCGTACAGCGCCGGTCCGTTCGGTGGGCTGTTCGACAGCTTCAAGGACGCGAACGGCGACCCGATGACCGCGGCTGCCGCCAAGGAGCTGGTCCTCAGCCAGGCGCTCCTCCTCGGGGTCCCGTCGGCGGCGCTGTTCGCGGCTGCGGCGGCCTGGTACCGCCGGTTCCTGAACCGCGCGAGCCCGGCCCGCCAGCGGCGCAACCCCCCGCCCGGGCGTCGGCCGGACGGGCGTGTCGCGAAGAAGAACGAACGGCGCCCGATGCTCGCCCGGAGGCGCTGACCCCGCCAACGTCGCTCCGGCGGGACGACCTGCGAAGCTTGGCTATCCGATTCTTCGCATGCCCGCCATGCCGAGCTGCTTGACGCCTTCGGGCTGATCCGGCGCCCCCGCGCTCGCCGCGGCCTCGATGAGCGGGCGGACATTCCGCGCGATCACGTTCACGACCTTCGACTCGCGCTGAAGGTCGCCGTCGACCAGGAGCAGGGCGTGGCGCCGGACGACGCCCCGCAGGCGGGCCCATGTGTCGGGCCACATCGTGACGTTGACCATCCCGGTCTCGTCCTCGAGGGCGAGGAAGACCGTGCCCTTGGCCGTCATCGGGTGCTGGCGGGTCACGACCAGGCCGCCGATCCGGACCCGGCCCGGCGCACGATCGTCGAGCGCGGCGTTCGTGACCGCCCCGAGCCGCTCGAGGGCCGGCCGGTAGAGATCGACCACCTGACGCCGGGCATCGAGCCCGACCACCGCGTAGGCGTCGCCGATCCGCTCCGACTCGGTCAGGCCGGGCAGCGTCGGCGCATCGGTCGGGGGCAGGCGGAGATCCATCGGTCGTCCGGCGACGCGCCCTGCGATCCTGCCGCGGACGGAGCCCGCGACCTCGCGGAGCTGCCAGAGGAGCTCGCGCCGCGGCCGGCCGAGCGAGTCGAGCGCGCCCACCCGGATCATCCGCTCGAGCGTCTCCTCCGGCAGTCCCGTCCGTTCCACGACCTCGGCCAGGCTCCGGTACGGCCCGCGCGCGAGCTCCGCATCGAGCAGGTCCTCGTGCTCCTCGCCGATCCCCTTCACCAGCCCGAGCCCGAGCCGGACTCCCCAGCCGACGGCGCTCTCGGCCGCCCATCGCTCGCGTGCCTCGGTCGTCGGCACCACGCAGCCGCCGGATCGGACCGGGGTGGGTCGGCGCTCGATGCCAGCGTCCCCGGGGAGCGGCTCCCCCGGGCCGTCGTCGCCCTCGCCCATCGCCCACCCGGGCCGCCCCACCCACTCGGTCGTCGTCGTGTAGGTCGAGCGGTTGATGTCGACCGGGAGGACCGCGACGCCGTGGCGCTTGGCGTCGTTGACGAGGACCTCGACCGGGTAGAAGCCCATCGGCTGGGCATTGATCAGCCCGACGAGGAACTGGGCCGGGTAGAAGAGCTTGAGGAACGACGACTCGTAGGCCGTCCGGGCGAACGCCGCCGCGTGTGACTTCGCGAAGCCGAACGAGGCGAACGCCGCGACCTGCCGGAACAGCTCCTCGGCGACCTCCTCGGTCATGCCGGGCTGGCGCAGGCAGCCGTCGTGGAACTGGCGGTGGAGCTTCTCCATCTCGCGGCTCGAGCGCCACGTCCCCATCGCCCGCCGGAACCCGTCGCTCTCGGCCGGGCTGAACCCGGCGACCTCGATCGCGATCCGCATGACCTGCTCCTGGTAGAGGATCACGCCCATCGAATCCCTGAGGACCGGCTCCAGGCTCGGGTGGAGGTACTCCACGGGCTCGAGGCCCTGCTTGCGGCGCAGGAACGGGTGGACGGCGTTGCCCTGGATCGGTCCCGGCCGGATGATCGCGACCTCGACGACGAGATCGTCGAGGCTCTGCGGGCGCGACTTCGGCAGGGTCTGCATCTGGGCCCGGCTCTCGACCTGGAACACGCCGACGGTGTCGGCGGCCTGGAGCATCGCGAAGACCTCGGGAACCTCCTCCGGCAGGCGGTCGAGGTCGAGGCACACGGCGCAGTCGTGCTCGATCAGCTGGAGCGTCTCGTCGATCGCGGCCAGCATGCCGAGCCCGAGCAGGTCGAGCTTGATCAGCTTGAGGGTCTCGACGTCGCGCTTGTCGAACTGGACGACGACCCGGTCGGGCATCGTCGCCCGCTCCAGCGGGGCGATGTCGATGAGCGGGGCCGCGGTCACGAGCATCCCGCCCGAATGGATCGAGAGGTGACGCGGGAAGCCATCGATCCGGGCGCAGAACTCGAGCCAGCGCTCCCAGTCGGACAGGTTCTTCGTGGAACCGCCGAGCGCGCGCGGCGGCGGCTCCGGCTCGATCCTCGCAACCTTCGACTGATCGCCTCCGCCGCGACCCATCGTGGCGTGGCTTGGTGCCGGCGGATCCCAGTGGTTCGGCCGCCCGAGGCGGTCCGTCGCCCGTGGCGGCGGCTCCACCTGGCCACTCTCGGGATCGACCAGCCGGCCGTCGATCAGCGCCGGCGCGACGAGCTTCTCGCGGTCCGCGGCGTACCCGGTCCCGCGCCCCTCGCGCAGCCAGGCCACGCTCGCGGGCGTGTCGCCCGGGCCGCCCTCGTCGTCGCCGCTCCGCGACGGCCGGATCGCCGTCCGCGGCGCCAGGGCATCGGGCAACGCGGCGCCCGCGGCCGGACCGAGCGGGATCTCGCTCATCCAGCCGAACGGCCGAGGCGCGTCCGGGTCCGGCGGCGCCTTCGGCTGACGCCAGGGCGGCACCTTGCCCACGAGCGGAACGCGGGTGTTCAGCTGGCCCATGCCGTCGACCAGGCCGCGCTCCTCGGCCTCGGCCGCGGCGGCCGCCTCCACCGGCAGCCCCTCCCCCGGCCGGCGGAAGAACTCGGCGAACCCGCCGTCCGCCTCGAGGTCGCGTCGGACCATCACCGAGTCGTAGGTCTCGAGCGCCTTCGCGACCCGGTCCACGAGCGGCCGGGGGAAGCCCAGCGCCACGCCCACCTCGCGCACGGCCGACCGCGCCCGGTACGTCACGAGGTTGGCGACCATCCCGGTGTGCTCGGGGCCGTAGCGGCGGTAGACGTACTGGATGACCTCCTCGCGCCGCTCCGAGCTGAAGTCGATGTCCACGTCGGGATAGGTCGTCCGGCCCTCGTTGATGAACCGCTCGAAGAGCAGGTTGTGCCCGATGGGCTCGACCCGGCTGATCCCGAGGGTGTAGGCGACGATGGAGCCCGCAGCGCTGCCCCGGCCCTGGGCGGGGATCTTCTGCTCCTTCGCGAATCGCATCAGGTCCCAGCAGATCAGGAAGAACTCGGCGAGGCCGGCTCGTTCGATCACGTCGAGCTCGTGGGCGAGGCGGTTCACGACAGCCGAGGTCAGCGGGTGATAGCGCTTCTTCGCGCCCTCCCAGCACAGCTCCGAGAGGTACGAGAACGGCGTCTCGCCCTTCGGCACCGGGAAGCCCGGGAAGCGGTACTGCTCGAAGCCGAGGTCGACCCGACAGGCCGCCGCGAGCGCGACCGAGCGCTCCATCCCGGCCGCCCAGGCCCGCGCGACGTCACGTCCGAGCGACCCGTCACCGGGCGGGAGCGCCGCCATCTCCGCGGCCGACTTCAGGCACGACTCGCCGTCGGGCCGGCGCAGGTCGGCGAGGGCGTCCAACGTGCGGCCGTGGCGGATCGCGGTCAGGACGTCCTGGAACTCGCGGCCCTCCGGGCGGGCGTAGTGGACGTCGTTCGTCACCACGACCGGCAGACCCAGTTCCGCGGCCAGTGCCGTCGTCTCCGTCACGAGCCAGTCGTCGTCGGCGAGCAGGTGGTGTGACAGCTCGAGGTGGAAGCCGTCACCGTCCGCACGGCCGTAGCGCTCGGCGAGGATCCGGGCGGCCGCCCGCGCGCCGTCGCGATCCCCGACCCGCAGCCGGCGGGCGATCTCGCCGTCGCGACAGCCCGAGAGCGCGACGAGGCCCTCGGTGTGCTCGGCGAGGAGCGCCTGGTCCAACCGGGGCATCGCCTTCGTCCCCGCGAGGTTCGCCCGCGACAGGAGCCGGCACAGGCTTCGGTAGCCGGTCGCGTCGCGTGCGAGCAGGACGAGATGCGGCCCGCGCTGGGCCTCCCCGATCCCGCGCCGGTCCTCCTTGACCGGCTCGCGATGGCCCGGCAGCCGGGCCCGCTCCGGCCGCGGCCGATCCGGCTCGCCCTCGCGCGCCGCGGAGCTCGCCGGCTCGCCCGGTCCCGCCCCGGCCGGCGCCGTCCGCCGCCCGCCACGTCGAACGGCCCGCCGGGCCGGGACCGCCACCCGGTCCGGATCGGCGACGATCGCGTCGCCCGCCTCGACCTCGATCCCGAGCACCGGCCGCAGACCGGCCTCCTCGTACGCCGCCTGGGCTCGAACGACGCCGTAGAGGCCCTGGTGATCGGTCACCGCAAGCCCGGCGAGGCCCAGCTCGGCGGCGCGCTCGGCCAGCTCGTCGGGCGCGGAGGCGCCGTCGAGGAACGAAAAGCTCGTGTGGCAGTGGAGCTCGGCATAGGCGGCCATCGGGACCGTCCATGATCGAACATCCGTTCTGTTCTGGCAAGATGCGTGCGCGCGGCCGCCGGCACCGAACGGGTCTGTGGGCGGCCGGAAGTCCGGCCCGGCCATGGCCGGATCGGATGTCGAAAATCGCGCGGAATCGACGAAACAGAACGACATCACCCGGCGTCTACAGAGCCATGAAGCGAGACCCCGCCCGCCTCCTCGCCGCCACCCTCCGGACCGGGCTCCTGGTCGGCCTCGCGCTGATCCTGATCCTGATCCTTCTCCCCGCGGCGCTGGCGGCCCAGGCGGCCGGTCTGCGCTGAACCACACTCCGTCCTGGCCTGGGGGCTCGGGCGAATCGGGCGGCAACGGTCGCGAGGACCGATGTCGACCTGCCGCGGATCTGGTGAGCGGGTCCGGCGGCCAACAGACCGCCGTCGTGCTGGGGCGCGACGGCGGTCTCTCGTTTCCGGGCGCCTTCCGGGTCGCCCGGCTAGGATGAGACGGTGATCGCGCTGCGTCGGCGAGCCGCCGGCTCCCCTCTCCTGGTCCTCGCCGCGGCCCTCGTCCTGCTCGGCGCCGCATGCAGTCCCGCTTCGAGCCCATCGCCGACAGCCCGCTCCTCCGCGGCCGATCCGACGCCCGTTCCCGGCGGCTCGGCCACGCCGGCCCTCCAACCGTCGGTCGTGCTCCCGACCACCACCGACACCGAGTTCGGGCGAATCTGGGACGCCCTGCCGCCATCGTTCCCGAAGCTCCCCGGCCAGCAGCCCGCAGAGACCGGCGCGGGCCCGACCAGCGGGGCGTTCGCGATGAACATGACCGCCGATGACGCCGCCGAGACGCTCGCCCGGGCGCTCGCGCAGCTGGGCTGGACCGTCGATGTCGCCTCGCCGCTGGAGGATGGAACCGTCGTCCTCGACGCCGGCGGCGCTCGCGAGGGGTGCGCGGCCCAGGTGCGCTTCACGCCGATGTCTGGCACAGTGGTGATGTCGGTGCTGTACGGCGCGGAGTGCCCGTTCAGCTGATCGCACGGGAGACCAGATCGTTGCATGTCAGAGCTCGCGATCTCGCGGGCGCATTCGTCCTGACGGCCCTTCTCGTCGGTGGTGTGATCGTCCTCGTCCTCGGCTCGATGCCGGCTCGCTGAGACCCGCACCCCGCCCGATCCGGATCCGCGCGTAACGCCCGGGAGACGGCCGTCGTCTACGTTCGGTCGATCGGCAGTGGACCGGTCGGTACAGGGGTGATGCCGTGCAGCAGCGATCCACGCACTCCAACGATGTCCAGGCGCTTGCCTTCGTCGTGGCGCTCTTCACGCTCCTTCTGGCTCTTACCGTGATGCTCGGGGCGCCGCTCGCCTAGTCGTAGAGCCGTTCCAGGTGCCACGACCCGTCGCGCCGGTCGTGGTAGACGAGCGCCAGCCAGCGTGCCCCGACGACCTTGCAGTAGTCCCGCTCGATCGGCTCGCGCCACCACGATTCGGCGACCCGCCAGGCGTTGCAGACCTCGACCGGCTCGCGCTGGCCGTTCCAGCGGATCGCGACCAGGCGCCCGTCCTCGTCCAGCTCGACGTCGATCGCGGGGTGCTCGCGGAGCAGGCGGGTCACGAGCGCCAGCCCCAGCGCTTCTCGGCGAGCGGCGCGTCGGGATCGGTGACGACGACCTTGCGGACCCGGTCCTCCCCGAACGTCAGGGCGAGCCGCGCCAGCTGCCAGCCGAGCCGGGCCGTACGCGCGGCCTGCGGCACGAACAGCGGCAGCTGCTGACCGACGGCCGGCTCGACCCCCGCCAGCTCCAGCTCCACGCGCTCGACCGCGGCCGGTGGCGGCGCCTGCTCGAGCCGGGCGAGGAGGAGGCGCTCGATCGCGTCCGCGTCGGCGGTCGGCTCGGGGAAGCGCTGCTCCACGACCAGCTCCCCTGGCGTGCCCGTCCGGGCGAAGGCCAGCTCGAGGGTGAGCCGGAGCGTCGCCCGCGCGGCGGCCATCCCGCGGGCATCGACCTGGGCGGCGAGGGCGTCGGCGAGCCGGTGGAGGACGAACCGCAGGGATTCCGTCCCGGCGACCGGCGGATCGATCGGCAGGGCCAGGATCAGCCGCTCCGGCGCGCGCCGCGGCCGAAACCGCTCGATCTCCTCGCCCCGGGCTCGCGCGTGGAGCCGAGCCCCCTCCTCCCCGAACCGGGCGACGAGCGCGGACCGGGGCAATTCCGCGACCGCCCCGATCCGTCTGAGCCCGAAGCGCGCCAGGCGGGCCCGGACGTCGGGGTCCGGCGAGAGCAGCTTCGACGGCAAGGGCGCGAGGAAGTGGGCGTCGCCGCCGGGCTCCACGATCCGGGCGACCGCCGGGTCGGCGTGGCCGGCGGCGACCGTCGCCGCGAACCGGGTCCCGGCGATGCCCGGGCGCGGCGCGCCGGGCAGGATCGTCGCCAGGGCCTCGACCAGACGCCCGACGAGGACGGCGTCCGGGCCCCACAGCCGGTCGAGCCCGTCGGCCTGGAGCTCGATCAGGCCGAAGGCGGGGTCGGTCGGGTCGGTCGTGCCGGCGAGCCCCGGGGAAAAGCGGGCGAGGGTCTCGAAGGCGGCCTCGACCGCAGCCGCATCGGCGTCGGTCTCGGGGTCGAGGAAGGCGGCCTCAGGGGCGAGGCGATGGGCCGACCCGAGCGGGATCCCGCGCCGGACGCCGAGCGCCCGGGCCGCCGGATCCGCGTCGATCACCAGCCCGTCCGTCCACGGCTGGCCGCCGAGAACCACCGGCCGGTCGGTCGGGAACGAGTCGGAGTGGCGTGAGCGGGCCAGCCGGATCGGGAGATGGGGCCAGTAGAGGTGGAGGAGTCGCATCGGTCGGGGTCCGTGGAGCGGGGGTGCCGGTGGGGGCGGCAAGGGTGACGATGTCGGCGGTCCGGGCCGGGTCGTCGCGGAGGAGGTCCGGGTGGCGGAGACAGCGGTCCCGCTCGCCACCCTCGGCGTAGAGGATCCGGAGCTCCGCCCGTCTGCCCGGCGGCCCGTAGCGGCTGCGGGCGACGAGCGCCTCGGTCCGCTGGCCGACGACGTCGCGCCCGAGCCGGATCCAGCCGCTTCGGGCGAGCTCGAGGCGGAGGCCGGTCGATTCGGCGACGGCGGTGGCCAGCGTCGGCGTCAGGCCCGGCGGCTCGAGGGCGACGAGGAGCGTCTCCGCCCGGCGGGCGAGGCCGGCCAGGCGGCGCAGCCGTTCGGCGACCTTCGACGGCGTCGTGCCCGCGTTGGGGCGCGGCGGGAGGTCGATCACGAGGACGTCGACCGAGCGACCGGCGAGGAGCATCCCGGCGATCGACAGGCCCTCGTCGAGGGTCTCGGGGGTCAGGACGACCAGCCAGTCGAGCCGGACGCCACGGGCGGCGGCCTCGACCGGGTCGAGCGCCCGGGCGAGATCGAGCCAGGCGACGATCGCGCCGTCGGCCTGGGCCTCGGCGACGAGCCGGAGGGCGAGCGTGGTGGCGCCGGAGCTGGGAGCGCCCCTGAGGGCCACGCTGGCGGAGCGCGGGAGCCCGCCCGGCCCGACGATCGCGTCAAGGGCCGGAAAGCCGGTCCGGACGACCCGCTCGACGCCAGTTCGCGGCTCGCTCGCGGGAGAAGGGCCGAACTCGGAGGGGTCGTCGAGCGGCTCGGCCGGGAGCGGCGCCGTGGCCAGCGCTCCGATCACCCGCGGAGCTGCGGCACCCCACCGCGTCCGGAGCGACGCGAGAGCAGCCGACACGTCCGGGGAGAGGCTGGCCATCGGACGTCCAGACTAGAACAAACGTTCGATATCGTCAATGTCGGCGGTCGTCCGATTTGCCTCGAATGACAGCCACACGAGCATGATCGGAGGCCCGATGGCCATCAGCCCCCGATTGAGACTCGAACGACACTCACGACGACGTCTGAGGACGATTCGGGGCGCGACCACGGATCTCACCGCACAGTGGCGTCGTGGCTGTCAAATGAGAAACGCCCGTCACGGGGCCGTCACCGGACACCGATACGGTCGACGATGATGGCGCTTGCGATGCAGACTCCCCTGCCCGATCGGCCGATCCTCGTCGTCGACGACGACGCGAAGATCGTGCGGCTCGTCCGGACGTACCTCGAGCGCGACGGGTTCGCGGTCGTAACCGCCGGCGACGGGCCGGCCGCCCTCGCCGCGATCGAGGAGCACCAGCCGGCGCTCGTGGTCCTGGACCTGATGCTCCCCGAGCTCGACGGGCGGGCCGTGATCCGGGCAGTCCGGCGCGACGAGGAGGCGGGCGCGACCCCGATTCTCGTGCTCTCGGCCCGCGGGACGACCCTCGACCGGATCGCAGGCCTCGAGGACGGCGCCGACGACTACCTGCCGAAGCCCTTCTCGCCGGCCGAGCTGGTCGTCCGGGTGAAGGCGATCCTCCGTCGGTCGGCAACGCCGGCGTCGGGCGCGGCCAGCTCGGCGGACTCGCCGCCGGGCGCGGCGGCGAGATCGGGCGCCGGTCGGATCGTCCACAACGGCCTCGTCCTCGATCCGGACCGCCACGAGGTGACCGTGGACGGCGCGATGGTCCAGCTGACCCACGTCGAGTTCCGCCTCCTCCAGACCCTGCTCGAGGCCGACGGCCGGGTGCTCAGCCGCGACCAGCTGCTCGACGCGGTGTGGGGCGCCGAGCAATCCGAGATCCTGGACCGGACGATCGACGTCCACATCCGCCGGCTGCGCGACAAGCTCGGCGACGACCCCGACGCTCCCCGCTGGGTCGCCACGGTGCGGGGCTCCGGCTACCGCTCCGCGCCGGCCGCCGGCTGAGAACGGGACCGACGATGAGCCGCGGGATCGCCGCCCGGATCGCCCTCGCCGCCCTGGCCTCGGCCGGGATCGGGCTGCTGATCCTCGTCGTCGGGGTGCTGGTCGTCGGCGGCCAGGTGTTCACCGACCTGATGATGCAGGCGGGCGACTCCGCCGAGCACGCCCGGGCGATGTACGACGACTCCGTCACGACGGTCGTCATTGCGGCGGTCGCGGTCGCGGCCCTGGCCAGCGTCGGGCTGGCCCTGGTTATGGCCCGCATGCTCGCCCGGCCGATCCGCGAGGTCGGCGCCGCCGCCCGCCGGATCGCCGACGGCGACTACGCCGCCCGCGTCCCGCGCAACGGCCCGGAGGAGCTGGCCAGCCTCGCCGACAGCTTCAACCAGATGGCCGCCTCGCTCGAGGAGCAGGAGCGGATGCGGCGCGACTTCATCGCCAATGCGGCGCACGAGCTGCGGACGCCCCTCACGAACCTCCAGGGCTATCTCGAGGCCCTCCGGGACGGCGTGATCGTCGCGGACCGGGCGACCTACGAATCCCTCTGGGACGAGGCCGAGCGGCTCGTCCGCCTGTCGCGCTCGCTCGACGCGCTCGCCGAGGGCGACGCGGCCGCCGGCCCGCCCGCGCTGGAGCCGATCGACCTCGCGACCTCCATCCGCTCGGCGGTCGAGCTCGCCCAACCGGCGATCGAGCGGGCGGGGCTCTCCGTTCGGGTGGACACCCCGCCGACCCTGCCGGCCCGTGCCAACCCCGATCATCTCGCCCAGGTCCTCGCCAACCTCCTGTCGAACGCCGTCCGCTACACGCCGGCCGGGGGTCGGGTCACGGTCCGCGCCGAACGCCGGTCGGGTGACCTCCTCGTGACGGTCGCGAACAGCGGCGACCCGATCCCGGCGGACGATCTCGAGCGCCTCTTCGAGCGGTTCTACCGGGTCGAGAAGTCGCGCGATCGGGCTCGCGGTGGGGCGGGGATCGGGTTGGCCATCGTCAAGCAGCTGGTGGAGGCGGGCGGCGGGCGGGTCGGCGCCGAGTCCGCCGGCGGCGAGACCCGGTTCTGGTTCAGCCTTCCCGCGCGGGGCTGAAGCCCGTCAGCCTCACGGCAGGGCGATCGCGACCAGACCCAGCGCGATGCCGGCGAGGCCCAGCCACTGGACCGGGCGGAGCCGCTCGCCGAAGAAGCTGACCGCGGCGATGATCGTGACCGCCGGACCGAACGACGACGCGAGCCCCACGAGCCAGGTCGGCGCCCGCTCCAGCCCGATCGAGAGGGACACGAGCCCGACCGCATCGAGCGTCCCCCCGAGGGCGACGAGGAGCCAGGCTCCCGCGTTCGGCGCCTTGGCCGCGGTCATCACCGGTGCGAACAGGCGATGTCGGCTTGCCACGGCGACGCCGATCAGGGCCATCGTCAGGACGGCGTTGACCACCCGCGAGAAGGCGATCACCGGGAGCCACTCCGCGGTCTCCATCGCCTCGGCCAGGCCGACCGTCATCACCGAGAACAGGACCAGCGCGACGATCGCGAAGCCGACGCCCGGGCCGGCCAGGCGGGTGTTCCGCCAGCCAGCCGTGAAGGCGACGCCGGTCATCACGACCCCGACGGTCGCGACGATCGCGCCGAACGCCTGGAGGAGCGTGAGGCTCTCGGAGCGGACGATCACCGCGAGCAGGACCGTCAGCCCGCCATACGCCGCGACCATTCCGCTGACCACCGCGATGGGCCCGACGCGCAGGCCGGTGAAATAGGCGAGGTAGGCGCCTGCGCCGACGATCCCGAGCACCGCCGACAGGACGAGTGCCCGGGAGTCGGTGGGCAGCGACTGGTCGTTCGCCGCGAGGAGGGCGACCAGGATGATCGCGCTGACGACCTGGCCCCCGGCCGTCACCGCGAGGCTGCCGAGACGCCGGCCGGCGACCGCGCTGCCGATGTCCATCGTCCCCCACGCGAGCGCTGCGCCGAGGCCCGCGAGCAGTCCGAATGGCATCGCCGGAGGGTAGCCCGGAGAGGGGTCCGGCCGCCGCCTCGTGCTACACTCCGGGACCGTTTGCGCCTCCGCGCAATGGCGTGGGGATGTAGCTCAGCTGGAAGAGCACTGCGTTCGCATCGCAGGGGTCAGGGGTTCGAGTCCCCTCATCTCCACCACTTCCCCACCCGAACTCCCTGTTCGGCGGCGTTCAGCGGACGTCCGTTTCAATGCGCGGAGGGCGGTTCGGTCGGAGCTCGCACGGATCGCGGGATCTGGCACACCCACCCGGATTCCGGACCCGGGCCAGGCCGCCGCAACCGACGCGGACCCGATCGCCGCTCCGATCATGGCGCTCGTCCCGCGGCCCGCATGAACGCCTCGATCGCCACCGGATCGAGCGGCCTGTCGGTCCGTCCGGACTGGCGGAGGCACGACCCGACGATGACCCCATCCGCCGCGTTGAGTGCTGCGCCGATCGTCTCGACCGATGTCCGCCCGCCGACCAGGATCGGGACGGCCGTGGCAGAGCGAACCCGAGCCACGGCGGTCACGCTCTCGTCGACCGCAGGGTCCGTCACGATCAGGCGGTCCGCCAGCCCGAAGCGTGTTGCAAGGTCGGCGAGATTCTCGATGTTCGTACCTGTCAGAGACCAGCTGGTCAGCTCGTAGAGGTCCGCCCAGATCTCGATGTCGGAGGCGTACTCGCGACGGATGTCGAGCGCCGATTCCGCTACGCCTTCGATCACACCCTCGACGCCAACCACGGCGCCAACGAGGACTTTCACCCGGACGAACGATGCCTGGCTGCTGACCGCGATGGCCAGCGCGGCCTCCGCGTCGTTCTTGTGGACATTGATTCCAAGTTCGATCGACGTCGCGGCCCGAACGCTCGCGGCGATCGCGCCCATCGCCGCGATCGTGCCGGCCCGCACCCGGAGACGAGCCGGCCGATCGTGCGTGTTCTGGAGCATGACGCCGTCGAATCCCGCGTCCGCGAGCTGCCGCGCTTCAACGGCGGCTTGTCGGGCGACATCTGGAACCGGCCGGCCGTCGTAGTTTGCCGCGCCGGGCAGCGCGGGCAGGTGGATCATGGCGACGAGGGGCTTGTCGACGCCCGGGAAGGTCGGCACCGGTCAGTCTCGGCTGGGACGGGCGAGGTAGATGTCCTCGTCGACCGTCTGCATCCGGTTGGCAACATCGATCCCGAACGGATGTCGGCCAGCGATCCGGGCATAGGCGAGGGCCGTCATCGCCATCGGCACCCAGGCCACCAGCGGTCGAAGCGCTTCGGCAAGCGGTGGGATCGGCCAATGCTGTTCGTCTGTCAGGCCGAGGGGCTCTGGTCCGATCGTGACAACCCGGCCACCGACGTTGAGGGCAGAGGCAGCGACGCGCCGGGCCCGCTCGACCACCCGCTCGGACGACGCGTGGATGAAGACCGAGGTGCCGGGCTTCGTCGTGAAGAACTGTTCGTGTGCCCACTCCTCGAGATCCTGCGCGACACCGACCGTCGACGCGGCTTCGATGAACTTCGCGACGCCGAACCAGGCGATCCCGAGGTCCGGCCCGCTGCCGAGCGAGAAGAACGGCGGCGTCAACGCACGAGCCTCCGCGTCGGCGAGCGTTGGCCGCGCGGCCAATGCGGTAATGGCCGCCAGCGCCAGCTGGACGTCCGATTCGCGGTACACCGGGTTCCGGGCCCGCTGGCCGAGCTCCGCCGCGATGGCCACGAGACCGAGCATCGAGCCCAGGAAGTTCGCGGTGCCAGGGACCGGGCCGGGCGTTCCGCGCAGGCCCGTTGGGATCACGAAATCGGCCGAGGCGGCGAGATCGCTGTCGGCGAATGCGCTGATGGCCAGGGTAGTGCCGCCCCGCCGTCGATGGTCGCGGACAGCTTCGATGGTGCGCTCGACCTTGCCCGAAACCGAGATCGCGACGAGCAGGGCGTCGTCGTCGGCGAGCCGGCTCGGGTAGGACACGGCCTCCATCGCCGGAACCGCGAGCACCGGCACCTGGGCCGCTTCTTCCAGCATGCCGCGCAGGGCGACGGCCGCGTAGTAGGAGTCGCCGCATCCCGTGAGAATGATCGCGCGCCAAGCCCCCGACGGAAGCGAGCCGGCGGCCGTCCGAATTGGTCCCCAGGCATCCCGGCCGGCGGTTCCCGCGAGTTCAAGTTCCTCGGTCATTCGGGCGAGGATCGCGTCAGGCCGAATGGCCACGCCCTCGGCATTCACCGATCCGCTCCGCTCGTGCCAGGTCTGTCTCGTCACATCGGACCCCCTGTCTGCCTTGCCGACGCTGGCCGCCGGCTCAATCGTGCCGCACGTTCAGCCACACGTCGCCGGCCGTCCTTGGCCAGCGCGTGGACCGCGCCGTAGTCTTCAATGACCACCGAAGCTGCAGCCGCCCCCCAGGCCATCGCCACCCGCAGGTCCGCGCCATCCGCGAGCAGGGCGCAGAACGCGCCGCAATAGGCGTCGCCTGCGCCAGTCGGATCGACCACCGCCGTCTCGACCGCCGGCATCCGGCACAGACCGTCTACGTCGACGCCGATCGAACCAGCGGCGCCCATCTTCACCACCACGCGGGACAGACCCGCCTCGTGCAAGGTCGCGAGGACTGCCTCGACATCGCCTGGCCACAGGCGCTCGACCTCCGCGCGACTGGGCAGGAACGCCGACACCTCCCGAGCCAGGGCGAGCAACTCATCCGCGCTCGGTTCGATCTGCTCGGGAATGATCACGGTGTCGAGCGTTGTCACGAGACCGTATGCACCGATCGCGTCGAACAGACCGCGTTGACTGGCCGTCGGGATGGCACACAGGTGTGCCGCCCAACCGGTCAGGTCATCCGGAAGCTGAGCCGGGACCGGGTCGAGCCGGTCATTGCGTCCCGACCCTGGCAGGTAGCTGATCGTCCGCGATGGACCGCGCTCGTCGAGCAGGACCCGAAACGACGGGCCGGCGCTGCACCGCACGTGGGTCGTGTCGATCCCGGCTCGGGTCAATTGTGCGAGCAACTCGGGCGGGTAGTCGTCGCCGACGACCGCCACGACGCTCGCCTCTGCTCCAGCGAGATGCGCGCCGATCGCCGCGTAGGCCGCATTGCCGCCCAGCGCTGGACCGTGGCGCCCCGAAGGCGTCTCGAGCCAGTCGATGGTCAGGCCACCGAGGGCCAGGACCTTCGCCATCACAGGACTCCGTGGCCGAGGATGCGAATCGTCGCCGCGGCGGCGCAGACCAGCCCGATCACCGCCAGCGCCACGTAGTCAAGCACGTCGAATCGGAGCTCCCGGTAGAACGTCCGCGGCCGGTCGATGCTGAACGCCTTCGCCTCGACCGCCAGGACGAGCTGCTGGGCGATCCGGATCGAGGTGATCATGAGCGGGCCCAGGATCCGCCCGTAGCTCTTCATCCGGCGGAGGGGCGATCCCCGGCTCGGGTCGAGGCCGCGCGCACGTTGCGCTTCCACGATCGACTGCCCCACACCCGCGATCGTCGGCAGGAACCTGAGTGCCGTCGCGAGCGCGAACGAGGCCTTGTAGGGAAGTCCGAGCCGGCGCAGGCCGGCGATGAAGTCGGGCTGTGTCGTGGTCAGGAAGAGTGCGATCGGGGCGATGACCATGTCCAGGATCCGGAAGGCCATGCCACCTCCATAGAGGAGGCCGCCCTCCGTGATCCTGAAGCCGAGAACCGTTGTGACGACGGGTCCCCGCTGGTAGATGAGAGGCCACAGAATGAGCGCGATCACGACCAGGATCGCGAGCGACCGCAGCATCAGAGCGACGCGACGCATCGGAACGCGACCGGCGACGATGAGCACGAGCACGCCGAGGAACACCGGCGCCAGAAAGCGCGGGTCGGTGAACAGGATGCTCAGGAAGAAGATGGCGAGCACCCCGATGAGCTTCACCCGGGGATCGAGCCGGTAGAGGAAGCTCTCGCCCGGTTCGTACAGGCGAAACGACTGCGTCATCCGATGTCCCCCGCCGGCAGGGCCGCGGCGCGGACCAGGAGTGATCGGCGCGCATCGTCGACGGTCAGGGGCTGACCCGCGAACAGGTCCGGGCGACGGAGCGCGATCCGGAATGCCTGCGGGGCTCGAAGGTCGGCCTCGAGCAGGGCCGCATCCTCGCTGAACACCTCGGCCGGTGTGCCGTCCGCCACGATCCGTCCACCGGCCATGACCACCGCCCGGTCGGCGAATTCCGCGACGATGTTCATGTCGTGGGTGATGATGACAATCGTCCGGCCGCCCGCGTGGAGCTCGCGCATGAGCCGCATCATGGCCTCGCCGCCCTGCCAATCGAGACCCGTCGTCGGCTCGTCGACGATGAGGATCCGCGGCTCCATCGCGAGGACCGAGGCAACCGCGAGCTTCTGCCGCTGGCCGCGCCCAAGGCTGAACGGGTAGCGCTCGGCTTCGTCGCGCAGGCGAACGAGGTCGAGCAGCCGGCCCGTTCGGCTGATGATCTCGTCGGGCGACACCCGCAGGTTGCGTGGACCGAATTCGATCTCCTCGGCAACGGTGGACGAGAAGATCTGGTGGTCAGGATTCTGGTAGCAGTAACCGATCGTCGAGGCCAGGTCTGCCGTCTCTCTCGACTCGATCTCCTGCCCGTCGATCAGGACCCGCCCTCGGTCCGGCCGCAGGAGACCGTTGAAATGCTTCGCCAGCGTTGTCTTGCCCGATCCGTTCTGGCCAACGAGGGCGACGAACTGACCAGCGTCGATCTCGAGATCGACGCCGCGCAACGCCGGTTCGCGGCCTGCATAGCTGAACCACAGACCCTCGGCTCGCAGGCTGGCTCCCGCGTTCACTGCGGCAACGCCGCGAGCAGGTCATCGACCGTGACGTGCGCGCGCTCGGCCGGCGCAATAAGACCCGCCTCCTCGGCGGCGATCCCGAGGACGCTGGCATCCGGCGGCCGAACGCCGATCTCGACGAGTCGGTCGATGTGCCGCAGGACACGCTCGGGCCGGTCATCGAACGCAATTCGTCCGGCGTCGAGGATGATGAGCCGATTGACCGCCGCCGCAAGATCGTCGAGCGCGTGCTCCACGACGAGGACCGCGACGTCGCCGGCCGTGGCAAGGCGCCCGATGAGCTCGAAGATCTCGGCCCGCCCGTGTGGATCGAGCTCCGAGGTCGGCTCATCGAGGATCAGCAGGCGAGGCCGCATCACCAGCGCTGCGGCGATGGCCACTCGCTGTTTCTGGCCACCTGACAGGGCGTAGGGGAAGGCGTCCTTCAGGTGGCGGAGGCGGACGAAGTCGAGGGACTCATCGATTCGGCTGCGAATCTCGTCGCGTGCCACCCCCAGGTTCTCCGCTCCGAAGGCGAGATCCTCCTCGACGGTCAGACCGACGATCTGGGATTCGGGGTCCTGGAACGTGACGGCCACGAGTGCTCGATCGGCGTCCAGCGGGGCGAGCAGCTCGCCCAGTGTGCTCGAGGTTGACTCGCGCCCGCCGAGGCGAACTGACCCTTCGAGCTCGCCGCCGGTGGCGTGCGGGACCAGCCCGACCAAGGCCATGCACAGCGTGGTCTTGCCGGCCCCGGTGGGACCGGCAAGACCGACGACTTCGCCGTCGTCGATGGTGAGTGAGATCCCATCGAGTGCAGGCCGCGTCGTGTCGCGATAGCGGAACCGGACGTCCCGCAGTTCAACGAGACTCAAGGTCGAGCGTACGTTCCGCTGGCCTGTGGCGCTGCGCCAAGGTCGTCGACGCGCAGGTCAGGGTCGGCGTTCTCAGAGTCGGCCCAGTACATGTTCCAGCGCTTCACGTACGGGTACAGGATCTTCAGAAGAATGAACCCGAGGACCCACGGCGTGAACAACCCGTTGAGCCAGATGTTTCCGAAGACCGCCGTCCAGGCGACGACCTCTGGAATGATCCCGAGGATCGCCAGCCACCATGGGATGTAGAAGGCGATGACAAAGGCGCCGGCCACGACCGCCCACGCGTAGTTGGCGATGTCGCCCAGCGAGCTGAGGTCGGCCCGTCGCGCCGCATAGACGACGCGGTACGGCACATATGCGCTCATGAAGTTGCCGATGAAGCCGGCCACCGACCCGAGCGTCAGCGTGCCGGCGAAGATGTCGCCGATGAAGTTGCCGACCGCCGAGCCGAGCGCCCCCGGCAACCCGAACAGGATGCCGAACACGGTCGTGAACGCCTGGGCCGGCCGCAGATAGGCGATCCCCGGCACGAACACGACGCCGGCGAAGATCGCCAGACCGCCACCGAAGAGCGCCGCGACGATGGCCACCTTGATCAGCGCCATGGCATCCCACTTGGTGGTGTGCCGACGGACGAATGGCGCCCTCAGATATGGCCGAAAGCCGGCCAGCTCCATGACGAAGACGATGGTCGCAAGGACGAACACGATCGCCCCGATCACGTTCATCGTGCCGAGCCCGATCCCGTTGACGACCGCGTTGACCTGATCCATGAACACCGGTTGGACCTCCTCCCGCCCCTCTGCCTAGCGTCCCGTAAGCCGTCGACCCGCGACGACAAACAGGACGATTCCACCGACGATGATCAAGGCCCCGATGAGATTGGCGATGCCGAGGTTGAACTCCACATGTGCCTCCACCAGCCGTCCGGTCTGATCAGATCTCCTGCCGCAACGTAACGCGGTCACCCCGGAATGTGACCTTTACGACTTCGAGCGGGCGGCCGTCCGAGGTGGATAGCCGAATGTTCAGGAGCAGCATGGGCGCGCCGGGCGAGACGCCCAGCACGAGGGCTTCGTACTCGGTCGCGAGCGACGATTCGAGAGTCTCCTGGGCGTGGGCGATGCCGAACTCGTGTTGCGATTCGAGGATCTCGTATAGCGATCGCCGCTCAAGGTCTTCCTGTTGGAGGCTCGGGATGAGGTGTATCGGGACGTAGCTCTGGTGAAGCGCGACCACGACGTCGTCGACGGTCCGCAAGCGCTCGATCAAGTAGACCAGTTGCGTACCAGGGATCTCGAGACGCGACGCAACCTGGACGGGTGGCACGACGCGCTCCAAGCGAAGCAGTCGACTGGCGGGAGACGCCCCGGCCGCCAGTGCCTGGGCGCTGAATCCGCGAAGGGTGAGCGCCTCGAAGATCGTCTTCGGTTCGGCAACGAACGTGCCGCGGCGGGCCTCCTTCCGGAGGATCCCGGCGGCGACGAGGCGATCGAGCGCCTTGCGCGTCGTGGCGCGACTGAGCCCGAACTCGGTGCTCAACTCTCGCTCGGAAGGAATCATCGAGCCGGGCAGCCAATCGCCTGCATCGATCCGCTCCCGGACAAGCTCCTCGAATCGCGAATAGAGGGGCTGACCGGGAGCACGGGCGAGCGCCGATCTGCTCATGAGGGTGCGAGTATCTGGTGCGTACCAGTCCACGTCAAGGGGGAGACCAGATGGAATGCGGCAGACGCGACCGAGTTCGCCTCGACGCGGGCAGGGGTGGGTGGTCACACTCCAAACTCGAGTCCTCCGCCCACCCTCTCGCCCAGTAGGCGCGTGGGCACGTGACCTCAGCCTGCGGAAGAACCCAACACTGATCCGGCCGCCTCCGCGAGCGCCCCGTGGAGCTCGAGCGAGTGGGCGCGCAGCCAGCGCCGCCACGACAGGTGGTCGGGCCGCCGCGACGCCACGACCGACCAGAAGCTTGGCCCATGCCCGAAGACCCGGAGATGGGCCAGCTCGTGGATCACGACCGTCTCGAGCGCCTCGGGCGGAGCGAGGATCAGGCGCCAGCTGAACATGAGGCGACCCTGGCGCGAGGCGCTGCCCCAGCGCGTCCGGGGGTCGCGCAGCCCGACCGACGTCGGGCTGACGCCCAGCGCCGCGGCATGGTCCGCGATCGTGGCCTCGATCGCGAAACGCGCCTGGTCGCGGAACCACGCCTCCAGGACCCGCTCCGGGCGAGCGCGATCGTGGGCCAGGAGAGCGACGTGGAGCTCTGGGCCGCTGAACGTCACGACGCGGGCGACCGTGGAGCGGCGCCCGCCGCTGGCCGCGCCGACGCGCAGCCGATGGAGCTCGCCCAGGTACCGGATCGATGCTCCGTCGGCCAAGCCCCCACGCGCGGCGAGCTCGGCACGCTGGCGGGACTGGGCGTCGAGATGGCGCCGGATCCAGGGTTCCCGCTCGCCCAGGAACGCGGCGATCCTGGCCTCGGGTTGGGCCCAGCCTCGGCGGCTCGCCAACGGGACTGTGACGACGAGACCGAGCTCCGGGTCGATCGTGATCCGGAGCCGGCGCGACCGGACCGAGCGGCGCAGGACGTAGGGCGGTGGCGCCATCGGCTCGATGGTGCCACAGCCGACGATGGCGCTAGAACCCGCGACAGATTCCGGGGGCTTCGTCGCCGCTGCCGGCGGGCCTCGGCTGCCATGCCCAGGCCCAGAGCGTCTTCAACCGCGCATCCTGGCCGAGGACGCCGATGGCGACCGATCCGCAGGTGAGGCGGACGTTGGCGGTGCCGTTGTCGTCGAGGAAGCATCCGATCCGGCCGGGCGACCATGGGCCAGTCGATGCAAAGACGACCTGTCCCGGCGAATCGCCCTGGTCCGGCGATCCCCAGGCACGCTCCCCACTCGTCCCTGCAGAACAATCGCCGCTCAAGGGCTTGACGCCCGCGCCGGCGAGGCGCTCCAGGTAGGTCAGGGCGGCATCGGCCGCACTTGCGTAGCGGTAGGCCCCGACCCGGGCAACCAGGGCCGTTCGGAGCCGGCACTCCACGCCCACAAGCGCGCGCGCCGGCAGGGCCGACTCGCGGCGCGCACAGTTCCGTGCGGCGTCCGGTCGCAGCCCCTCGACGAGCGCGAGCTCGTCGACCGACATGGCCGGCGGGGCATCGGACCGGGTCACGGGATCCTCGATCCACGGCGTCCCATCGTGATCGCCGGCCGCGACCCATCCCCGCTGCGGCGACCCGATCGCCTCGATGAGGTACCACTCGTACCCGTCGGCCGAGACCGGGCCCTGGATGATGCGGACCTTGGACCCGCTCCCGAGAAGCGGCTCGAACTTGGCCGAAGTGGCATTGTCGACGGTCGGTAGCGTGCGGACGCGGAGGCCCGTCACGACGACGTCGACGACCGCTCCCGGACTGAACTGGCCGGCCCGAGTCGCCGGCGGCAGTGACGGGTCGGTCGACTGGTCCGCCTCGATGGCTCGCAGCCGGGCGAGGTCACGATCCGCCTGGCGCAGGAGCTCGGCACCCACCGCCACTGCCCCCGCGGCGGCCAGCGCGAGGATGGCGGCGATGGCGACGAGCCGAAGCGTCCCCAGCGGCGTGTGACTTCTGCGTCCCAGACTGGCACGGATTCGCCGGGCGTCCACCGAATCGAGGACGAACGGCGGGAGCGCAGCGATCTCCCGGGCATCGCCGCGGAGTCGCGCGATCCGGCGTCGGCAGGCGACGCAGGTTCGAACGTGATCGTCGAGCCCGACCTGCTCGCTCGCCGTCAGCTCGAAGTCCACCGAGGCGGCGGCCAGTTCGAGGAACGACCGGTGATCGATCGTCATGATCGCCCCTCGCGACGTTCAAGCTCCTCGCGAACGCGAACGCGAGCGCGCGACATCAGCGTCCGGGTCGCAATGTACGAACGTCCGATGGCCACGGCAATCTCCTGTCCGCTGAAGCCCTCACTCGAGAGGAGCAAGGCCGTTCGCGCCTCCGCCGACAACCCGGCCAGCACGCGGTCGATCTCGGCCGACCGCTCACGATCGAGAGTCGCCGCCTCGGGCGACTCGACCATGCGCTCGACCTCGGGCCGCCCGACGCGGGACATCCACGCGATTGCCGTCCTCCCCCGTCGCGCCCGGCTGATGGCCAGATTGGCCGCCACCCGGTACAGCCAGGCACGGACATTGTCGGGCGATCGGCCGGCTTCCGACTCCTGGGCGAGCCGGAGGAATGCGTCCTGCAGCAGGTCCTCGGCCGCCGCGGCATCGCGTGTGCCTCGCCGCAGGAAGGAGAACAATTCGGCGTGGTACGTCTCGAACGCGGCGCCGACATCCGCGCGGCGCTCGACCGGGCCGACGGTTCCACCGTCGACATCGACCACACCCGGCCTCGTTGAATCCAGCATGCCCAGCCCTGAGACGCATGACGTTCGTGACTGTTTCAGCCACGTTGCACGTTCAGCATCGCAGCCCGGGCGACGTCTCTCGTCTCGCCGGCCGTGCCCATGGGCTGTCCGGTGGACCCGCCGAGGTCTCGCCCCGACACCCTCAACGAACGTCCAGCCGGACACGAACGTCGACATCGCCGACAACGCGTCCGTCGAGGGTCATGACGTCCAGATGGAATGTGGCGATGGACTCACCCGGCGGGCCCACGGCGACGACAGCCACGCTCGTGGGACGATCTGCGGTCTCCAAGGGAGTCCAGATGACGCTGCCCTCGTCGGCGCCAACCTCGCTGATCGATCCGCTCCAGCGCAGAAAGCGCCAGGGGGCCGGAAGGGAAAGCCGAAGTACATCGTCAGGGCGAACGGCGAATGCCTTCGTCGGATCCGCCGGGATGCCATCATCGACTCCGATCGTTGAACAGGTGGCGAGACTGGACCCGAACGGCGTGGCGGCGATCGATGATCCTCCGACGACCGAGACGGTGACGATGGGCGCCTTGGGTGCCCGGGTCGGCGCAGGGCAGCTTGGCTCGGGTGGGGCGAACTCGGCAGCGTCGTCGGAGGGCGTCGGCGCCGGACCCGATCGTGGCCGGTCAGCCGGGGACGCGAGGGGGCCGGCTCTCGATGTGACGAGCGGCGCGCCGGGGGTGGTCGCGACGGCGATTGACGCCGTGGCGTTCGTCTGGCTCGATTCCTCGATCCAGGTGCAGGCTGAGCCCAGGCAGACAGCGCCAAGAAGCGACGCGAGTGGCCAACGGGGGCGGAATCCGATCAGGCACCGTCTCGTCGTCACGACCTTCTCCTCGCTGACGCGCGACCAGCCCAGGTCCGGCCCGGGTCTCACCCTGTGACGCCGTCGACGTCCGATCGTGACAGCCGATCTCGCTGCGATCGGATCCTCGTCGGTGGTTCAGCCGTCGCGCCGGCCGTCGGTCAGGCCTCGGCGATGACCCCCATGGAGATCCGGAAGCCGATCCGGCGCTGGAGCGGCGGCATCAGCGTCCCCTGCCCGATCGGCGAATCGCCGGGGAACCAGCGGACCCACTCCTCGTTGAACGAGTCGAACTCCGAGGGGTCCTTCAGCGACCAGTTCGCCCAGACGACCTTGTCGAGCGAGCTGCCGGCCGCCTCGAGCGCGGTCTTCAGGTTCTCGAGCACCTGGCGCGTCTGGAGCTTGATCCCGCCGGCCACGATCTCGCCCGAGGCCGGGACGACCGGGCCGACCGAGGAGACGTACACCATGCCGCCGGCGACCACCGTCCGGCCCTTCCCGAGCGACAGGATCGAGGCGTCGGGGACCGGCGACGAGGTCGTCGCGCCCCAGCGCGACTTCGACGGCCGGATCGGCTTCAGCGGGTCCTCGGGTGGGATCCCGAACTCGCCCTCCGGGAGCGTGACCCCGGCCCGCCCGAACTGGCTCATGAACGTCGGGCGGACGCCGGTCGCCGCCAGCCGGCCCTCGATCTTGCCGTCCTTCACCCCGGTCTGCTGGAACGTGAAGATGTCCTGCGTGAGGATCTCGTCGTCCTCGATTCCATAGACCTCGGTGATGTTGACGATCTTGCGGGTGCCGTCCTTGAGGCGTGCCGTGTGGACGATCAGGTCGACCGCCGAGGCGATCTGCTCGCGGATCGCCCGGAGCGGCAGCTGGACGCCGGTCATCAGGACCATCGTCTCGAGGCGGCGGAGCATGTCCGTCGGGCTGTTGGCGTGGCCGGTCGAGAGCGAGCCGTCGTGGCCGGTCGTCATCGCCTGGAGCATGTCGAGCGCCTCGCCGGATCGGCACTCGCCGACGATCACCCGATCCGGGCGCATGTGCATGGCGTTCTTCAGGAGCTGACGGATCGTGATCTCGCCCTCGCCCTCGAGGTTCGGCGGGCGTGATTCGAGCGTGATCACGTGGTCCTGGCGGAGCTGGAGCTCGGCGGCGTCCTCGATCGTCACGATCCGCTCGTCGTTCGGGATGAAGGACGAGAGGACATTGAGGGTCGTCGTCTTGCCCGAGCCCGTGCCACCGGAGACGAACAGGTTGAGGCGGGCCTCGATGCAGGCCTTCAGGAACTCGAACATGTCCGGGGTCGAGGTCCCGAAGCGGACGAGGTCGTCGACCGTGTAGGGCGTCGCAGAGAACTTCCGGACGGTGATGACCGGGCCCACGAGCGAGAGGGGCTCGACGATCGCGTTGACGCGCGACCCGTCGGGCAGCCGCGCATCGACGCGCGGGCTCATGTCGTCGATCCGACGGCCCATCGGGGTGATGATCCGGTCGATCACCCGCATGACGTGCTCGTCGTTCAGGAAGACGCTGTCGATCCGCTCGATCTTGCCGTTGCGCTCGATGTAGACCTGGCGCGGGCCGTTGACCATGACCTCGGTGATCGAGTCGTCCTTGAGCAGCGGCTCGAGCGGGCCGAAGCCGGTGACGTCGTCGGCCACCTCCTCGATCAGGCGGGTCCGCTCCTCGCGGGTCACGGCGAAGCCGTGGGCGGCCACGGTCCGGTCGACGATCGCCTCGATCGTCACCCGCGCTTCGGCCGGCGTCGCGTCGATCAGGCCGTCGAAGGCGTTGACCACCTCCGACTGGAGGTGGAACCGGATCTCGCGGAACAGCTGGTCGCGGGCCGGGGTCCGGACGGCGGCGGCAGCGGGGGCCGGGGGCGGGGGCGGGGCCGGTGCCCTTGGAGTCATGACCGGCACAGGCAGGGTGATGGCCGGCTCGGTGTCCGGTGACGCGGCACGTGCGGCGGCCAGCTCGGCCGCCCGCGCGGCCGCCTCTCGCGCCGATTGGGCCGCCTTCTGCGCCAGCTCGACGCGCTTGAGCAACGACATACGCCTGTTCCCCTGTTCCCCGTCGGCCTGTCACGAGGCCCCGCGGCGAACGGATCGAGCGCGAAGGCCCCGATCCGCCGCCCAGATCGAGGATGAGGATAGTCCTTTCGTGTCATCGGTTGATAGGACCGATGGCGTTCTTTGGTGTGCCCGGGCAACGTCCTGCGCCTGGATCGGGCGCCCGATCAGGCGAGATCGGCGGCGAGGAGACGGCTGCGCATCCGGCTCCGGGCCCGGCAGAGGAGTGTCCGGGTCGCGATCTCGGTCCGACCGAGGCGGGCCGCGATGTCGCGGGTGGGATGGCCGGTCGCGGCCATGACGAGGGCGTCGCGATCGGGTCCGCGCGTGGCGGCCAGCGCCTCCGCGAGCTCGCGGCTCCGCTCGCGTTCCAGCGCCGCCTCGTCCACGGCGGGGGCGACGTCGCGATCGACGAGGGCGTGGGCGTAGCGGCCGACGGTCTGGCGTCGGCGCGCGGAGCTGATGACGACATTGTGGGCGACGCGGTTCATCCACGCCCCGGGGGTGGCGGGCAGACCCTGGGCCCGGCTGGTGACGAGCAGCCGGAGGCAGACTTCCTGGACGATGTCGGCCGCCTCGTCCGGATCGCGGACGAGAGATCGGACGTAGCGCTCGAGGGCGGGCGTCTCCTCGACGATCACCCCGGTGATGAGCTGGTCGAGTTCCTGGTCCATCGTGTCCCCTTCGCTCGCGGTCGGTGCGACCGCATGGCGGAGGTATCGATGGGCGGATGTCCCGGGCGCATGAGCCCGCAGTCCCGGGTGGCCGGGCGAGGATCCGGGCAGATCTCAACGAGGGGCGGAGTCGGTTCCCAGCCCGGCCTCGCGGGCTCGCACGATCGCCTGGCTCCGGTCGGCGACCTGGAGCTTGTTGAACACGTTGGCGACGTGGTTCCGGACGGTCTTGCCCGTGATGCCGAGCCGCTGCGCGATGTCGCCGTTCGAGCGTCCCCCGGCGATGAGCTCGAGGATCTCGTGCTCGCGCTCGGTCAGCTCCGGAAACGGATCGGCGGGGCCGCGCGGCCCCGCCGCGAAGAACGTCATCATCCGGCGCGCGATGGACGCTCCGAAGATCGCCTCGCCGACCGCGGCGGCCCGGATCGCGCGCAGGAGCTCGTCGCTATCGGCGTCCTTCGGGATGTACCCGCGCGCGCCGGCGCGCATCGCAGCGAAGAGCGACTCGTCGTCCTCCGACATGGTCAGGATCAGGACGCCGATCGCGGGATGAGCGGCGAGGATCCGGCGCGTCGCCTCGATGCCCGTCATCTCGGGCATCGAGATGTCCATGAGGACGAGGGCGGGGTCCGTCCGCTCGGCGAGGGCCACGGCCTCCGACCCGGTCGTCGCCTCGCCGACGAGCTGGAGGTCCGGCGCGCGGTCGACGAGGCCGCGCAGGCCGTCACGGAAGACCGGGTGGTCGTCGGCGATCAGGACCCGGATCGGCTCGTCGCGCTCGCCGGGCTCGGCGGCACCGGCCCGATCGGTCGGCTCGCTCACGTCACGCCGGGCCCAGCGTGGCCCGGTCGACGGGCAGGCGCGCGAGCAGCACGGTCCCCCTGCCGTCGCGTTCATCGATCATGACGTCACCTCCCACCTCGGCCGCTCGCTCGCGCATCGAGCGCAGCCCGACGCCGGTCGCCTCGTCCCGCATGCCGATCCCGTCGTCCAGGACCTCGATCCGGAGCTCGTCGCCGGCCAGCTCGAGCCGGACGCGACAGGTCGTCGCGACCGCGTGGCGGATCACGTTCATCATGCCCTCGACGGCGATCCGGTACGCCGCGATCTCGACGGCCGCGGGCAGGCCGGCAAGCGCGGACGACGCCTCGACGAGGATCTCCGGCCCGGCCCCGCTCCTCCCCTCCGATCGCAGGGCGGCCGCCTGCGCCCGGATCGCACCGACCAGGCCGAGGCTGTCCAGTGTCGGCGGTCGGAGCTCGCGGCTCACCCGGCGGATCTCCTGGATCGTGCCGCGGACGGCCGCCCGTGCCTCGTCGATCGCCGCCTCGCTCGCCGCCGGGTCGGAACGGACGACCGACCGCGCGAGATCGAGCTTGAGGGCGGCCCCCGCCAGCGTCGGCGCCAGGCCGTCGTGGAGCTCCCGACGGAGCCGACGCCGCTCGTCCTCGCGAGCGGCCACGATCTGCTCCTGGCGGCGCGTGAGGAGCGCGACCTGGAACACGCGATCGCGAACGACGGCGGCCGCGATCGCGATGGGCACCGGCAGAGCGAGCAACGAGACGAAGGTCCGTTCCAGGAGCGGCGACCCGGTCAGGGCGATGGGACCCGTCAGCAGGACGAGGGTCGCGACCGCCGCGACGACGAGTGTGACCGCGATCCAACGAACGGACCGGCGCACGGGGGCGGACGCCCGGCGGTAGCCGGCTGCGGTGGCAACGAGGATCGCCACGATCATCCCGGACGCCACGAGGCCGACCACGCTCGCGGACCGATCGAGCCAGACGAGGCTGTTCGGGGCACCGACGCGGGCAGCGGCGACGAGGACCGCGAACGCCACGAGCGGAGCCGCGTAGATGAGGGGCACGAGGATCGGTTGCCGGACGGACAGCGGACTGCGGACCGGGTAGATCGTCAGGATGTGGACGACCGTCGACCAGAACACGATGTTGAACGCGGGGGCCAGGCCGAACGCGACGAGGAACGGGCTGCCGAACCGGAAGTCCGTCGGCTGGAGCGCGGTCGACCAGGCGGCGATATCGGCGGCGTTCGCCGCGGCGCCGATGAACAGCAGCCGGAGGGCCGTCGAGCGCGGCCGGCGGACGAGCAGGACGATCGACAGGAGGAGGACTCCCGCGCCGAACCCGAGCAGGCCCACGGGCGCGCTCCCGAACCGCCCAAGCGGAAACGGCGCCAGGGCGACGTCCAGGCGGATCGACCGGCCGTCGCGGACGACGTCGAACGCCACGCTCGTTCCGGGCGGCGGATCCGGCTCGAGGAGGCGGGTGATGGCCTCGTCGGCCCAGGCGACGAGGGGCCGGCCGTCGATGGCGCTGACCTGGTCACCCGCGAGGAACTGACTGCCGGGCGCCGCCGGCACGACGCCGACGCCGGTCGCGGTCCACGGCCAGCCCTCCGTCGGGACGACCGCCAGCTCCGAGGCGCCCGAGAGGCGCGTGGTGATGGCGGCGGCCGTGGCGACGAGGGCGATTCCGCCGAACGCGAGGGTCAGGAGCCAACCGGGGTCGCGGGCCTGGATGATGTCGCTCCGATCTGCGGGCCGGGACCGGCCCTGAGGATAGGCGCGTGGCGTGCGGCCGCGTCACGTCGGGCGAGCCGGGCGGCGCGGCCGCGAGGGCCGCCCCCGAGCGGGCCGTGCTATCCTGCCGCTCCGGCATGGGGCTATAGCTCAGCTGGGAGAGCGTCTGAATGGCATTCAGAAGGTCAGGGGTTCGAGCCCCCTTAGCTCCACCATTTCCTCGCCGGTAACCCGTCCGATCCAGTCCTTCGACCGCCCCCTGCCGGATCGGCGGGGGGTTCGTTCATTCCGGAGACGTGAGCCGACCGTGACGACCGAGACCGAGCGCAGCCGGGTCGAGCGCTACGACCCGGCCACGATCGAGCCGCGCTGGCAGAAGGCCTGGGACGAGCTCGGGCTGTACCGGACGGACCTGTCCGACGCGTCCCGGCCGAAGTACTACCTCCTCACGATGTACCCGTATCCGTCGGGCGACATCCACATCGGCCACTGGTACATCAAGACCCCGACCGACGCGATCGCGCGGTTCCACCGGATGCACGGCGAGAACGTGTTCTACCCGATCGGCTTCGATGCGTTCGGGCTGCCGGCCGAGAATGCCGCCATCAAGAACGGAATCAACCCGCGCGACTGGACGATGTCGAACATCGACAACATGCGCCGGCAGCTCCGGATGATGGGCGCGACGTTCGACTGGGACGCCGAGGTCGTGACCGCGGACCCGGCCTACTACCGCTGGAACCAGTGGTTCTTCCTCCAGTTCCTGAAGGCCGGCCTCGCCTACCGCCAGACCTCCCCGGTCGACTGGTGCCCGAACGACGGGACCCTCGCCCGGGAGCAGGTCGAAGGCGTCGACCGCCACTGCTGGCGCTGCGGGGCGAAGGTCGAGAAGCGCGACCTTGCCCAGTGGTACCTGAAGGTCACCAAGTACGCCGACGAGCTGCTCGACTTCACCGGGCTCGACTGGCCCGAGCCGATCAAGACGATGCAGACCAACTGGATCGGGCGGAGCGAGGGCGGCGAGATCGTCTTCACCACCGCCCCGTCCGATCACCACGCCGGCGGCGCCGAGCTGCGGGTCTTCACGACCCGCCCGGACACGCTGGTCGGGGCGACGTTCATGGTCCTCGCCCCGGAGCACCCGCTCGTCGCGGAGCTGACCGCGCCCGACCGCCGCGCCGACGTGGAGGCCTACGTCGCCCAGGCCGCCGACCGGACCGAGATCGACCGGCTGTCCACGGATCGCGAGAAGACGGGCGTCGCCATCGGCGGCGACGCGGTCAACCCGATCAACGGCGAGCGGATCCCGATCTTCGTCGCCGACTACGTCCTCGGTGGCTACGGCACCGGCGCGATCATGGCCGTGCCCGCCCACGACGACCGGGACTACGCGTTCGCCACGGCCCATGGCCTCCCGATCCGGCGCGTCGTGGCCGCCCCCGGCGACGAGGAGCGCGACCTGGCCGACGGGGCCTACGTGGCCCACGCCGCCGGCGAGCGGCTGGTCAACAGCGGCCCGTACAGCGGGCTGCCGGCCGACGAGGGCGGGGCCGCGATCGTCGGCGCGCTCGAGGCGGAGGGCAAGGGCCGGTCGGCGGTGACCTACCGGCTGCGCGACTGGCTGATCAGCCGCCAGCGCTACTGGGGCACCCCGATCCCGGTGATCTACTGCGATCGGGACGGGATCGTGCCCGTGCCCGAGGAGGACCTGCCGGTCCGCCTGCCCGACACCGTCGACTACCGCGGCAGCGGCGAGAACCCCCTCACCCGCGACGAGGCGTTCCTCAACGTCACGTGCCCGACGTGCGGCGAGCCCGCCCGGCGCGAGACGGACACGATGGACACGTTCATCGATTCGTCGTGGTACTGGTATCGCTACCTGTCGCCCGAGAACGCCGGCGGGCCGATCCAGCGCGAGGTCGTCGACCGCTGGACGCCGGTCAACCAGTACACCGGTGGCTCCGAGCACGCGGTCATGCACCTGCTGTACGCCCGCGAGTTCACCAAGATGATGCGCGACATCGGGTTGATCGAGCAGGACGAGCCGTTCCGGCGCCTGTTCAACCAGGGCCAGATCCTGGGCCTCGACGGCGAGCGGATGTCGAAGTCGCGGGGCAACGTCGTCGACCCGGACGACCTCGTCGCCCGCTACGGCGCGGACACGATCCGGCTGTTCCTGATGTTCATGGGGCCGTGGGACCAGGGCGGCCCGTGGAGCCCGACCGGGATCGGCGGCGTCCACCGCTTCCTCAACCGGCTGTGGACCATCGCGCTCGACCCCCACGGTCGCGAGCCCGGCGATCCCGAGAGCGGGTCGTTGCCGTCGGGCGTCGACGAGGCCGACGCGCGGCTCCGGATCCGGCAGGCCGCCCATCGGACCCTGAAGGCCGTCACCGCCGACTACGAGGCCTTCCACTTCAACACGATGATCGCCAGGCTGATGGAGCTGGCGAACGTCCTGATGCGCTTCCGCGGCTCGCCTGTCGCGGGCTCCGAGGAGTGGGACGAGGCCGTCCGCCTCGCCCTCTTGATGCTGGCCCCGGCCGCCCCGCACATCACCGAGGAGCTCTGGTCGCGGCGCCTGGCCGCCGCGGGCGTGCCGTGGTCCTCCATCCACCGGGAGTCGTGGCCGGCGGTCGACGAGTCCGCCGTCGCCGAGGCGACCCGCGAGGTCCCGGTCCAGGTCAACGGCAAGGTCCGCGACCGGATCGTCGTCCCATCGGACATCTCGGGCACGGACCTGGAACGGGCGGCTCTCGCCAGCGAGAAGGTCCAGGCGCTCCTCGCCGGCCGCGCGCCGCTCAAGGTTATCCAGGCGGGCGGCGGCCGGCTCGTGAACATCGTGGTCCGCGAGGCCTGACCGTGACCGCCGACGGGGCCGTCCTGCCCGATCCCGACGGCCTGACCGAGGCCCGGCCGTGAGCGTCAGCGCGACCGGCGTCGCCGCGACCTCCTGGGGCCCGGACCGGATCGACCGGTTCTGGATCGGGCCGGAGGGCGACCTCCTCCACGCCGCGTTCGACGGCGAACGCTGGCTCGAAACGGAGTCGCTCGGCGGGACCCCGGCCTCGACGCCCGGCGCCACCGCCTGGGCGGTCGACCAGCTCCAGGTGTTCTCGGTCTTCCCGGACGGCGAGCTCTGGAATCGCTACTGGGACGGCGAGAGCTGGCATCCGTGGGAGTCGCTCGGCGGCGCGCTCGACCCGACGCGCGGCGCGGCGGCCTCGTCGTGGTCGGCCGAGCGGATCGATGTCTGGGCGACCGGCCGCGACGGCCGGACGTGGCACCGGTTCTGGGACGGGCGGCGCTGGGTGGAGTGGGAGCAGCTCTAGCGGGCGTCGGCCGAGATCGGCCTGACGGCCTCGCGCGTTACACCCGAGGCTCCGCCTGCGGCTCCGCGCCTCCCCAGTAGCGCCAGTGCCAGGCCCCCGCCTCGCGCGCGAACACGCCGGTCGTCCAGTACGGCACGGTTTCCTGCTGGCCGTCGCGGCGCGTCACCACGTGGCCCAGGATCTGCGCCCAGGCGACGTCTCCCTCGCGCCAGATCCGAATCTGCTCCGCGGTCCACGTGAACCCTTGGGACGCGATCATCCGCGCCACGTCGCCGACGACATCGGGGCCATCCATGAGCTCGCCCTGGCCCGATCCGGCGACCGCCATGTCCTCGTGGGCGAACAACGCTCCTGGGTCCGCCCCCGGCGTCGACATGCGTCGGTAGGTCTCGTGGATCAGCTCCTCGATCTCGTTGGCGGTCTCCGGGTCCGCGATCATCTCGTACCTGTCTCCTCCCGATCGGATCGCGCGGCGACGCGGACCCGCGGACTGCGGGTTGCGCCATGGGGGATCAGCATGCCATGTCGGGCACGCACGCCGAGCCGCTTCGCGGCGGCCCAGCGATGAGTTGGCCCGATCGCGATACCCTTTGGACTCCCGAAGCCACATGCCCGGAGAACCCATGCCCGACCTTCGCCTCGGCGCGCTCTGCTGGAACCAGTACACCGACTGGCCGTCCCTCCTCGAGGCCGGCGTCCGGGCGGAGCGCCTCGGTTACGACTCGCTCTGGACCTGGGACCACCTCTACCCGATCGTCGGCAGCAGCGACGGGCCGATCCACGAGGGCTGGCTGACCCTGGCGGCCTGGGCGCAGGCGACCGAGCGCATCCGCATCGGGCTGATGGTCGGCGCAAACACCTTCCGCGAGCCGACCCTCACCGCGAAGATGGCGACGACCCTGGACCACATCTCGGGCGGCCGCGCGACCCTCGGGATCGGCGGAGCGTGGTTCGAGGAGGAGCACATCGCCTACGGCCTGGAGTTCGGAGACGGGTTCCCGGAGCGACTGCGCTGGCTCGGCGAGGCCCTCCCGATCCTGCGCGGGATGCTCCGCAACGAGCGTCCGACGGCCAAGGGCCCGCGCTACAAGGCACGCGCCGTCCGGAACGATCCGCCGCCGGTCCAGGACCGGCTGCCGCTCCTGATCGGAGGGGGCGGCGAGCAGGTCACACTCAAGCTCGTCGCGAAGTACGCCGATGCGAACAACGTCGGCGGCGGGATCGCGAAGGTCCGCCACAAGGAGGAGGTCCTCCTCCGTCACTGCGCGACGGTCGGGCGGGACCCGTCCGAGATCGAGCGGACAGCAGGCCTCGGCGTCGTCGTGATCCGCGACTCGCGCGAGGAGGCGCGCACGGTCGCCGACGCGATCTTCGAGCGCAACGGCAACGCCGAGCCGTGGAAGGACCAGCCGGTCGGGACGCCGGAGGACGTGGCGGCGTACATCGCGCCGTACCTCGAGATCGGCTACCACCACCTCATCGCGGGCTTCCCGAGCCCCTTTGACGAAGAGTCGATGACCCGCCTCGGGACCGAGGTCCGCGCGCTCCTCGCCTGATCCGGCGCGGCGGTCCGCCCGGGTCAGGCGCTCGCGGCGGGGTCCTCGGCGGCCTTCTGGCGCTCCCGGTGGCGGCGCGCCTTGGCCCGGTTGCCGCAGGTCGCCATATCGCACCAGCGTCGTCGGCCGGAGCGCGACTCGTCGTAGAAGATCCAGCGGCAGGAGTCGTTGGCACAGACCCGGACGCGGTCGTCGTGGCCCGACCCGATCTCGCGCACGATCGGCTCGGCGAGGCGGGCGAGGACGTCGTCCACGATGTCGCCGACGTGGCTGTGCCCGAGCCGCACGCCGTCCTCGGCGGCGACGAGCTCGACGCGCTCGCGTGATCGCAGCGCCCGGTTGACCTCCTCGATGGCCTGACGGCTGGGCGCCCGATGGTGAGCCACGGCATGGGCGACATCGCGGAGTGCGGTCCGCGTCGTGACCAGGCGCTCGAGCGCCGCCTCGCGGTCGGGGTCGCTCGTCGCGATCGCCGTGATCGCACCGGGATCGCCCACCACGTGCGCGCCGGCCAGCCAGGCGGCGGCGGCCTCGAGCGAGGTCAGGCGTTCGACGAGTGCACCGTCCTCGAGCTCCAGCGTGTTCAGGAAGTCGAAGGCGGTCTCGATCGGGACGTCGCCGTGGACGTGGTCGCCGGACGCCGGTCGGTGGGGGGCCGTCGGAGTGGGGATCGTGCTCACATAACCACTCTATATCGCTTGACAGGTTACGCGCAAGGGGTTAGAGTGCGAGTAACCAATAAATCTTTCGACACCGGTTAGTACACCGGAGATCGGAGGCTCCGATGGACGGAATGATCGCCCTCTTCGCCATCGTCATCTCCCTGGTCGGGCTCGACCTCGTCGCTGCCCGCTGGGGCTCCGACAGCCGCCCGTCGATCGGTGACGACCACGCTCGCTGATCCACCCTTCTCCGATCGCTCCGCAGCGAGGCCCGACATGCACAGCCATCTCCTCTTCCTCGCCCTGGACGTCGCGCGCGAGCGTGAGGCCGAGGCGCGCGCCGCGCGTCTCGCCGCCAGCCTTCGACCGGCGACCCCGCGGTTCGCCCGCGCTCGGCGTCTCGTGGCTCGGGCCGCCGTCGCGGTGGCCCGTCGAGCCGACGCCGATGTCATTCCCGGGTCCCGGCAGGCTCCCGGATCGACCCTCGCTGCAGGTTGGCCTGGGCCATCCGCTCGGTGATGGCGGCCGCGGCCGGCCCCGCAACCGCGGCGAGGAACGTCGCCGCATCGACGCTGTAGCCGGTCACCGGCGTGAGCGTCCGGACCGTGGCCGTCCGGGGGCTCCGGCGCAGCAGGGCGATCTCGCCGGCACCGGAGCCCGGCCCCAGCCGGTTCGTCAGCTGTCCGTCCACTTCGACCTCCGCCTCCCCGGTCGCGATCACGAGGAACCGATCCCCGGGCTCTCCCTGGGCCATCAGGACGGTGCCGGGTTCGGCCCGGAACGGCTCGAGCCCATCGGCGAGCCGCTCAACGGCCGTCAGCGGCAGCGCCTCGAATGCCGGGACACGGCGGAGCAGCTCGACGAGCGGCTCGCTCACGACCGCGATCGGCGCGCCACGCCCGATCCGGAGATGGATCACCACGGCGAGGATCGGCAGGATCGATCCGGCGACGATCAGCGCTCCGCGCGTTCCGAGGGCCAGCAGCAGGACCGGGGCGAGCAGGCTGCCGAACACGGCGCCCAGGCCGATCGCTCCCTCGACCACCGACATCACCGGCGCGCGGTCGTCATTCGGGCACCCACGCTGCAAGGTCGTGAAGAGGGCGACGTCGTAGGCGGCGTTCGCGACACCCAGGACGACCATCGCGACCATCGCCACGGCGGTGAGCGGGACGACGCCGACGAGCGCGATCGGGGCGCCCCAGAACACGAGGGCGATGACCTGGGTCCGGACGAGGTTGTCCGGCCGGGCCGACGCCAGGACAAGCACCGCGCCGACCAGGCCGCCGAGCCCGATCGCGGCGGCGAGCAGGCCCGGACCGGCCTGCCCCATGTCGAGGAGCTCGATGGCCGCGACGACTGACAGGGCGTTCAGCAGGCCCCGGGTCATGACCTGCCCGTGGACGCCGACGAGCGTCCAGCCGAGAACCGGGCGCCGGCGGATGGCAGCCAGGCCGTCGGCGAGGCGCAGGCCGCGGCCCGCGGCGGCCGCGCCCCCTGCTGCATCACGGGCCTGCTCGAATCGCAGGCCCACGGAGAGCAGCGCGGTCACGAGGAACGCCAGCGCCGCGGCGGCCGCGGCGACCTCGTGCCGGCTGGCACCCATCAGGACCCCCGCAAGGATCGGCCCGCCGAACGCCCCGAGCGCCTCGCCGGTGCTCCAGGCCGTGTTGGCGGCGACGAGCTCGCGGGGGCTGCGGGCGAGCGCGGGCATCAGGGTGATCTGCGTCGGCCGGATCGGGGCAGCCGCCGTGGCGGAGACGCCGGCCAGCGCGAAGAGGGCCGCAAGGGTCGCCTCGTGGTCGGCCCGGCTGTTGCCGGCGGTGGCAATCACGAGTGCAGTCAGGCCGGCGCTCAGGGCACGAACCAGTCCGAGCGCGACGAGGATCCGGTCGCCCCGGTAGCGCTCGACGAAGGCGCCCGACACCATGCCGGCAACGACGGCCGGCACCATGCGCACGGCGCCGATCAACCCGGCCGCGACGACGCCGCCGAGATTGAAGACGACCACGAGCAGGACGACGGTCAACGCCGAGTCGGCGGCGATCCCGAGGGTCCAGGACGTCGCGAGCCGACGGATCCCATCGTTGGCCATGGCCTCGCGCAACCCGCCCGCGCCGGGGCGACGTTGGGTGGCCACAGGATCCGGCACCGGTGCAGCGTAGCGGGCCGCGGCCCGCCGAATCCTGGCGTCGGCGGATAAGCGCCAGATAAGCCGGCTTCGATACCGTGTCGCCAGACGCCCCGCCGACGTCGGAAGTGCCCCCAACGTCGCGGGGCGTCGAGCCATCGCCTTGGGCTCCTCGCCGCCGCACCTCGCCCGCCCCGGAGGTTCGGATGGACGAGTCGACCGCTCCCTGGCGGGTCCTCGAGAGCGCTCCGCCGCCGCCCGCGGCGTCGCCGAGCTCTGCCGCTCGACCGTGGACGGCGATCGCCCTGGCGGCCGCGGCCGTCCTGGTCGGGGCCGCCGTCTGGCTGGTCGCGGGCAACGACACGGGATCCGTGGCGGTCGACGGCCTCAGCCCGGGCGAAGCGGCACAGATGCTGGCCGACGACGCCGCGCGACCGGCAGAATCGACGGCGGCCGAGCTCGTCGTGGATGTCCAGGGTGCGGTCGTCCGGCCCGGTGTGGTGCGCCTTGCCGTCGGCGCGCGCGTGGCGGATGCGGTCGAGGCCGCCGGCGGCTTCGGTCCGCGCGTCGCCGTGGATCGGGTCGGGCGGGTGCTCAACCTCGCGGCGGTGCTGCGTGACGGTGACCAGATCATCGTCCCGTCGCGCGACGATCCGGCGGGTTCGCCGGCTGTGGGCGGCGGCCCAACCGGAGGAGCGGCCGGCGGGCCCGTCGACCTGAACCGGGCCAGCGCGAGCGAGCTCGACGCCCTGCCGGGCATCGGGCCGGTGACCGCGGCAAAGATCATCGCCGCGCGCGAGGAGCAGCCGTTCGCGTCGCTCGACGACCTCCGGGCGCGCAAGGTCCTCGGGGCGGCGACGCTCGAGAAGCTCGCGGATCTCGTCATCGTCCGATGACCGCAAGCGGCTGGCTCGCGATCGGGGCCGCCCTCGGCGCGCTCGCTGCACCGGCGGTCGGTGCGCTCGTCGTGGGGATGGCGGCAGCCGGGCTGGCGCTGGCGCTCGCAGCCGCTCCGCGCAGCCGGTCGCCGAGGGTCGCGACCGGTTCGCCGTGGGCGCGCATCCGCTTCCTGTTGCCGGTCGCCCTCGGGAGCCTGGCCCTGGGCCTCCGGATCCTGCTCGGTGGCGCCGGGGCCGCGAGCGCACCACCGCTGCCGGACGGTCACGGCCCGTGGATCGCGACGGTCGAGAGCCGCGGGTCGAACCGCGAGGGCCAGCAGGTCGCGACGGTCCGGATCGGCGGACCAGGCCGGACGAGCTGGCTGGTGGCTGCGACGCTGCCGCGCTACCCCGAGATCGAGCCCGGCGACATCGTCACGATCGACGGTGGGATCGAGGCCCCGCCCGCCGGTCCGTACGGCGCGTACCTCGATCGGATCGGGGTCACGGGCACGATCCGCGCCCGTGAGCTCGTCGTGGCGGGCCGGGCGGCCGGGCCGGGCGCGATGCTCGAGCGCCTCCGCCGGTCATCGGCCGACGCGCTGGCAGCGGCGATCCCGGAGCCCGAGGCCGGGCTCGCGGCCGGGATCGTCATCGGCCTCCGCGACCGGGTCGACCGCGCCCTCGCGGCCGACTTCACGACGGTCGGGGCGAGTCACATCGTGGCGATCTCGGGTTGGAACATCGCCATCGTCGCGGCCACCGTGGCCGCGCTGGCCGGTCGCCTCGGACGGCGACGGCGCACGCTCGTCCTGGTCCCGGCGATTCTCCTGTACGTCGTCTTCGCGGGTGCCTCGCCATCGGTGGTGCGGGCCGCGGCGATGGCCGGCGTCGTTCTCCTCGCCCGCGAGACCGGACGAGCGGGCCGCGCGGCGGCGGCCCTGGG